>NZ_JBIWLQ010000001.1:620791-987352 GCF_044766265.1 Streptomyces sp. NPDC102283
GGGGGGGGGGGGGGGGGGGCCCCCCCGGCCCCGCGCGCGGGCCCCCGGGCCCCCCCCCCCCCGCCGGGGGGGCCCCCCCCCCGCCCCGGGGGGGGCCCCCCCACCGCGCGTTTTCCGCTCCCCGTGATGCGGCGCGTCACCAGGCCGTCGCGGAGGAGGCTGACTTCTCCGACGGCAGCAGCGCCCACAGCGCCAGGTAGAGCAGGAACTGCGGGCCGGGCAGCAGACAGGAGACGACGAAGATGACGCGCATCGTGCCGGCGGAGATACCGAAGCGCCGGGCGAGGCCCGCGCACACTCCGCCGATCATGCGGCCTTCGCGGGGGCGGACAAGTGCGGCCATGGTGGGCTCCTTCGCGAACCGTTGCGTGAGGAGCGGCCTTGTGCGCTCCCCGATGTATCCATGGTGCGCCGCGAAGGGGGACAAAGCATCGCTCTACGGGGCGAGGCCCACCCCGGTAATCGTCGGGGTCGACCCCCCAGGGGCCTCGTCCCTGAGACGGGTCTCCTGCCGGTAGCAGGGCAGGTCCCGCACCCCCGGCAGTCCCCGGCGGCGCAGCCGCGCCCGGAAGACCGGGACGACCAGCAGATGGGCCAGCACCACCCCGGTGGTGTTCAGCAGCAGCGAGTCGATGTCGACGATCTGACCGGGCACCCCGGTCTGGCCCAGCTCGATGGCCATCGAGATCAGCGCCCCGGCGGCGACCGTACGCAGCAGTGAGACCCAGGGGGAGACGAAGATCCGCCCGCCGGCCATCGGCAGCAGCACCCCCAGCGGGGCCAGCAGCGACAGCGCCCCGCCGATCCGGCGGGCCGCCTCGGCCGGTCCCAGCGCGAGGTCGGCCCTGATCCCGGCGAGCGGCTCGAAATTCGCCGCCGTGATCCAGGGAACGTCCAGCGGGCGCAGCGTCAGCCACCCGACGAACAGCAGATGCGCGACAAGGAGAGTGACCCCCGCCGCGCGGAAGTGGATGACGGTCTGGCCGTCCGAACTGTGACGCACGTCCACCAAGACGCCGCGACCGGCAGGATCGGTTCCGCGCCGTCGCCGCCCGCCTCCCGGGTGGCTCTGCCGGGAGGCCCCGGACCGGGAGAGCCGCCCGGCCGCGCGGGACCCGCGTCAGTCCAGCCGGACGCCGTCCGGCGTGGCCAGGTCGCCCGGCCGGGACTTCGTCTGCGAGGTGCACAGATAACCGCGCGGCGGGTAGTCCCCGGGCCCGCCGAGCACCACGGACCCGTCCCGGACCAGCGTCTCGCTCTCCGCGTACGTGCACACCAGCTGGGCCAGCGCCTCCGCCGACAGGTCCTCCGGCTGGCTGCTGAGGCGCACGGCGCCCGCCGGGTCGCCGTCCCGGACCGGAGTCACCCGCAGCCCCGCCGGAACCGCGGTGGTGAACCCGGCCCGCCGCTCGTTCGCGGGCGGCGCCTGCTGGACCTCCTCCAGCAGCGCCCGGGCGACCACCAGGGGGTCGGTGCCGGTCGCGTCCGCCGCCACCGGGCGGTCCACGGTGACCAGCTGCGAGGTGCACACGAGATACACCGTGGCGCTCACGCCGCCCGGCGACCGGGTGGCGACGTCCGACGACGACAGCCGGCACGGCACCCGGGAGGGCGCGGCCCCCGCGTCCACCGGCACCGAGGTCGTACGGATCCCGCACCCGGAGGCCAGCGCGGCGGCCGCCAGTACGGCCGCCAACGAGGCCGCCGTACGCCGCCGGAGCGGTCCTCGCCGGTACGTGACCTCGCCGCGCTTCACGTCGCCCCGTTCTCGTCCGGGGCGTTGGCCCCCGGTTCGTCGTGGTGCGCGAGCTTCTCGGCGTCGCGCGGCAGCCGCAGTTCGAAGACGGCGCCGCCGTCCGGCGAGTTCGCCGCGGTGATGTCACCGCCGTGGATGTGCGCGTTCTCCATGGCGATGGAGAGGCCGAGCCCGCTGCCCTCCGACCGCGGCCGGGAGGCGCTGGCCTTGTAGAACCGGTCGAAGACGTGCGGCAGCACGTCCTCGGGGATGCCCGGACCGTGGTCCCGTACCTCGATGACCAGTTCCTCGCCCTCGGTCCGCACCCGCACGCCCACCGGCGAACCCCCGTGCTTGAGGGCGTTGCCGATCAGATTGGCCAGGATCACGTCCAGCCGGCGCGGATCGAGCCGGACCATCATGCCGCGCTCCGCGTCCAGGTCCACCGCGTCCAGCCAGGCCCGCGCGTCGATGCACGCGGTCACCTGGTCGGCCACGTCGACCGTGTCCAGCACCAGCCGGGCCGTGCCCGCGTCGAAGCGGGTCACCTCCATCAGGTTCTCCACCAGGTCGTTCAGCCGCCGGGTCTCGCTGACCACCAGATGCACCGCGGGCGCGATCATCGGGTCGAGGGTGTCCGCCTCGTCCTCCAGCACCTCGGCCACCGCGGTGATCGCGGTCAGCGGGGTGCGCAGCTCGTGCGACATGTCGGCGACGAACCGGCGGCTCGCCTCCTCCCGCGCGCTCATGTCCGCGACCTTCTTCTCCAGCGAACCGGCCGTTCTGTTGAACGTACGGGAGAGTTCGGCGAGTTCGTCCGTGCCGGACACCTCCAGCCGGGTGTCGAGCTTGCCCTCGCCGAGCTTGCGGGCCGCGTCGCCGAGCCGCTGCACCGGACGCAGCACGGTCGTCGCGGCGGCCTGCGCGAGCAGCGCCGAGCCGACCAGCGCGAGAGCGGTGGCGATCCCCAGCGACCAGGCCAGCGAGTTGAGGTCCTGCCGTTCCTGGTCGAGGGACTTGAGCATGTAACCGGTCGGGCCGCCGCCGATGATCCGCGTACCGGCGACCAGGTACGGCGTGCCCGCTATGCTCGTCCGCTGCCAGAACAGGTGGTATTCGTGCTCGTTGCTCGACGTCAGCGGCTGCTTGCGGGCCACCTGCTCCTGCAACGAGTCCGGCACATCGGCCCGGGTGAAGGTGTCCAGGTCGGAGTAGCCCACGATCGGCTTGCCGCGCTCGCGTTCGGCCTCCAGCAGCACGCTGTAGCCCGGACCGCTGGACGCCATCTCCCCGGCGGCCCGCTGGAGGTCGTCCTTGGTGGGACGCGTCGGCAGCCCCGCCGCGGTCTCCTGCATCTGCCGCCGGAAGTCGTCGAGCGCGGTGTCCTGGGTACGGGTCAGCACGGCCTCGCGGTTGAGCCAGTACGCGATCCCCGAAGCGGACACCGCGGCCGTCAGCGCCACCAGCGCGAACACCACGACCAGGCGCAGCCGCAGACTGGTCCAGCGCAGACCGGCGCGCAGGGACCGCTTGGCGGTTTCGGTCACTGAGGCGAGTCCAGCCGGTAGCCCACGCCCCGCACCGTACGGATCAGGGTCGGCGAGGACGGCACGTCCTCCACCTTCGCGCGCAGCCGCTGCACACAGGCGTCCACCAGACGGGAGTCGCCCAGGTAGTCGTGCTCCCACACCAGGCGCAGCAACTGCTGCCGGGACAGGGCCTGGCCGGGACGGCGGCTCAGCTCCAGCAGGAGCCGCAGCTCGGTCGGCGTGAGCTGGAGGTCCTCGCCGTCCTTGGTGACGGTCATGGCGGAGCGGTCGATCACCACGTTGCCGAAGGTCGCCGAGTCGGTCGACTCGCGCTCCCCGCGGCGCAGCACCGCCCGGATCCGGGCGTCCAGCACCCGGCCCTGGACGGGTTTCACCACATAGTCGTCCGCGCCGGACTCCAGTCCCACCACGACGTCGATGTCGTCGCTGCGCGCGGTCAGCAGAATGATCGGCAGCTGGTCGGTGCGGCGGATACGCCGGCACACCTCGAAACCGTCGATCCCGGGCAGCATCACATCCAGCACGACCAGGTCGGGCCGCTGCTCGCGCAGCAGCTCCAGGCCGTCCTCTCCCGTCGCCGCGGTGGCCACACGGTGGCCCTGGCGTGACAACGAGAGTTCGAGGGCCGTGCGGATGGCGTCGTCGTCCTCGATCAGCAACAGGAAAGGCACGAACGTCATTCTGGCCCATGGTGGCGCTTCAGTTCGACCTGTGGCCCGGTTCGATTGTCAGGGCACGGCCCCGACCACCCCTGTGACAGGCCTGTGACAGTCGGGGGACAGCGCCATGAAACTGCCCCGGCAAGCTCTTCGACAGCAGGGAACGAACGAACTCCACCGATAGGGGGCGCGAGATGAACGCACTGCACAGCACCAGCTCAAGCGCAGTAGTCACGCGTCTCCACGACGTCGGGCGGAGCACGGAGAAGTCCGGTGCGATGAACATGCGGGGGTGTGTTCGGAGCGCCGGGCGTCAGCACCAGACGGCGGCGGAGCAGGTGCGCATGCCGTACATGACGGTGGTTGACGCGCCCAGGAGGGCGGCGGGCGCGTACGGGGAGGCCACGGGGGACCGCACGGCCCGGGCGGGAGACGCGGACGCCGAAGCGGCGTTCACGGCCTACGTCCAGGAGCGACGGGCCTCCCTGTACGCGACCGCCTACCACCTGACCGGTGACCGGTTCGAGGCCGAGGACCTGCTGCAGAGCGCCCTCTTCTCGACGTACCGGGCGTGGCACCGGATCAGCGACAAGGCGGCGGTCGGCGGCTATCTGCGCCGCACCATGACCAATCTGCACATCAGCGCCTGGCGCAGGCGCAAGCTCAACGAATACCCGACCGAGGAGCTGCCGGAGACGGTGGGCGACACGGACGCGATGCGCGGCACGGAGCTGCGGGCGGTGCTGTGGCAGGCACTCGCCCGGCTGCCCGAACTCCAGCGCACGATGCTGGTCCTGCGGTACTACGAGGGCCGCACCGACCCGGAGATCGCGTCGATCCTCGACATCAGTGTCGGCACGGTGAAGTCCAGCATCTGGCGCTCCCTGCGCCGGCTGCGCGAGGACGAGGTCCTCAGCTTCGGACGTGACGAGCAGGAGTCCTTCGGCGAGTTGGTGGCCTGAGGCTGGGCCCTCCGTCTCGGGGGAGGCGGGGCCACGGGGGAAGTACGGGGGCACGGGGGAGCAGTAACAAACGGGGAACGAGGGGGTTCGGGGGAACCACCGCGGGGGAACGGCCCGTCGCTTCGGGGGAGGCGCGGGTCACGGGGGAGACACAGCGGGGTCGTACGGGCCGGGGGGTCCTGTACGGCCCCGCTTCTCCGCGCGCCCCGACCGTTACGGTGTGGTCGGCGCCGTTGCCCGCGGCCCCCGCGAACCAGGAAGTGAACAAGTGAGCAGAGCAGTGGGCCGTACGCGTCCGGCGTGGAAGGTCTGGGCGGTCGTGGCCGCCGTGGTCGTGGTGATCGCGGGGCTGTTGCACGCCTGGCGCAACACCAACGTGACGACGGCGGACCGGCTCTGTGGGGACCTGGTCTCGGCGGAGAAGGCGGACGCGGTCCTTCCGGGGTCCGGGCGTCTGGACGCCGAAGGGGACGGTCTGGATGACGACGACCTGACGGATACGACGTGCGGAGTCGAGAAGTCGTCCGTCGTCCTCGGCTCGGGCGAGAGCCGGCTGACTGTTCGGCTCTGGGGAGTACGGGGCTACGATCCGCTGACGTTCGAGAGTCAGCCCTACCCGACGGGCACTTCGTTCTTCAGCGGCGAGGTGACCGGCGGGGTCGACGCTCACAAGGCGTGGGTCATGCTGCCCGAGAAGTGCTGGACGGACCGGCCCGTGGTCGCCGAGTTCAACATCACCGAACCGGCTGCCGACCGTGCCGCCTTCGCCGCCCTGGCCACCGACACCGTACGGACCATCGCGGCCCGGACCGGATGCGGTGACCTCCCCGGGAAGCCCGGAACGCTCGTGCCTCCGCGCTCCGACGCCGCCCGCCCGGTCTCCGCGGGACAGGTGTGCGGCCTGGACGGCCTGACCGTGGCGGGCCAGGTGCCGGCAGGGGTGAAGGTCCTCGACGAGGGGCAGAAGGCCCCCACCGACCTGTGGACCTGCAAGCTGACCCTGGACGACGAGACGCGCGGCTATGTCCGTGCGGACGGCTTCATGAAGTACACGGCCTCCCGGGACCCGCTGCTCATCGCCGCCATGCGGAAGTTTCCGGGCACGGTCACCGGCGCGGCGCGGGGCGGCCGGGAGGCGGAAATCGTGGACAAGGGTGCTGGATTCATCCTGCGCTGCGCGGAGGGCGACCCCCTCTACCTGGCGGTGGACTCGGGACAGCAGTACCTGGAAGCGAGCAAGCTCCACGCGGACCTTCCCCAGCGGGGCGCCTACGTCGAGCCCTTCGAGAAGGCCGCCGCCAAGACCTTCGGCTGCGCGGCCCCCACCGGCTGAGCGCGAGCGGGGTGCCCGTCCCTACTCCGGGACCGGCGCCCCCACGCCCGCTCTGCGGCACCGCCCGGCCGCCGCGGCGGCGAACCGCCCCAGCGCCTCTTCCTTGCCGCAGGGGTACGCCCCCAGGGCCGTCTGGCGGGCCACGATGCGGCGTTCGGCCCGCATCAGCCGCCAGCCCCGCCGCAGCAGGAACGGCACCGACTTGCGGCCCTCGCGCAGATCCCGCACCAGCCGCCGCCGGAACGTGGTGGACGGGCGGCCGCGCAGGCACAGCGCGTCCGCCAGCAGCCCCAGGTCCTGGCAGCGTTCGACGATGTCCGCCGCGAAGATGCCCTCCGCCACGAACAGCGGTGACCGCTCGATGTGGAAGGCCTCGTGGTCCGTACGGGAGCTGGTGGCGATGTCGTACACCGGAACGTCCGTACGGCCGCGCCGGCACAGCTCGGCGATGGCGGCCACCGCCGCGTCCGCGTCCCAGGACCGGGCGGAGTCCCAGTCGATGTCCGTGGAGCCGGGGACCCGGGGCAGCGTCGGGTCGTCGTGCTCCTTGTAGAAGTCGTCCAGGCGCAGCACCGGCAGGCCGGTGCGGGCGGCCAGGACGGACTTGCCGGAGCCGGAGGGGCCCGCGAGCAGCACGACGCGGGTCGGGATCGGTTGGGAACTCACAGAACAGAAGTGTGAGGCATTGACCCGCGCAGGGGACCCCTCGGGCCTCCTGTTGGTATCCAGCATCACACCTCAACTACTCTGCGCGCACAGACGATTACCCGACCAGGTTCGATCAGGTGGAAAACATGGCACTTCATGCACGTAAGCCCGAACGTCGCGTCCTGCTGCGCGCGGGTCTGACCATCACCGCGCTGGGGGCCGCCCTGGGGGCCGGTGCGGGCTCCGCGGGGGCCGTCCAGCTGCCCCCGGTCGCGGAGATCCCGGACCAGGGCGCCTCGGCCCTCCAGGCGGTCGGCGAGACGGCCGGGCCGGCGGTGACCAGCGCGCTCGGGACCTCGCTGGCCAGCAGCGTCGCCCCGATCACCGACCTCCAGCTGGACCCGCTGGCCAACACCGGGGTGGACCCGCTGGACAACGCCGTGGGCACCCAGATCGGGGACTTCAAGCCGCTGACCACGGCCGTCCTCACGGACCCGATCACCAGCGGCGGCTCGCTGGGCGACCTGCCGGTGGTGGGGGCGGTCACCGGGCTCGTCACCGGCTGACGCCCGCGGCGCGGAGAGACGGCGGACGGGGCCGCCCCGGGGTGGGAGGGCGGCCCCGTCCGGGCATCGGGTGTGCGTCAGTACGAGGAGCCGGCGGCTCCCAGGGCGCCCGTCGGGTGCCACACCGTCTTGGTCTCCAGGAACGCCGTCAGGCGGTGCGTGCCGGGGGAGAGCGTCCAGTCCGAGGCGTCCGCCGCGCCGTCCGCGTCGAGGAGGCCCGGGCGCAGGACGCGCTTCAGGTTGTCCGCGGCCGCGATCTCCAGCTCCTTCGCCAGGGCGGTGTCCGCACCGGTGAGGTCGATCGCGTTGACGTCCTGGTGGGCGGCGAGCGGGGCCGCCAGCTCCGCCGTGACGCCCGACAGGATGTTGACCACGCCGCCGGGGACGTCGGAGGTGGCCAGCACCTCGCCCAGCGACAGCGCGGGCAGCGGGGCGTCGGCAGAGGCGACGACGACCGCCGTGTTGCCGGTCGCGATGACCGGGGCGATCACCGAGACCAGGCCGAGGAACGACGACTTCCGCGGTGCGAGGACCGCGACGACGCCGGTCGGCTCGGGGGTGGAGAGGTTGAAGAAGGGGCCCGCGACCGGGTTCGCCCCGCCGGAGATCTGCCCGATCTTGTCGGTCCAGCCCGCGTACCAGACCCAGCGGTCGATCGCCGCGTCCACGACGGCCGCCGCCTTGGACTTCGACAGCCCCTCGGAGGCGGCCACCTCACGGACGAACTGGTCCTTGCGGCCCTCCAGCATCTCCGCGACGCGGTAGAGGACCTGGCCGCGGTTGTACGCGGTCGCGCCCGACCAGCCGCCGAACGCCTTGCGCGCGGCCACGACCGCGTCGCGCGCGTCCTTGCGGGAGGACTGCGGCGCGTTCGCCAGCCACTGGCCCTTGGAGTCGCTCACCTCGTACACCCGGCCGCTCTCGGAGCGGGGGAACTTGCCCCCGACGTACAGCTTGTAGGTCTTGAAGACGCCAAGTCGGTTGTTATCGGACATCGAGGTACGCCTCCAGGCCGTGGCGGCCGCCCTCGCGGCCGTAGCCCGACTCCTTGTAGCCGCCGAACGGCGACGTCGGGTCGAACTTGTTGAACGTGTTGGCCCAGACGACGCCCGCGCGGAGCTTGTTCGCCACCGCGAGGATGCGGGAGCCCTTCTCCGTCCAGATGCCGGCCGAGAGGCCGTACTGACTGTTGTTCGCCTTGGCGACCGCCTCGTCCGGGGTGCGGAAGGAGAGGACGGAGAGCACCGGGCCGAAGATCTCGTCACGGGCCACCGTGTGCGCCTGGGTGACGTTCGTGAAGAGCGTCGGGGCGAACCAGTAACCCGACGACGGCAGTTCGCAGGGGGCGCTCCAGCGCTCCGCGCCCTCCGCCTCGCCGGTCTCCACCAGGGCGGTGATCCGCGCGAGCTGCTCGGCGGAGTTGATCGCGCCGATGTCGGTGTTCTTGTCCAGCGGGTCGCCCAGGCGCAGCGTGGACAGCCGGCGCTTCAGGGCGTCCAGCACCTCCTCCTGGACCGACTCCTGGACCAGCAGCCGGGAACCGGCGCAGCAGACCTGGCCCTGGTTGAAGAAGATCCCGGTGACGATGCCCTCGACGGCCTGGTCGATCGGCGCGTCGTCGAACACGATGTTCGCGCCCTTGCCGCCCAGCTCCAGCGTGACCTTCTTGTCCGTGCCCGCGACGGAGCGCGCGATGGCCTTGCCGACGGCGGTCGAACCGGTGAAGGCGACCTTGTTCACGTCCGGGTGCGTGACGAGGGCCTCGCCCGCGTCCCCGTAACCGGTGAGGATGTTGACGACGCCCCTGGGGAGTCCCGCCTGGCGGCAGATGTCCGCGAAGAACAGCGCGCTGAGCGGGGTCGTCTCGGCGGGCTTGAGGACCACCGTGTTGCCCGTGGCGAGCGCCGGGGCGATCTTCCACGCGAGCATCAGCAGCGGGAAGTTCCACGGGATGACCTGTCCCGCCACGCCCAGCGGACGGGGGTTCGCCCCGTACCCCGCGTGGTCCAGCTTGTCGGCCCAGCCCGCGTAGTAGAAGAAGTGCGCCGCGACCAGCGGCAGGTCCGCGTCGCGGGTCTCCTTGATCGGCTTGCCGTTGTCGAGGGTTTCGAGGACGGCCAGCTCGCGGCTGCGCTCCTGGATGATCCGGGCGATCCGGAACAGGTACTTGGCGCGCTCGGAGCCGGGCAGCGCCGACCACTTCTCGAACGCCTTGCGGGCCGCCTTCACGGCCCGGTCCACGTCCGCCGCGCCGGCCCGCGCGACCTCGGAGAGGACTTCCTCGCTGCTCGGCGAGACGGTCTTGAAGACCTTGCCGTCGGCGGCCTCGGTGAACTCCCCGTCGATGAAGAGCCCGTAGGACGGGGCGATGTCGACGACGGAGCGGGACTCCGGCGCCGGTGCGTACTCGAATGCGGATGCCATGGCTATCAGTCCACCGTCACGTAATCGGGGCCGGAGTAACGGCCGGTGCTGAGCTTCTGGCGCTGCATCAGCAGGTCGTTGAGCAGGCTGGAAGCGCCGAACCGGAACCAGTGCGGGTCCAGCCAGTCCTCGCCCGCGGTCTCGTTCACCAGCACCAGGAACTTCACCGCGTCCTTGGTGGTGCGGATGCCGCCGGCCGGCTTCACGCCGATCTGCGTGCCGGTCTGCGCCCGGAAGTCGCGGACGGCCTCCAGCATGAGGAGGGTGTTGGCGGGGGTGGCGTTGACGGCCACCTTGCCGGTCGAGGTCTTGATGAAGTCCGCGCCCGCCAGCATCCCGATCCAGGAGGCCCGGCGGATGTTGTCGTACGTGGACAGCTCGCCGGTCTCGAAGATCACCTTGAGGCGGGCGGTCCCGCACTCCGCCTTCACGGCGAGGATCTCCTCGTACACCTTCAGGAACCGGCCGGAGAGGAACGCCCCCCGGTCGATCACCATGTCGATCTCGTCGGCCCCGGCCGCCACGGCGTCGCGGACGTCCGCGAGCTTGACGTCCAGCGCGGCACGGCCCGCCGGGAAGGCGGTCGCCACGGACGCCACCTTCACGCCGGACCCGGCCAGCGCGGCGGCGGCGGTGGCCGCCATGTCGGGATAGACGCAGACCGCGGCGGTGCGGGGCGTCGTGCGGTCGGTGGGGTCGGGGTTGACGGCCTTGGTGGCGAGAGCCCGGACCTTGCCCGGGGTGTCCGCGCCTTCCAGCGTCGTCAGGTCGATCATCGAGATGGCGAGATCGATGGCGTACGCCTTGGCCGTCGTCTTGATCGAACGGGTTCCGAGGGAGGCGGCGCGCGCTTCGAGGCCGACGGCGTCGACGCCGGGCAGCCCGAACAGGAAGCGGCGCAGCGCACTGTCGGACGCCGTCGCGTCGGAAAATGCGGGAGCAGTGGTGGGCATGGTCACCAGAGGAGCATATCTACGCGCGTAGCGACCTGTACAGGGGGCCGGGCCGTCCGTGCGTCCCGCACCCTGCCCCGCGCGCGCCCCACTCCTCCGGGCGTCACGGCCGGGCGGCCGTGCGGTGCGGCCGCTCCGCCGCCCTCCGCGCCCGTCAGGCAGAATCGGCCCCATGACGAGCCCCACACCTCCCGCAGAGCCGCACCCCGCGACACGGACCTACCGTTCCGTCGCCGCACTGGTCTGCGGGTCGCTGCTGCTCCTGCTGGTCGCCTGGATGGCCGGGGACGCCATGATCCGGGGCGAGGGGCGGGTGCCCTGGCTGGCGGCGGCCGCGCTGCTCCTGGTGGTGCCGCTGGTCGTGGCCTTCACCCTGCGGCCCGCCGTCTTCGCGGACGACGAGCGCATCCGGATCCGCAACCCGTTCCGGACGATCCAGCTGCCCTGGACCGAGGTCGCCGACGTACGGGCCTCGTACTCCTCCGAGCTGCTCGCCCAGGACGGCACGAAGTACCAGCTGTGGGCCATCCCGGTCTCCCTGCGCGCCCGCAAGCGCGCGGCGCGCAGCGCGGCCCGCGCGGCGCACGACGACCCCTACGGCCGTACGTCGGTCAGCGCCGACGTCCGCGACACCGCCGCGCGCACCGCCTCCGCCGACCAGACCGTGCGCGATCTGCGGGACCTGGCCGAGCGCTCCGGCGGCACGACGGCCGAGGGCGCGGACCGGGGCTCCGTGCGCTGGGCGTACGAGGTGATCGCCCCGGCCGTCGCGGGGGCCGTCCTGCTCGTGGTGGTGGGGGCGACCGGCTGAGGCCGACGCCAACGGACGCCGAAGGGCCGGCACCCCGGAGAGGGGTGCCGGCCCTTCGGCGTGGGAACGGCGCGTCAGATCCCCGCGGCCGCCGCGAGGTCCCGCTTGATCCCGGCGAGCAGTTCGGCGCCCCGGGCCCGCGCGGCGGGCAGCCCGGCCGCGTCCGCCACCGGGACGACGACCTCCAGGTAGCACTTCAGCTTCGGCTCGGTGCCGCTCGGGCGGACGATCACCCGGGCGCCCTCCAGGTGGTAGCGCAGCCCGTCGGTGGGCGGCAGCCTGTCCGTGCCCCGCGACAGGTCCTCGGCCGAGATGACGGCGAGGCCGGCCAGCGCGGTCGGCGGCTGCTCGCGGAGCCGGGCCATGGCGTCCGCGATGACGGAGAGGTCCTCCACCCGCACCGAGAGCTGGTCGGTGGCGTGCAGGCCGTGCGCGAGGGCCAGGTCGTCCAGCAGGTCCAGGAGAGTGCGGCCCCGCTCCTTGAGTACGGAGGCCAGCTCGGCGACGAGCAGGGCGGCGGTGATGCCGTCCTTGTCGCGGACGCCCTCGGGGTCCACGCAGTAGCCGAGCGCCTCCTCGTACCCGTACCGCAGGCCGTCCACCCGGGCGATCCACTTGAAGCCCGTCAGCGTCTCCTCGTATCCGAGGCCCGCCTCCTCCGCGATCCGGCCGAGCAGCGACGACGACACGATCGACTCGGCGAACACGCCGCTCACGCCCCGCTCCACCAGGTGCGCGGCGAGCAGCGCGCCCACCTCGTCGCCGCGCAGCATCCGCCAGCCGCCCTCCGTGGCGGTGTCGGGCACGGCGACGGCGCAGCGGTCCGCGTCCGGGTCGTTGGCGATGATCAGGTCCGGCGCCGCCCGGCGCGCGGTGGCGAAGGCGAGATCCATCGCGCCGGGCTCCTCCGGGTTGGGGAAGGCCACGGTGGGGAACGCGGGGTCCGGCTCGGCCTGCTCGGCGACGAGGACCGGTGCAGGGAACCCGGCGCGCTCGAAGGCGGCGGTCAGCACGGAGGTCCCGACGCCGTGCAGCGCGGTGTGGACGGTGCGTGCCGTACGGGGGCTGCCGGGGGCCAGGACCGCGTCCGTACGGGCGAGGTAGGCGGCCAGGACCTCCTCGCCGAGGGTCTCCCAGCCGTCCTCGGGGCGCTCCACGCCGGCCAGTGGGCCGACCGCGTCGATGGCGGCGGCGATCTCGCCGTCGGCCGGAGGCACGATCTGCGAGCCGTCGCCGAGGTAGACCTTGTAGCCGTTGTCGCGCGGCGGGTTGTGGCTGGCGGTGACCTCGACCCCGGCGACCGCGCCCAGATGCCTTATGGCGAACGCCAGTACAGGGGTGGGGAGCGGGCGGGGCAGCACGGCGGCGCGCAGTCCGGCCCCCGTCATCACGGCCGCGGTGTCACGCGCGAAGTCCTCCGACTTGTAGCGGGCGTCGTAGCCGATGACGACGAGGCCGCCCTCCTCGCCCCGCGCCTTGAGGTAGGCGGCGAGGCCCGCCGCCGCCCGGATCACCACGGACCGGTTCATCCGCATGGGCCCGGCTCCCAGCTCCCCGCGCAGCCCGGCGGTGCCGAACTGGAGCGTGCCCGCGAACCGGGCGGCCAGCTCGGCGGTGTCACCCGCCTCGATGATCGCGCCCAGCTCCGCGCGCGTGTCGGGGTCGGGGTCCTCGGCCAGCCAGGTCCTGGCCTGCGCGATGAGGTCGTGCTGCACGGGGGCCGCCTTTCGGGGGTGTGTGGAAGGGGGTACGGGGTGGGGTGCGGGTGAGGGGCGGGGGTGCGGGTGGGGTGGGGTGGGCGCTGCGCGGGCTGTTCCCCTCCCCGCCCCTTCCCGAAACCGGGGCTTCGCCCCGGACCCCGCTCCTCGAACGCCGGACGGGCTGAAAAGGAAGCGCCGGGACGGGCTGAAAACGGGGCCGGTGCGGGCCGGAAGCGCAGCCGGGCGGGCTGAAACACAGCCTGATCGGCTGCGGCAGGCCCCTGGGGCGCGTTTCGAAAGTCCCGCCTGCTCGGCGGCGTCTGGCACTTTCCCAAGCTCTCGGCTTCGCTCGAGCAGGGGAGGCCCCATCCCTCGCCGCGTTGCCGGGATCACCCCGGTACATCCAGTATCGGGGCGGCCCTCCGCCTTGCGATCGCACGTACCGGACGCCGCCGCGCCCGCCCTCCGGGCGGACGGCGCTACTTTCGAAACACGCCCTAGACGCGCTCCAGCACCCTCGACAGCAGCGCGCCCATCCGGGTCGCCGAGTCGCGGCCGGCCTGGAGGACCTCCTCGTGGTTGAGGGGCTCTCCGGACAGGCCCGCCGCCAGGTTGGTGACGAGGGAGAGACCGAGCACCTCCGCGCCCGCCTCCCGGGCCGCGATGGCCTCCAGGACCGTGGACATGCCCACCAGGTCGCCGCCCATGACCCGGACCATATTGATCTCGGCCGGGGTCTCGTAGTGCGGGCCGGGGAACTGGACGTAGACGCCCTCTTCGAGGGTCCCGTCGATCTCCTTGCACAGCGCGCGCAGGCGCGGCGAGTACAGGTCGGTCAGGTCGACGAAGTTGGCGCCGATGATCGGGGAGGCCGCCGTCAGGTTGATGTGGTCGCTGATCAGGACCGGCTGCCCCGGGCGCATGCCCTCGCGCAGACCGCCGCAGCCGTTCGTCAGGATGACGGTTCCGCAGCCCGCGGCCACCGCCGTACGGACCCCGTGGGCGACGGCGGCGACGCCCCGGCCCTCGTAGAAGTGCGTACGGCCGAGGAAGACCAGCACGCGCTTCTCGCCGATCCGGTACGAGCGGACCGTGCCGCCGTGGCCCTCGACGGCGGGCGCCGGGAAGCCGGGCAGGTCGGTCACGGGGAACTCGGCCTCCGGGACGCCGAGTGCGTCGCCCGCGGGCGCCCAGCCGGAGCCCATGACCAGGGCGACGTCATGGGTCTCGGTGCCGGTCAGCTCGCGCAGGCGGGCGGCGGCCCCGGCGGCGGCGGCCCGCGGGTCGCCCTGGATGTTGTCCGGAATAACAGATGCGTTCACGCGGACGAGGGTAACCGCTGAATCCCTACGCGCGTAGATGTCCTGGCGCAAAGACGCGCCGCAGGTCTTTGTGCTTTTGCACGAAGACGGCGTGACCGGGTCCGGTCCGCCCTGGTCAGCAGGGGCGCTTGCGCAGTTCCATCACATAGTCGTGCGGTGCGCCGGCCGACTCCGCGGCGTCCGCGATCTCGCCGAGATAGCGCGCCGAGGGCAGTCCGCCCTCGTAGCCGTTCAGCACGTACATCCAGGCCGGCTCCTCGCCGTCCAGGGTGTGCACCCGCACCCGCATCCGCCGGTAGATGTCGAGTCCGACACCCTCCCAGCGGTCCATCGAGTCCTCGTCCATCGGCGCCAGGTCGTACAGCGCGACGAAGACCTGGGAGCGCGGCGCCTCCACCACGGTGGCCAGCGCCCCTTCCCAGCCCATCTGCTCCCCGCCGAAGGTCAGCCGCCAGCCGTTGAGCCAGCCGGTGCTGCGCATCGGGGAATGCGGAGCGCGGCGGGTCATCAGCCGCGCGTCGAGGTTGCCGGCGTACGCGGCGTAGAGCGACATGGGACCGAGGGTACGGGAGGTGGGCGCGGGAGCGGCGGTTCCTGTGACGAAGGCCCCGGTCGGAGGAGTGCGGGGCGGCGCGCGCCTCGGCGTGCGGGCCGCTCGTTCCCGTGCGGCGGACGCCCTCTTTCCCGTATGGAGGGCCCCGGGGCGAAGCACCTTGGCGCGTGCGGGACAATGGAGTACGTACTGCATTCCCCCGGGGCGATCCCCCGGACCCCCGGCCGGGGCGGCAGGGCGGCCGCGGGGTAACCCAACGCGAGGCGGACTTTTCGTGACCCGGATCGTGATCATCGGCGGCGGCCCCGGCGGCTACGAGGCAGCCCTGGTGGGCGCCCAGCTCGGTGCGGAGGTGACCGTCGTCGACTGCGACGGTCTCGGCGGGGCCTCGGTCCTCACCGACTGCGTGCCCTCGAAGACCCTGATCGCCACGGCCGAGGTGATGACCACCTTCGACTCCTCGTACGAGGAGTTGGGCATCATCGTCGCCGACGACACCCCGCACGTGGAGCAGGCCGCCCGGGTCGTCGGCGTGGACCTCGGGAAGGTCAACCGCCGGGTCAAGCGCCTCGCACTCGCCCAGTCCCACGACATCACCGCCTCCGTCACCCGGGCCGGCGCCCGTGTGATGCGCGGCCGGGGCCGGCTCGACGGGCTCCAGGCCGCCGACGGGTCCCGCCAGGTCGTCGTCACCGCCGCGGACGGCACCGAGGAGCGGCTGACCGCCGACGCCGTGCTGATAGCGACCGGCGGCCACCCCCGGGAGATCCCGGACGCGCAGCCCGACGGCGAGCGCATCCTGAACTGGACCCAGGTCTACGACCTCGACGAGCTTCCCGAGGAGCTCATCGTCGTCGGATCCGGTGTCACCGGTGCCGAGTTCGCCGGGGCCTACCAGGCGCTCGGCTCGCGCGTCACCCTCGTCTCCTCCCGCGACCGGGTGCTGCCCGGCGAGGACCCGGACGCCGCCGCCGTCCTGGAGGACGTCTTCCGCCGCCGCGGGATGAACGTCATGGCCCGCTCCCGCGCCCAGTCCGCCAAGCGCGTCGGCGACCGGGTCGAGGTGACGCTGGCCGACGGCCGGGTCATCACCGGCTCGCACTGCCTGATGGCGGTCGGCGCGATCCCGAACACCGCGGGCATGGGGCTGGAGGAGGCCGGCGTACGGCTCAAGGACTCCGGGCACGTCCTCACCGACCGCGTCTCGCGCACCAGCGCTCCCGGCGTCTACGCGGCCGGCGACGTCACCGGGATCTTCGCGCTGGCCTCGGTCGCCGCGATGCAGGGCCGCATCGCGATGTACCACTTCCTGGGCGACGCGGTCGCACCGCTGAACCTCAAGGCCGTCTCCGCCAACGTCTTCACCGACCCGGAGATCGCCACCGTCGGCTACAGCCAGGCCGAGGTGGACGCGGGCAAGATCGAGGCCCGGGTGGTGAAGCTGCCGCTGCTGCGCAACCCGCGCGCCAAGATGCAGGGCATCCGCGACGGCTTCGTCAAGATCTTCTGCCGCCCCGGTACGGGCATCGTGGTCGGCGGGTGCGTGGTCGCGCCGCGCGCCAGCGAGCTGATTCACCCCATCTCGATCGCGGTCGACAACAACCTGACGGTGGAACAGATCGCAAACGCATTCACCGTGTACCCGTCCCTGTCCGGATCGATCGCCGAAGTGGCCCGGCAGTTGCACACCCGCAAGCTCACGGGCGAGGGCTGAGAGCCCGTCAAACACGGTATTTCCGGCATATCGTCGCAACTGGACGGCAGTCCGGGCAGCACGGCGACCGCCTGACGATCACCGCCGAACAACAAAGGGGCCTCCTATACCACTTGGAGGCCCCTTTGAAGTACAACTTCTGTTATTCGGCGCAAACTGCTGAAAACTCACCTGAGGTCAGGTTACTGTCAGTTCCGTGTTCGCTGCAGAACGTCGTCAGTTGATCCTCGAAATGGTGCGTGCCAACGGGGCGGTATCGCTCCGTGAGCTCGCCCGCGTCGTCCAGACCTCCGAAGTGACCGTACGGCGGGACGTGCGGGCACTGGAGGCAGAAGGACTCCTCGACCGCCGGCACGGCGGTGCGGTCTTGCCGGGCGGTTTTACGCGGGAGTCCGGCTTTCCGCAGAAATCCCATCTCTCCACCGCGGAGAAGACTGCCATCGCCGACCTGGCCGCAGGCCTCGTCGGAGAGGGCGAGGCCATCGTGGTCGGCGCCGGCACGACCACGCAGGAGCTGGCCCGCCGGCTCGCGCGGGTCCCCGGTCTGACCGTCGTCACCAACTCCCTGCTGGTGGCCCAGGCGTTGGCCCATGCCAACCGGGTCGAAGTCGTCATGACCGGTGGCACCCTGCGCGGGAGCAACTACGCGCTGGTGGGCAGCGGGGCCGAGCAGTCCCTCCAGGGACTGCGGGTCTCCCGGGCCTTCCTCTCCGGGAGCGGTCTCACCGCGGAGCGTGGCCTGTCCACCTCCAACATGCTCTCGGCCAGCGTCGACCGGGCTCTCGTGCAGGCCGCCGCTGAGGTGGTCGTCCTGGCGGACCACACCAAGCTCGGCTCGGACACCATGTTCCAGACGGTGCCCACCGAGCTGATCACCCGCCTGGTGACCGACGAGCCCCCGCTCCACGACGAGCGGGCCGCCGCCGAGCTCCAGTCCCTGGCGGACCAGGGCGTGGAGATCACGGTGGCCGGTCCGGGCGCGGACGCGTCCGGACCGGACGGCCCCTCACCGGGGCGTCAGCCCCGCCGCGACATGCCGCTTCCCGGCCAGCGGCGCACGCAGAACGGCGGTCTCGGGCCGCAGCTCCGCAGTGCCTCCGCGCTGGCGGACGTGCCGGGGGAGCAGCAGCGGGCCCGGGTGGCGGACCTGCGGCGGCGGTAGGCCCGCGTCGGGGGCGCGTCTCTCAGCCCCTCCGGCGTTTGAGGAGCGGGCCCGGGCGGAGCCCCGGTTACGGGAAGGGGCGGGGCGAAGCCCCGCGCTGCGGCCGACCACGCCGGGCGCAGGGGCGGAGCCCCGGAACGCCCCGCTACTTCAGCCCGCGCAGCGTCAGCCGCAGCAGCCGCTCCGCCAACTCCGGGTCGTCGGGCGACTGCTCGGCCGCCAGCGCGATCGCGTTGGTGAGCTGGAGCAGATCGTCGATCGAGACGTCGGCCCGCACCGACCCGCTCTCCTGGGCCCGGCGCAGCAGCCCCGCGCCCGCCTCCCGAAGGGGCAGATGGCACTGCGCGAGTGCCGAGCTCCCGTCGCGCGATGCGGACATCAGGCCGTGGGCCAGCCCGCGGTACTCACCCGCATGAGTGACGATCGCGCCCAGCCAGTCCACCAGCGCCCGGCACGGGGCCTCCGCCGCCGCCAGCTCCCGGGAGCGGTCCAGGAGTGAGCCCAGGGCGTCCTGGAAGACCGCGTTCATCAGGGCGTCCCGGTTCGGGAAGTGCCGGTAGAGGGTGCCGATGCCCACGCCCGCCCGCCGGGCGATGTCCTCCAGCGACGCGTCCGTGCCGTGCTCGGCGAAGGACCTGCGGGCCTCGCCCACCAGCCGGTCGTGGTTCCGGCGTGCGTCCGCTCGCATCGGCCGGGCCGGCGGTTGTGCCGTGCTCGTCTCCATCGGGATCGCCCCTGCCATGGCTTCTGCCCCTCCCTCGGTCCTTGGACCCTCTGTGGGTTCCAGGATGCCACTGCGACGAAGGGGCCCGGTCCGCGTCATCACGACGTGGACCGGGCCCCTTCGAAGTGCGCCGGGCGGTCAGCCCTTGATCTCGCAGATCAGGGCACCGGAGGTGATGGACGCGCCGACCTCGGCGGTGAGGCCCTTGACGGTGCCGGAGCGGTGCGCGTTGAGCGGCTGCTCCATCTTCATGGCTTCCAGGACGACGACGAGGTCGCCCTCCTGGACCTCTTGGCCCTCCTCCACCGCGATCTTGACGATGGTGCCCTGCATGGGCGAGGCGAGGCTGTCGCCCGAGGCGGCGGAGCCGGCCTTCTTCGCGGCGCGGCGCTTGGGCTTCGCGCCGGCGGCGAGGCCGGTGCGGGCCAGCGACATGCCCAGCGAGGACGGCAGCGACACCTCCAGGCGCTTGCCGCCGACCTCGACGACGACGGTCTCCCGTCCGGCCTCGTCGTCCGTGTCCGCGTCGGCGGGTGCGGCGAAGGGCTTGATCTCGTTGACGAACTCCGTCTCGATCCACCGGGTGTGGACGGTGAACGGGTTCGCGGTGAAGGCGGGGTCCGCGACGACGGCCCGGTGGAAGGGGATGGCGGTGGCCATGCCCTCGACGGTGAACTCGGCGAGCGCGCGGGCGGCGCGCTGGAGCGCCTGTTCCCGGGTCGCGCCGGTCACGATGAGCTTGGCGAGCAGCGAGTCCCAGGCCGGGCCGATGACCGAGCCGGACTCGACGCCCGCGTCCAGGCGGACGCCGGGGCCGGTGGGCGGGGCGAAGGTGGTGACGGTGCCGGGGGCGGGCAGGAAGCCGCGGCCCGGGTCCTCGCCGTTGATACGGAACTCGAAGGAGTGACCGCGCAGGGCGGGGTCGTCGTAGCCCAGCTCCTCGCCGTCGGCGATGCGGAACATCTCGCGTACGAGGTCGATGCCCGTGACCTCTTCGGTGACGGGGTGCTCGACCTGGAGGCGGGTGTTGACCTCCAGGAAGGAGATCGTGCCGTCGACGCCGACGAGGAACTCGACGGTGCCCGCGCCGACGTAGCCGGCTTCCTTCAGGATCGCCTTCGACGCGGCGTACAGCTCCTCGTTCTGCGCCTGGCTCAGGAACGGGGCCGGGGCCTCCTCCACGAGCTTCTGGTGGCGGCGCTGGAGCGAGCAGTCGCGGGTGGAGACGACGACCACGTTGCCGTGGGTGTCGGCCAGGCACTGGGTCTCCACGTGGCGCGGCTTGTCGAGGTAGCGCTCGACGAAGCACTCGCCCCGGCCGAACGCCGCGACGGCCTCGCGGACCGCGGAGTCGTACAACTCCGGGATCTCCTCCAGGGTGCGGGCCACCTTCAGGCCGCGACCGCCGCCGCCGAAGGCGGCCTTGATCGCGATCGGCAGTCCGTTCTGCTCGGCGAACGCGACGACCTCGTCGGGCCCGGAGACCGGGTCCGGGGTGCCGGCCACCAGCGGGGCGCCCGCGCGCTGGGCGATGTGCCGGGCGGCGACCTTGTCGCCGAGGTCGCGGATGGCCTGCGGCGGCGGGCCGATCCAGGTCAGTCCGGCGTCCAGGACGGCCTGGGCGAACTCCGCGTTCTCCGACAGGAATCCGTAGCCGGGGTGGATCGCGTCCGCCCCGGAGTCCTTGGCGGCCTGCAGCACCTTGGCCATGTCCAGATAGCTGGCGGCCGGGGTGTCACCGCCCAGGGCGAACGCCTCGTCTGCGGCCCGGACATGCAGCGCGTCCCGGTCCGGCTCGGCGTAGACCGCGACGCTCGCGATCCCCGCGTCCCGGCACGCCCGAGCAACGCGGACAGCGATTTCGCCACGGTTGGCGATGAGCACCTTGCGCACGATGACTCCCTCCTCGAAACAAGCTGAGTTTAGGGACTACCGACACGGCCGTACGACCCGTCCCCAATGGTGAGCTTGCCCACACGGAGTGTGATCCGAGGCTTGCCCCAGTAGTGAAATCCCTTGTGGCACCACGGTACGCCGCGATCCTCAACCGCACAGTAACCAGCCGGTGTGGTTCAGGTCTCTGTCTTTAAGCTCAACGCCTTACGGCGTTTCTTTGTCGGGTCCCTACGAACGGTCGACGGATTCTTTGCTCGGCGTACGGACCTGTCCGACCCCTTGTACGGAGGAATACCCGTGAGTAAGGTCCGCGCTACGCACGTACCGCAAGTAACAGGGGGTGGATCGGTCATGCGCAGACCGGTGGCGATCATGACCGCGCTCGTACTGTTCGGGGAGGCGGTGGGCATCGTGCTCATCAACGCCGTCCTGGCCACGATCGCCGAGAACCAGAACATGTCGCTCGCCGGCCTGGACCCGGACGCCATGTCCGCCGGCACCTGGGTGATGGGCGGCGTCTTCGGGCTGCTGCTGGTCCTGTGCGGGCTGATCGCCCTGCTGGCCGGGGCTCGCGACCGTGCCCCGGGGCGCTTCGGGCGCATCGCCCTGACCGGCTGCGCGGTCGTGCACGGCGTCCTCGGCGCGGTCACCGTCGGCCTGGTGGGCTGGGGCGCCTTCGCGTTCATGATGCTCGTGCTGGCCCTGCTGGTGCTCACCCTGCTGGTGTACGGGCCCGAGCCCCGGGCCGAGGACGGCGTGAGCGACGAGGCGGCCCCGGCGCCGCGGACCGCCTAGCAGACGCGCGCCGGAGCCGCCCGCCTCGGGTCTCAGACCCACAGCTCCGTCACGGAGACGTCCAGCTCGCCCAGCAGTCGGCGCAGCAGCGGCAGCGAGAGTCCGATGACATTGCCGTGGTCGCCCTCGATGGAGTCGACGAACGGCGCCGAGCGGCCGTCCAGCGTGAACGCCCCCGCGACATGGAGCGGTTCGCCCGAGGCCACGTAGGCGGCGACCTCGGCGTCGCTCGGCTCGCCGAACCGTACGACCGTGGACGCCGTCGCCGAGGCCGTACGGCCCGAGGCGGTGTCGATCACGCTGTGCCCGGTCCGCAGGACGCCCGACCGGCCGCGCATCGACTTCCAGCGGGCGGTGGCCTCCTCGGCGTCGGCCGGCTTGCCCAGGGCCCCGCCGTCCAGCTCCAGCACCGAGTCGCAGCCGATGACCAGGGCGCCCGCGGCCTCGGGGCGCTCCGCGACGGCCGCCGCCTTGGCCCGGGCCAGGACGAGCGCGAGCTCGGCGGGGGTCGGTGCGTCGATGGCGTCCTCGTCCACCCCGCTGACGATCACCTCGGGGGCGAATCCGGCCTGGCGCAGCAGACCGAGACGGGCAGGGGAGGCGGAGGCGAGCACGAGACGGCGCTGATCAGTCATGCGGGCCATCGTAGAAGGGCGCGCGAGGGCCGGAAGGCCGCGGGCCCGGCTCCCCGGAGAGCGGCGGGCCCGGCTCTCAGCGGATGCCGAGGGCGAACATCGCCACCAGCATCGCCAGCGCCAGCAGGACGCCGGCTCTGCGCATCATGGCCTGGGCGTCGCGCAGTTCCTTCGGCGGCTTGTTCTCGGGGTCGGACCACAGCATGCTCCCGATCCTGCTGCGCCGCCCGCCGCCGCGCCTGAGTACGGGTACTCAAAGCCGCCCCCGTGCGGACGGGGGCGGCTTCGCGGCTCAGGCCGGCCAGTACGTCCGCGCCCAGGCCCGGGGGCCCGGCCGCGGGCGGCCGCCCCGGGCGATGCGCCCCGGGTCCGACCACTGCTCGGGCGGCAGCGGCGCGCCGGACGACACGGCGGACGCCGCCGCTGCGCGCGCCCGGACCACCGCCAGTGCGGCGGCCAGCTCCTCCGGGGTGGGATTGCCCCGTACGACCTTGATCATGGGCGGACCTTTCTGCGAGCGGCTGATGGGGCCGGTCAGAGCGGGATGTTGCCGTGCTTCTTCGGAGGCAGGGATTCCCGCTTCGTACGCAGCTGACGCAGCCCCTTGACGATATGGGCCCGGGTGTCGGACGGCATGATGACCGCGTCGACGTAGCCGCGCTCGGCCGCCACGTACGGGTTGAGCAGCGCGTCCTCGTAGGCCGTCATCAGCTCGGCGCGCGTCGCGTCCGGGTCCTCGGCGGCGGCGATGGCGCGCCGGTGCAGGATGTTCACCGCGCCCTGCGCCCCCATCACCGCGATCTGCGCGGTCGGCCAGGCGACGTTCAGGTCGGCCCCCAGGTGCTTGGAGCCCATCACGTCGTACGCGCCGCCGAAGGCCTTGCGGGTGATGACGGTGATCAGCGGGACCGTGGCCTCCGCGTACGCGTAGATCAGCTTCGCGCCGCGCCGGATGATGCCGCCGTACTCCTGGTCCACGCCCGGCAGGAAGCCCGGCACGTCCACGAAGGTGATGACGGGGACGTTGAACGCGTCGCAGGTGCGGACGAAGCGCGCCGCCTTCTCGCTGGCGTTGATGTCCAGGCAGCCCGCGAACTGCATCGGCTGGTTGGCGACGATGCCGACCGGGTGGCCCTCGACCCGGCCGAAGCCGGTGATGATGTTCGGTGCGAACAGGGCCTGGGTCTCCAGGAACTCGCCGTCGTCCAGCACGTGCTCGATCGCGGTGTGCATGTCGTACGGCTGGTTCGCCGAGTCCGGGATGAGCGTGTCCAGCCCGCGGTCCTCGTCGGTGGTGGCGAGGTCCGCCTCCTCCGGGAAGACCGGGGCCTCGGAGAGGTTGTTCGACGGGAGATAGGACAGCAGCGACTTGACGTACTCGATGGCGTCCTTCTCGTCGCCCGCCATGTGGTGCGCCACCCCGGAGGTGGTGTTGTGCGTACGGGCGCCGCCCAGCTCCTCGAAGCCGACGTCCTCGCCGGTGACCGTCTTGATGACGTCGGGGCCGGTGATGAACATGTGCGAGGTCTGGTCGACCATCACCGTGAAGTCGGTGATCGCGGGGGAGTAGACCGCACCGCCCGCGCACGGGCCGACGATCAGCGAGATCTGCGGGATGACCCCGGAGGCGTGCACGTTGCGGCGGAAGATCTCGGCGAACAGGCCGAGCGCGACGACGCCCTCCTGGATCCGCGCGCCGCCGCCGTCGTTGATGCCGATGACCGGGCAGCCGGTCTTCAGCGCGAAGTCCATGACCTTGACGATCTTCTCGCCGTAGACCTCGCCGAGCGAACCGCCGAAGATGGTGAAGTCCTGCGAGTACACGCAGACCGGGCGGCCGTCGACCGTGCCGTAACCGGTGACGACACCGTCCCCGTACGGGCGGTTCTTCTCGATGCCGAAGTTGGTGGAGCGGTGCCGGGCGAACTCGTCGAGCTCCACGAAGGAGCCCTCGTCCAGCAGCAGATCGACCCGCTCACGGGCCGTCAGCTTGCCCTTGGCGTGCTGCTTCTCGACCGCGCGGGCCGAACCGGCGTGCGTCGCCTCGTCGATGCGGCGCGTCAGGTCCGCGAGCTTGCCCGCGGTGGTGTGGATGTCGCTTAGCGGCTCGGACATCGGGGGGCGGCTCCCTGCCTGGTCACGGGGACGACGTCTGGCACCGGTCACGGGGGGACGGCCAGCCGTCAGTCCGGCTCTGGCTACTGACTCGTAGGGTATCGGCGCGCCTGCGGAAAGGCAGTGCGTCCTTTGCCACACCTAGGCTGGGTTGCATGACACCACCGGATGCGCCACACAACCGCTGGTCGGACCTCGACCGGCCGCCCCTCAACGCGACCGCGCTGCGGCGCGGGCTGCTGCGGTCGGACACGCTGTGGACGTCGCTGGAGGTCGTGGAGTCCACCGGATCCACCAACACCGACCTCGCCGGGCGGACCCGTGGCGGGACGGTGGGCGAGGGCACGGTGCTGGTCGCCGAGGAGCAGACCGCGGGGCGCGGACGGCTGGAGCGGACCTGGACCGCACCGCCCCGCTCCGGGCTGTTCTTCTCGGTCTACCTGGAGCCCGGCGACATCCCCGTGGAGCGGTGGGGGTGGGTGCCGCTGCTGGCCGGGGTCGCCGCCGCGACCGGGCTCGCCAAGTCGGCGGGTGTCGACATCTCGCTGAAGTGGCCCAACGACCTGCTGGTCGCGGTGGAAGGGGAGGAGCGCAAGACGGGCGGCATCCTCGGCGAGTTCGCGGGGGACGGCATCGTCGTCGGCCTCGGCATCAACGTCTCGCTCCGCGCCGACGAGCTGCCCGCCCCCACCGCCGGGTCGCTGGCGCTCGCCGGAGCGGTCTCCACCGACCGCGAGACCCTGCTGCGCGCCGTCCTGCGCTCGCTGGAGGACTGGTACGGGCGGTGGAGGGCGGCGGACGGCGACGCGGCCGCGAGCGGGCTCCAGGCCGCCTACGCGGCGGGCTGCGCGACGCTGGACCGGACCGTGCGGGCGGAGCTGCCGGGGGGGACGTCCCTGGTCGGCGAGGCGGTCGCGATCGACGGCGACGGGCGTCTGGTCCTCTCCACCGAGGACGGGCTCCAGCGGCCGGTGTCGGCCGGGGACATCGTCCACCTGCGGGGCGCGGCGGGCGGCCTGACCTGATCGGCCGTGTGCCCCCGGCGGGCGTACCGGTGGAAACCGCGTATGCCCGAGATGTCACGCGCGACGCACCGATGACGGACAACCAAGGACGTGAGCTGGGGCACACCTGCCGTATCGTTGAGGCGATCCAGCGACAGATCGGCAGGGCAGTGCGCAGGGAACGGGCAGGAGGCGGCTGGTGACCGTCGGCGACGCGACGTCCGGCGCGGGTGAGGAGCCCGGGCCGGACTCCTCGGTCCACGCCACACCCCACCACGAGGTCGACCACACGGTGGAACCGACCGACGACCCCCTCGCCATCCGCCTCGAAGCGCTGATCCTGGGGGCCGACCGGCGCTACACGCCCTTCCAGGCGGCCCGCACCGCCGGGGTCTCGATGGACCTGGCCTCCCGGTTCTGGCGGGCCATGGGCTTCGCCGACATCGGTCAGGCCAAGGCGCTCACCGAGGCCGACGTGCTCGCCCTGCGGCGGCTCGCCGGTCTCGTCGAGGCGGGGCTGCTCAGCGAGCCGATGGCGATCCAGGTCGCCCGTTCCACCGGGCAGACCACCGCCCGGCTGGCCGAGTGGCAGATCGACTCGTTCCTGGAGGGGCTGACCGAGCCGCCCGAGCCCGGCATGACCCGCACCGAGGTCACGTATCCGCTGATCGAGCTGCTGCTCCCGGAGCTCCAGGAGTTCCTCGTCTACGTGTGGCGCCGCCAGCTCGCCGCCGCCACCGGCCGGGTCGTGCAGGCCGCGGACGACGAGGAGATGGTCGACCGGCGGCTCGCCGTCGGCTTCGCGGACCTGGTCGGCTTCACCCGGCTGACCCGGCGCTTGGAGGAGGAGGAGCTCGGCGAGCTGGTCGAGTCCTTCGAGACGACCGCCGCCGACCTGGTCGCCGCGCACGGCGGCCGGCTCATCAAGACCCTCGGCGACGAGGTCCTCTTCGCCGCCGACGACGCGGGCACCGCCGCCGAGATAGCGCTCCGGCTGATCGAGGCCATGTCCCAGGACGAGACGATGCCCGCCCTGCGCGTCGGCATCGCCTTCGGCACGGTCACCACCCGGATGGGCGACGTCTTCGGCACCACGGTGAACCTCGCCAGCCGGCTCACCTCGATAGCGCCGAAGGACGCCGTCCTGGTCGACGGGGCGTTCGCCAAGGAGTTGGTCCGGCACGGCGACGCGCCGGAGTCCGAGGCACAGGCCGCCGAGGCCGTCGCGGCCGCCGCCGAGCGGGCCCGGGTCGCCGAGAAGGAGGGCCGCGAGCCCGACGACGAACCCCCGCTGCCCACGTACCGCTTCGGGCTCCAGCCGATGTGGCAGCGCCCGGTGCGCGGGCTCGGCGTGGTGGAGCCGTGGCTGCTGGCCCGGCGGGGGAAGACCGGTTCCTGAGCGCGGCCCGCCCCCCTTGTCGCGCCCCGGCCGTCGGGCCTTCGCCGTCCCCGTCGTCATGCCTCTGTCCCGGTCGTCACGCCCCCCGCCCCCGTCCCGCCCTGTCGCGGTCGGGGGCGCCCTGTCTAGGATCCGTGACGGTAACGCCCGTTAACAGGCCGTCCATGACAGGGGAGCAGCCATGACCGTCACGTCCGAGCAGCGGTACGGGGAGTTCGTCGTCGTACGACGGCACGAGGGGCAGGACCACGTCGCCGAGCTGGTCCTCGACCGGCCCAAGGCCATGAACGCCGTCTCCACCGACATGGCCCGCTCCATCGCCGCCGCCTGCGACGCGCTCGGCGCCGACCGGGACGTTCGCGCCACCGTTCTGACCTCCAGCCACGAACGGGCCTTCTGCGTGGGCGCGGACCTCAAGGAGCGCAACTCCTTCACCGACGCCGACCTCGTGCGCCAGCGGCCCACCGCCCGCGCCGCCTACACCGGGGTCCTGGAGCTGCCGATGCCGGTGATCGCCGCCGTGCACGGCTTCGCCCTCGGTGGCGGCTTCGAACTCGCCCTCGCCTGCGATGTGATCGTCGCCGACGCCACCGCCGTGGTCGGGCTGCCCGAGGTGTCCGTGGGCGTCATCCCGGGCGGTGGCGGCACGCAACTGCTGCCGCGCCGGGTGGGGGCGGCGCGCGCCGCCGAGCTGGTGTTCAGCGCCCGCCGGGTCGAGGCCGCCGAGGCGCGCGAGCTGGGGCTGGTCGACGAGCTGGTCGAGGCGGGCCGGGACCGCGAGGAGGCCCTCGCGCTGGGCGGCCGGATCGCCGCCAACTCGCCGGTCGGGCTGCGTGCGGCCAAGAAGGCGCTCCGGCTGGGGCAGGGGCTCGACCTGCGGGCGGGCCTCGAGGTGGAGGACGCGGCCTGGCGGTCGGTGGCCTTCTCCGGGGACCGGGCGGAGGGGGTGGCCGCGTTCAACGAGAAGCGGCGCCCCGACTGGCCCGGTGAGTGAACCCGGGGTGTTCGTGACGCGGAGTGAGCGCGCTGCCGGGAAATAGGTGAAATTAGTTACGCTTCGAACTGATCAAAAGGGTCAAAAGGGGACAAATCTACATAAGCTGGGGCAATGGGTGGTGACGATGAGCGGCTGCGGGCCGTGGTTTCGCTGGCGCAGACCATGGCCGCGGCCTACACGCCGCGCGAGTCGTGGCGGGCAGCGGCGCTGGGCGCCTGCGAGGCGCTGGGCGGCAGTTTCGCCGCGCTCTCCGTGTGGGAGCGGGACCGGGGCAGGCTGCGGGTGCTGGTGAACGCGGGCCAACGGGCCGAGGGGGAGGAAGAGTTCCCCGAGGAGGAGGCCTACCCGGTCCATGAGTTCCCGGAGATCACCGAGTTCCTGCACGAGCGCTGGGCTGGCGGCGGCGAGCCCGACGCCTGGGTGGAGACCGCCGACGGGCAGCCCGGCGCGGGCGGTCCGGCGCGCGGAGCCCGCCCGTACTGCCACCAGCGGGTCGCGGCGCTCCGGCGGCGCGGCCGGGGCTGCTGCGTGGTCGCGCCGATCGTGCTGCACGGCCGGGCGTGGGGCGAGCTGTATGTGGCGCGGCCGGCCGGGCGGCCCGTCTTCGACCGGGCCGACGCGGACTTCGCGACCGTGCTCGCCGCCGTCGTCGCCTCCGGGATCGCCCAGACCGAGCGCCTGGAGGAGGTCCGCAAACTGGCCTTCACCGACCCGCTGACCGGTCTGGCGAACCGCCGGGCGGTCGACATCCGGCTCGACGAGGCCATCGAGCGGCACCGCGTCGACGACACGGTCGTCAGCCTCGTCGTCTGCGACCTGAACGGCCTCAAGGCGGTGAACGACACCCACGGCCATGCCGTCGGCGACCGCCTGCTGGAACGTTTCGGCTCGGTGCTGTCCCTCTGCGGGGCGATGCTGCCGGAGGCGCTGGCGGCCCGGCTGGGCGGCGACGAGTTCTGTCTGCTCGCGGCGGGCCCCCCGGCCGACGCGGTGGTCGGCGCCGCCACCGAGCTGTGCGACCGGGCGGCGGTGATCGAGCTGGGCGACGGGGTCGCCTGCGGGGTCGCCTCCACCGGCGACCCGATCGGCCAGGTCCGCTCGGCCCGCCGGCTGTTCCGGCTCGCGGACGCCGCCCAGTACCGGGCCAAGGCCGCGCGCTCGCCGGGCCCGGTGGTGGCCGGGCGGGACGGCGAGGTCATCCGGCTCGCGGACTCCCCGCCGAAGTCCGCGCACGACCGGCGAAGGCTGCGCGGCAACAGGCCGTGAACGCGGGCGGGTGAGCGCGGGCGGGTGAGCGCGGGCGCGCCGACGTTCAGGCTCGTCGGCCGGCGCGCTGCCGCTCGGGCCTCAGTGCGGCGGCGGCATCCGCTCCAGGGCGTTCTGGATGGTGCAGCCGCCCTCTCCGCGCATCCGCTGTATCCGGGACGGCACCCACACCTCGGTGGCGCCCGGACCGACCCGGCCGAGGAGGCAGTCCTGCGGGTCGTGGCCGTTGCCCTCCACCGACAGGAGGACGCCGACCCGGTCGGCGCCCGCCTTCACCTCGATACGGATCGCCTCGTCCATGTCCAGCGCGGCGACCGCCCGGCGCACCTCGGCCTCGTCCACCCGGCCGCCCTCCGGCACCCGGGGAAGCTTCGCGCGCAGTTCCTCGTGCGGCAGTGCGGGCGGTTCGGGCGGCGGGGCGAAGCCCAGCCGGGGGCCGTCCGGGCAGTCCACGTCGCGCGGGTCCTCGCGCCACCGGGACTTCGGCGACACCCGGACCGCGAAACAGCGCCGCACGGTGACCGGCTCGGGGTCGAACTTCTGGTCGTACGCCGTGCCGGACGTGCGGACGACCACCTCGATGCCGTCCCCGTCGCGGGTCGAGGTGCCCTTCACCCGCAGTACCTCCACCCCCTCGACGCCGGAGGCGATGTACCCGACCTCCTCCGCCGTGCGCGGGCGCTGGCCGTAGAGCCGCTCGCCCGCCTTCCTGGCGACGTCCCGCGCGGAGTCGGTGGCCTCGCCCTCGGAGGACTGGAGCATTCCGCAGCCGGCGGCGGAGAACAGCAGCAACGGGGCGAGCAGGAGGAGTCGACGCATGCGTGCAGCCTCCCGGCAGCGTGCGCGGCGGGCAAGCCGCTCACGTACGCATACGTACTCGTGCCCGTTCCGTAAGGGGCCCTGCGCGGCACCGCTAGTGACATGGAGGGTTTCACTACGTACGCTGCTGAATATGGATATGCACACTGTCGTGGTGGGGACGTCCGGAACCACCGCCGAGGACGTCGTCGCCGTGGCCCGCCACGGTGCCCGGGTCGAACTCTCCGCCGCCGCCGTGGAAGCCCTGGCCGCCGCCCGTCTCATCGTGGACGCGCTCGCCGCCAAGCCCGAGCCGGTCTACGGCGTCTCCACCGGCTTCGGCGCCCTCGCCAGCCGCCACATCAGCCCGGAACTGCGGGCGCAGCTCCAGCGCAACATCGTCCGCTCGCACGCGGCCGGCATGGGCCCCCGTGTCGAGCGCGAGGTCGTCCGAGCGCTGATGTTCCTCCGGCTGAAGACGGTCGCCTCCGGCCACACCGGCGTACGCCCCGAGGTCGCGCAGACCATGGCCGACCTGCTGAACGCGGGCATCACGCCCGTCGTCCACGAATACGGCTCGCTCGGCTGCTCCGGTGACCTCGCCCCGCTCTCGCACTGCGCGCTCACCCTGATGGGCGAGGGCGACGCGGAGGGCCCCGACGGCACCGTCCGCCCGGCCGGCGAGCTCCTCGCCGCCCACGGCATCACTCCGGTCGAGCTCCGCGAGAAGGAGGGCCTGGCCCTCCTCAACGGCACCGACGGCATGCTCGGCATGCTCGTCATGGCCCTCGCCGACCTGAAGAACCTCTACACCTCGGCCGACATCACCGCAGCCCTCTCCCTGGAGGCGCTGCTCGGCACGGACAAGGTCCTCGCCCCCGAGCTGCACGCCATCCGCCCGCACCCCGGCCAGGGCGTCAGCGCGGACAACATGCTGCGGGTGCTGGCCGGTTCGGGCCTGACGGGCCATCACCAGGATGACGCGCCCCGGGTCCAGGACGCCTACTCGGTGCGCTGCGCGCCCCAGGTCAACGGCGCGGGCCGGGACACCCTCGACTACGCGGCCGTGGTCGCGGGCCGCGAGCTGGCCTCCTCCGTGGACAACCCGGTGGTCCTCCCCGACGGCCGCGTCGAGTCCAACGGCAACTTCCACGGCGCCCCCGTCGCGTACGTCCTGGACTTCCTCGCGATCGTCGCCGCCGACCTCGGCTCGATCTGCGAGCGCCGCACCGACCGGCTGCTCGACAAGAACCGCTCGCACGGCCTGCCGCCGTTCCTCGCGGACGACGCCGGGGTCGACTCGGGCCTGATGATCGCCCAGTACACCCAGGCCGCCCTGGTCAGCGAGATGAAGCGGCTCGCGGTCCCCGCCTCCGCCGACTCCATCCCGTCCTCCGCGATGCAGGAGGACCACGTCTCCATGGGCTGGTCCGCCGCGCGCAAACTCCGTACGGCCGTGGACAACCTGGCCCGGATCGTCGCCGTCGAGCTGTACGCCGCGACCCGCGCCGTCGAGATCCGCGCCGCCCAGGGCCTGGCCCCCGCCCCGGCCTCGCAGGCCGCCGTCGACGCGCTGCGGGCCGCCGGCGCCGAGGGCCCGGGCCCGGACCGCTTCCTCGCGCCGGACCTGGCCGCCGCCGACACGTTCGTACGGGAGGGGCGCCTGGTCGCGGCCGTGGAGCCGGTCACGGGGCCGCTGGCCTGAGCCGGTCCCCGTACGCACGCACGGAGCCGGTCCCGTACGTACGCACGGAAGAGGGCCCCCGCGCCATCGTCGCGGGAGCCCTCTCGCGTACGTACGAAATGCTCAGAGCGCCGGGCGCGTCCCGGCACCGGAACGGCGCACCGAGTACGTGACGAAGCCCGCGCCGAGGCCCAACAGGGCTGTCCCGCCGATGAGATACGGCGTGGTGTCCGGGCCCGGCCCGGTGTCGGCGAGGAGCGCGCCGGAGCCGTCGCCGGGGCTCCCGGCGGACTGCCCGGCGGACTCCTCGGCGATCCGGTCGGAGGCGGCGGCCGGGGCGCCCTGGGCGCCGTTCTCACCGGTCGCGTTGGCCGACGGGACGAACCAGAGAGCGGCCAGCAGCGTGCCTGCGGCGGTGGTGGTCAGCAGTGTGCGACGAGCGACGGACACAGATTCGATCCCCTTGCGACAACCGTGAGTTAGCCCCGTGGGCCGATGCTAAGCAAAGCAGCGGGTCGGTGGAAAGTCGCGGCCTCGCCGGGCCTTACGCTCCGGCCTATGAGCACAGAAGAGACATCCAGGTTTGTTCGACTTCGCGTGGAGATGGTGCTGGAGGTCACCGACCTCGACGCCCTGACCGGTACCGCCCTCGAATCCATCGCCGCCGAGTACGGGGAGCCCGTCGCGGCGGTCGCCGGGAGCGACACCGCCGAGGAGCGGATGCATGCGGAGGCCACGGTCCGGGCAGACGGTGCAGAGGCCCTCGCCTCGCTGGTCGATCCCTTCGACCTGGTCAGCGAGGTGCCCGGGGTCGAGCTGGCCCAGGCCTCGTGGAGCAGCGAGAGCATCGAGTACGACCCCGACGCGGAGGGCTGGGACGGCGCGGAGGACGGCGACGAGGACCTCTTCCTGCCGCTGGACGAGGGCGATGAGGAGGGGTACGGCGACGCGGTCGCGCACAATGGGAAGAAGGACGGCGAGGACGGTGACCCCGCGCGGCGGGTGTGACGTGTGAGAACACCGGCCCCGGCCCCGCTCACCGGCGGACCGGGGCCGCGCCGGGCGCCGGCGGAAAGCGGGGCCGGGCCGCGGGAACCACCGCTGCCGGGGCCGCGTCGATGAGTGGTGTTCCCCACATCTGTCAGGGATGTGGAACGGACCACCCTTTCCGGGTGTTCTTGGAACATTGGCGGGGAATAGCGGCCTGGCGGCCCCGTCCGGGGATTTTGGGGAATCGGCAACGATGGAGAAGCGTGTGATGACGGACAGCAAGCGGCGCAGGGGCCTTGTGGCCATGTCCGCACTGCTCGGCGGCGTGCTGGTGCTTTCGGCCTGTAGCGACGACGGCGACAAGGGCGGCAAGACGAACGCCGGGAGCTCGGAGTCGTCGCAGCAGGAGGTGGACAAGGCGGCAGCCGCGGACGCCTCCGAGGCGCAGATAGCGATCAAGCCGAAGAACGGCGCGACCAACGCCAGCATCAACAACGCGGCCCAGGTCACCGTCGCCAAGGGCAAGCTGACCAAGGTCGTCATGACCACGGCGGCCGGCGACGCGGTCGAGGGCACGCTGGCGGCCGACGGGTCCAGCTGGAAGCCCGCGGGCCAGCTGGAGCGGTCCACCACGTACAAGATCGACGCCACGGCGGCCGACTCGAAGGGCCGCGAGGCCCACGAGAACAGCTCCTTCACCACCGTCTCGCCCGACAACAGCTTCATCGGGAACTTCACCCCCGAGGACGGCTCCACGGTCGGTGTCGGGATGCCCGTCTCGATCAACTTCAATAAGGCGATCACGGACAAGAAGGCCGTCCAGGACGGCATCACCGTGACCTCCAGCAGCGGCCAGGAAGTCGTCGGCCACTGGTTCAACTCCCAGCGCCTGGACCTGCGCCCCGAGGACTACTGGCAGGGCGACTCCACCGTCACCCTGAAGCTGGCCCTCGACGGCGTCGAGGGCGCGGACGGCGTCTTCGGCGTCCAGCAGAAGACCGTGACCTTCAAGGTCGGCCGCAACCAGGTCTCCACCGTCGACGCGAAGACCAAGCAGATGACGATCACCCGCGACGGCAAGACGATCAAGACGATCCCGATCTCCGCGGGCTCGCCCGAGAACCCCACGTACAACGGTCAGATGGTGATCTCCGAGAAGCACAAGGAGACCCGGATGAACGGCGCCACCGTCGGCTTCACCGATGACGACGGCAAGGGCGAGTACGACATCAAGGACGTGCCGCACGCGATGCGGCTGTCCACGTCGGGGACCTTCATCCACGGCAACTACTGGGGCAAGGGCATCTTCGGCAACGCCAACACCAGCCACGGCTGCGTGGGCCTCGCCGACGTGAAGGGCGCGAACGACTCCAGCGCGCCCGGCGCCTGGTTCTACGACAACTCCCTCGTCGGCGACGTGGTCATCGTCAAGAACTCCCCGGACAAGACCATCACCCCGGACAACGGCCTCAACGGCTGGAACATGAGCTGGGCCGAGTGGACGGCCGGCTCCCAGGCCTGATCCTTTTCCCGCCGTTCCTCATCGGCACCCCCGTCCCCGCCCGAAGGCGGCGGTCCCGGCAGACTCCGGGGCCGCCGCCTTCGGCGTGTCCGGTGGTCCCTATAACGCCGTGTCCAGCCCCGTGAGGACGCGGCGGAGGAGCACGGCATCGGGCCCTGTCGCCGCAGACCCGGCTCCGGGCAGTGCGGCGTCCCGGCGTCGCGGCAGCGGTGCGCGGACCGCCAGCTCGGCCCACACCGCCTTTCCGCCCCCGGCGCGGAAGGAACCCCAGCGCCGCGCAAGCCGCTGTACGAGGAACAGCCCGCGCCCGTCCTCGGCGTCGTCGTCGGCACGCTTGAGCGCGGGGGGCTCGCTCGATACGTCCCACACCTCGATGACGACGCTGTCCCGCAGGCCGACGAGACGGACGTGGACGAGGTCGAGCCGCTCCAGCTCGCGCCACGTCGGCTTCTCGGCCACCACTCCGGTGATGGTGATGGCGTTGGTGACCAGCTCCGAGGCGATGAGAAGGACGTCGTCCTCGATGAGAGCCGCATGCCACTTGGAGAGAGCGAACCGCAGGAAGTGACGGGAGGTCGAGACGGCCGACTGCGCGGCGGTCACGGCTAGTTGGTCGACGAAGCGCACGTGCTCCGGCTGGTAGGGCACCTCTTGGCGCGTCATGAGCAGTCGTCCAAGCTGATGACTACCGCGCCCCCGGTGGCGTACGAGAGGTGGGTGAGCATGGCGTCCTGGAGCGACCGGTTGAGCGCGAGCTCCCGGTAGGACGGCACGACCACGTGCTTGGCCTCGACGCGCTTGACCGCTTCCACCAGCTCCGTGAACGCGGACTGCGCTCCCGGTACGTACTCGTGGAACACGGTCGCCAGGTGGAAGCCGTTGCTCTCGGCGTACGTGGCGAGGTCGTCCTGTTTTTGCTTCGCCTCCTCGTCGCTCATGTCGTCGGGCACACGCATGTAGCCAAACATCAGCGGGTTCATCGCGCTTCGCTCCCTCGCCACGCCTGCGATCACACGCTGTGATCGTGCAAGCCCTTTGGGTCACCGAGTGAAGCATTGGATGATTCGAATATGCAACACTCCAGATTGGAAATCTGAGATTCAATTTCTCGAACACATATCCCCTATTCCATAGCGAAGATATTCAGGCTTCCATTTCGGACGTAAGCTGGTTTCAGATCGGAGGCGCATCAAGTGGTGGAAGCGGCAAGCGGTTCGACAGTGCCTCGCCGGCAACTGGGTCGACACCTGCGTGAGCTGCGCAATCGCGCGCGCCTGACCGTGCGCGCTGCGTCGACGGCCCTGGAGTGGTCGGATCAGAAGATCTGGCGCATCGAGACAGGCCAGACCTCCATGCGCAGCTTGGACGTTGAGGCCATGTGTCGTGCGTACGGCGCTGACGCCGAGTTGACCAAGGGTCTGATGGGGCTCGCCAAGGAGACCAAGAACCGGGGATGGTGGCACGCCTACGGTGACGTGATCCCAGAGGGCTTCGACCTCTTCATCGGACTGGAAGGGGCGGCGGCAAGCCTGCGTCAGTACATCAAGGACCTGGTGCCGGGTCTCGTGCAGACGGAGGACTACGCCAGAGCGCTGATCCAGGAGGGCACCCATGACGTCGAGCGCGATGAGATCGAGCGACGGGTGCATGTCCGTATGGCGCGACAGGAGTTGCTGACCAGGGTGACCAGCCCGCCCACCCTGGAACTGGCGCTTGGCGAAGCGGTGCTCCGCCAACCGGTCGGCGGAGGCGAAGTAATGGCTCGCCAGTTGCACCGCTTGGCGGAGACGATGGATCTACCGAACGTCTCACTGCGGGTCGTACCGTTCGCGGCGGGTCTGCACTACGGCCTCGTATCGGGGCCGTTCACGCTCTTGCGCTTCCCCGTCAACGGCGACGGACAACCGATGGAGCCGCCCACCGTCTACATGGAGGGCTTCACCGGTGATCTGTACCTCGACAAACCGCAGGAGATCGAGCGGTACGACCAGGCGTTCACTTCCATCTGGGATGCCGCTCTGGATCACAAGGGCACCCAGGACATCCTTCGGCAAGCGGCAGAGGAGTTTTCCCGATGATGAGCGCGGATCTGACAGGCGCGGTATGGCGTAAGTCCAGCCGCTCACAGAACAACGCCACCTGCGTGGAGGTCGCGTTCCTCGGCGACGGCCGCGTAGCCATGCGCGACACGAAGGACCAGGGCGACGGCCCCGCACTCGTCTTCACCTCCGGCGAGTGGTCCGCGTTCGAAGGCGGCGTCGTGGGCGGAGAGTTCGTGCGGTCTTAGTACGAGCCCCCGCACGCCGCACGAAGAGTGCCCGGCCAGTCGTCCCGGCCGGGCGCTTCGCCGTGTCGGCCCGCCGTGCCTTGCTGAGCGCGTGCGCTATGCCCACAGAGGCACTCGCCCGCCCCGTCGGACGCCGAGGTCGGAGCGACAAGGCGAGTACCTCGCCCGAGGCGTTCAGAACCTCAGCGGCGGTAACCGGCGAGGCCCTATGCGGTTCTCAACAGCTGAGTCCCCTTCGCGCACGACTACGTAGGCGCCTTTCCCGGGTACTTCTGTGACAGCTTCAGCCAGCTCGGTGCCGCGGTAGACCAGGCCCACGCCGTCATCGGTGCAGTGTGTCTCCGGCAAGGTGCCCTCGGCGACGAGTCCATGGATCATCGGACGGCGGCTCTCGTCGGTGTCGTAGTGCACGCCGTTGCCGTACGGCAGAAAGCCGAGGGCGTTGGTGAGCGGCTGGAGCGCAGGTCCGAAGGAGTCGGTGGCACCTCCCTGGAACCAGCAGCTCGACCCCGCGCTGACCCCGCTGAGCACGGCGCCGGCATCCCATGCCCGCCGCATGACACGGTCCAGCCCGTGGACTCGCCACACGGCCAACAGGTTCGCCACCGAGCCGCCCATGACCCACACGACATCCTGATCGAGCACCGCGCCCTCGATGTCATCGAGGTCGGGCATCGGAAAGAGGTGAAGTGGTGTCAGGTCGAACCCGGCTACCCGGGCGGCCTCGGTCATACGCGACGTGAGTGCTCGGCGTCGCCAAGGGCCGTACCGACGTACATGATGCGGGGGCGGCGTCCGTGCGCTCCTGAGAGTTCGACCGCGTGATGCACCAACGCATCGAACATCACCATCGTTCGGCCACCCGCACGATGTCCACCCGACGTGGCGACGATGGTGGGCTCCGAGGCAGTCATGGAACGAGACCCTGTCGACCCTGAGATGCCCCCTGTCCGGCCCGGAGAGATCCCTGACAGAGGCGCCACAGCGGCGTCGGCGCACCTAGCGTGACCAGGGTGCCCCCGGCCGGGTCCGCACGCCTGGAACAACCGCTCTCTTCACGAGGAGAATCCATGCTGTTCAGGGGGAGATCCACCCTGCGGCGCGTCGCCGCGCGGGGCACGGCCATGGCCGCGGGAGCCGTCATGGCCGTCACGACCGGCCTTGCCGCCGCTCCCGTGGTTCAGGCGTCGCCGTCTGCCGCCGAGTTGCTGCGATGGGCGCCTTGCGACGCCGCGTCGAAGCCGGGAGCCGAGTGCGCCACTCTTTCCGTGCCGGTCGACTGGGCCCGCCCTGACGGGCCGAGGCTCGACCTGGCCGTGGCCCGCCGTCAGGCCACCGAACCCGGCGCACGCGTCGGCTCGATGGTGTTCGGCCCCGGCGGGCCGGGCGACTCGGGTGTGGGGATGGTGGTCGGAAACGTCAGCCGGTTCAGCCCCGAGGTCCGCCGCAGCTTCGACATCGTCAGCTTCGACCCGCGCGGGGTGGGCGGCAGCAACCCGGTGGCCTGCTCCGGCGACCTGCTGGCGGAGCGGCCGTCACCGGAGCTGAGGAGTCAGGCGGACTTCGACGCCACCATGGCGTACAACAGGCGGCTCCGCGCCGATTGCCGGGCCCGCACCGGCCCGGTCTTCGACCACCTCGACTCCGCCCAGACGGTCCGGGACCTGGACGCTCTCCGGGCCGCCCTCGGCGAGCGGAAGCTGACCTTCCACGGCAGTTCGTACGGCACGATGCTCGGGGCGCAGTACGCCGAGACCTACCCGCGCCGCGTGCGCGCGATGGTGCTGGAGAGCGTCATGGACCACAGCATCCCGACCACCCGTGACTTCCTGCGGTCCGAGGCGGCCACGGCGCAGGACTCATTCCGGGAGTTCGTGAAGTGGTGCGATGGCGCAGGCGCCTGCGCGCTGGGCGGTCACGACGTCCGTGCCGTCTGGCAGGGCCTGCTGGACCGGGCCGGACGGGGCCGGTTGGAGAACCCCGCGAAGCCGGGCACCGCACTGTCCTCCTCGGACCTGGTCAACAAGATCGCGTTCCGGAAGTTCTACTCCGCCGACTACGCTGGCCTCGCCGCGGAGATCGCGCGCATGCACGCGAGCGAGCCGCTGCCCGCGTCGCCCACCTCGAACATGCCGCTGCCTCTCGCCACCCCGGTCTTCTGCTCCGACTGGCGCCTGCCGGTGCGCGACTACCGGGAGTACGCCTCACTCGTCTCCACGATGAACAGGACCGCGCCCGACCTGCCCCACCTGCTGCCGATCCACATGGTGGCGGCGTGCCTGGGCGCGCCGACCGCCAACCCGCAGCACCGGCTGCGCGTACACGGCGCACCGCCGATCCTGCTGTCCAACGCGCTGCACGACCCCGCCACCGGCTACGCGTGGGCGGTCTCGGTGGCCCGGCAGCTCGGCCGCGGCGGCGTGCTCCTCACCTACGAGGGCCACGGCCACGGCAGCGTGACCAGCGGCCCGTGCATGGAGGACGCGGTGGACAGCTACCTCACGGACCTGGCAGTCCCACCACGGGGCACGAGCTGCCCCGCTGCGTCCCTCTGACAGCTTGCCGATCCGGGTCCGTCCGCGAGGCGGATCCGGTAGGAAGGCGGTGGTGAGGCGTTCGGGCCTCGGCCGACCGCGACCGTCCAACTCCGTGTGCGGCGACGTGCGGCGACGGCCCGGAAATCCTGTGGTGCGGCAGCCGTGTGACCAGGACACTGAGCGACCATGCCTCCCATAGATTCGACAGCTTCGACCGGCCCGCTGTGTACGCGTGATTCGCTCGCCTCGGACCTGCGCGCGCTCGGCCTGAAGCCGGGTGAAACAGTCCTGGCGCACTCCTCCCTCAGCTCGCTCGGCTGGGTCTGCGGCGGTCCCGTTGCCGTCGTCATGGCCCTGCTCGATGTTCTGGGCGACGAGGGGACCCTGGTCGTTCCGACGCACTCGGGAAACAACTCGGATCCGGCGAACTGGGGGAACAGACCCGTCCCGGAGGCGTGGTGGGCGGACATTCGCGCGGCGATGCCGCCCTTCGACGCGCGCACCACGCCCACCCTCGGCGTCGGTGTCGTCCCGGAGACCGTCCGGACCTGGCCGGGCGCTCTGCGCAGCCGCCATCCGCAGACGTCCTTCGCCGCCGTGGGTCCACGCGCCGCCGGCATCGTGGACGGTCACGCACTCGACTGCCGGCTCGGTGAACGCAGCCCCCTCGCGCGGCTCGAAGAGGGCGGAGCGCGGATCCTCCTCCTCGGCACGGACTTCGCGTCGTGTACGGCGTTCCACCTGGCCGAATACCGCATTCCGGGGCACGAGGTCGACAACTCCTTCGCGGTCATGACCGCGAAGGGCCGCCGTTGGAGGACGGTGCGCGACACCGCGATTTCCGACGACCGCTTCGATGACCTGGGGGCGGCCTTCGAGAAGCACAACGCGGTGGACAGGGGAGAAGTCGGCGGTGCTGTGGGCCGCTTGTTCGGACTGGCTGAAGCGGTTGCCCACGCCGAGGGATGGCTGGCCGTCCATCGGCCGCGTACCGCCAGGGTCTGATCGCCGCGTCCTCGAAGCCCGGACCGTGGAACACTCCGGCGGGTGTCTCACTGGATAACCTGGATAACCCCGCGCCGCATGGGCGCCGCCGCCGCCCTGTACGCCGTCTTCGTCTGCGGCTGGTACCTCGGCCAGCCCCTCCCTCACGTCGGCTGCGAAGAGGAGACGACAGCCGCCCCCTCCGGCCGGTTGACGATCGGGGAACCCGGGGACGTCAGCGGTGGCTTCAGCCGCGTGGCGCGTGATGTCGGGCAGGTCGTCACCCGGGACTTCGTCTCCACCAGGGTGATCGCCGAGTGCGACCCGTACACCGCCCACCCCCGCCTCGTGGCCTGGATCGCCGGCGACTGGCGCTGAACATCGGCCCTTTCCCACCTGAAGGTTTTACGGAGAGCAGGCTCAGCCCGTACGCCCCCGCACCGCGGCCCGGTACGACCGCAGGTCGCTGCACCGGACCTGGCGCACCCCCGCGAGGTCCGCGGGCGTCTCGGAACGGCGGCCCGGGGCCCTGCCGGGGCCGCCGGCCGCCGGCGTGCCGCGGAGCCGGCGCCAGGGCTGGCGCGGCAGCCAGAGGAGCCCGTACAGCCAGCGCAGCACCAGCAGGCGGAACCCCGGCCTCCCCGCGTCGGGCAGCCGGATCACCCGGACCCCCATGATCAGCTTTCCGGCGCTCGCCCGGACGGCCATCGTCAGCAGCACCTGGTTGGCGAACGACAGCGCGACCGACTGGACGACCAGCAGGGCGACCGCGTGCCCCGTCCCGCCGGAGTTCAGGCAGGACCGCACCAGGAGTCCGACGGCCAGCAGGCACAGGTAGCTGTCGAGGCCGACCGCCAGATAGCGCCGCATGTCGCCCGTGCCCTTGGGGACGCGCGGCTCTCCCCGCGGCGCCGGGACGGGATACGCGGAGCGGGCGTACGCGGGATACGCCGCCCGGGGAAGCGCGTCCCCGGACGCCGGCCGGACCGGTGTCGCAGGCTGGGTCCGGCGGGTCCCAGGGTCGCCGCTCCCGGCCCGGCGTACGCCGTACAGTGCCCGTAATTCGTCAGGAGGCTGCCCTCTCCGCCGCCCCCGAGGCTTCGTCATGGGGGCATCATGACTGATCGTCAGGCGGGGTGTCCTTGTTCCTGGCGGGTAACACGGGTGCCCCGGCGTTGTTTTCACGGGACCCTTACGGTTCCGGCCTCCGGTCGCACGCGAGCTGCCCCCGGGGCCCGGCTCATGGCCCCCGCCTCCCCGGGGTTCCGCGCCGCCGCCCGGCCGCTCGCGGGGCGGGGTGCAGCCTGCTCCACCCCGATACGGGGGCCCGCTCCCTCCTCGCGGCGCGGCCCGGCCGACAGGCTGGAGGCATCACCGACCACGGAGGCATCGCCGTCATGAAAACCCTGCTCTGGCTCGTCCTGTCCGGCGCGCTCGTCGCCAACGTCTTCCTCAGTTCCGCGGTCGACAGGAACGGCCTCGAAATAGTCCTGAGTGTCGCCTCGGGCGTGGTCGTGCTCGCCTCCGGGGCCGGGCTCTGGGCGCTGCGAGGCTCACGTGAGGGCCGATCCGAGGTGTGACCTTCGCCACCGGAGGGGGTGCGGCGCGCGAGCGTACCCGAGTCCCGCGGGCCCGCGGGACTCGGCCGATCGGGGGCGCACGGGGCCCTGCGCGGTGGTCCGGGCGCTGATCAAGCGGCTGATCCTGGTCAATATGTGGATGCTCCTCGAAGATCATCGGGCCACGCGGGAGAATCGGACCGTACGACGGTCCTGCGCATCGCCCCGCCGGGCGTCGGCCGCGTGGTCCTCCCGGGAGGGAGTCCATGGGGCTCCGGTGGGGGAGGCGGACCGGTGGCGCTCCCCGGGGCGGGGGCGTCGACGCGCACGAGCCGACCACGGAAGGTCAGAATCAGATGCCGGTCATCCCCGACTCGCCCGACTCCACCCGCACGCACGATGCCGCGGCCCGCGTCATCGAGCCGCTCTACGCCGAGATCCTGCGCCGCAACCAGGGGGAGCAGGAGTTCCACCAGGCGGTCCGCGAGGTCCTGGAGACGCTCGGGCCGGTGCTGACCCGGCGCCCGGAGTTCGTCGACGCGCGCATCATCGAGCGCATATGCGAGCCCGAGCGCCAGCTGATCTTCCGGGTGCCGTGGTCGGACGACTCCGGCGACATCCACGTCAACCGCGGCTTCCGGGTGGAGTTCTCCAGCTCGCTCGGCCCCTACAAGGGCGGGCTGCGCTTCCACCCCTCGGTCAACCTCGGCATCGTGAAGTTCCTCGGCTTCGAGCAGATCTTCAAGAACGCCCTCACCGGCATGCCCATCGGCGGCGGCAAGGGCGGCGCGGACTTCGACCCCAAGGGCCGGTCCGACGCCGAGATCATGCGGTTCTGCCAGTCCTTCATGACCGAACTCCACCGTCACCTGGGGGAGTACACCGACGTCCCGGCCGGCGACATCGGCGTGGGCGGCCGCGAGATCGGCTATCTCTTCGGCCAGTACAAGCGGATCACCAACCGTTACGAGTCCGGCGTCCTCACCGGCAAGGGCCTCGGCTGGGGCGGCGCACAGGCCCGCACGGAGGCCACCGGCTACGGCACGGTCCTGTTCACCGCCGAGATGCTGCGCAGCCGGGGCGAGTCGCTGGAAGGCCAGACCGTCGCGGTCTCCGGCTCCGGCAACGTCGCCATCTATGCCGTCGAGAAGGCCCAGCAGCTCGGCGCGACCGTGGTGACCTGCTCGGACTCCAGCGGTTATGTCGTCGACGAGAAGGGCATCGACCTCGCCCTCCTCAAGGAGATCAAGGAGGCCGGCCGGGGCCGGGTCTCCGAGTACGCCGAACGACGCGGCGCACACGCCCGGTTCGTCCCCGGGACGGGGGTGTGGGCGGTCCCCGTGGACGTGGCCCTGCCCTGCGCCACGCAGAACGAACTCCACGAGGCCGACGCGCTGGCCCTCGTGCGCAACGGGGTCAAGGCGGTCGCGGAGGGCGCCAACATGCCCACCACCCCGGACGCGGTCCGGGTGTTCCAGGAGGCGGGCGTCGCCTTCGCTCCCGGCAAGGCGGCCAACGCGGGCGGGGTCGCGACGAGCGCGCTGGAGATGCAGCAGAACGCGTCCCGGGACTCGTGGACCTTCTCCCACACCGAGGAGCGGCTCGCCGAGATCATGCGGCACATCCACGACTCCTGCTACACGACCGCCGAGCGGTACGGCAGCCCCGGCAACTACGTGGTGGGCGCGAACATCGCGGGCTTCGAGCTGGTCGCGGACGCGATGCTGGCGCAGGGTCTGATCTGACCGTACGGGCAGACACGCCGGCGTCGCTGTGGTCGCCGCGACCAACCGCTACCCCGCGCGGGTGAGGCCGCCGGGAGTGGTCTCCCCCGAGCGGGGGAGCGGGTTGGCTCGCTCGGGGGATTCCTCGTCATGCCTGCTCCGCGAGGGTGGATGCATGACGACGAAGATCCTGCACCGGCCCCCGCCCGTCAGTGACACCGAGCGGCCCGTTCCGCGCTGGGCGATGCGCCTGGCCTACGCGCTTCCGCTGATTCTGCTGCCGTCGTGCCTGTGGCGGCTGCCCTTCGCCCTGAACTTCGAGATGGGGCAGCTCCAGGAGATCGGGATGCCTGCCTACTGGGTGAGCATTCCGTACGTCCTCGGGCTCAGCGTGTTGACGGAGGCGACCGCGATCATGACGATCGGGCTGGTCCGGGGCTGGGGCGAGGTGGCGCCTGCCTGGATACCGGTCATCGGGGGCAGACGCGTCCGGCCGATGGCGGCTGCCGTCCCCGCCGTGATCGGCGGCCTGGTCCTCACCGCCGTGTTCACCGCCGTCCCCATCGGCGGCGGTCGCCATCTCGGCCTGTTCGGTGTCGTCGAATCCATCGCATACGCCAACGGCGCCTGGAAGGCGCTGGCGACGGTGTGCGTCACCCCCATCGCCGCTTGGGGGCCCATCACCGTCGTTCTCGCGGTCGCCTACTACCGGCGCCGAACCGCCGATGCCGATGCCGATGCCGCTGCCACCGCCGATGGCGATGCCGCCGTCGCCGGGTGAGCACGTACGGTCGCCCCGAACAGGCCGTCCCCGGGCCGGCCGTCCGTCACGCGACTTCGCCATCAGCAGATCAGCCCGGAGCGCAACGCCCGACCCGTGCCGGGGCGGCGTCGCGCTCCTAGGCTGGGGACGGTGAGCATCCGAGTGACGAACCAGGCCGACGTGATCCCTCTGCGCCCGCTCCCGGCGGCCTCCCCGGCCCTGCCCCGGGAGCCCCTCTGGCGCGACCTCGTCGGGGAGGTGCTGCGCCGCGAACGCCAGTCCCAGGGGCGGACGTTGAAGGACGTCGCCGAGGCGGCCCGGATCTCCATGCCGTATCTCTCCGAGGTGGAGCGGGGTCTCAAGGAGGCTTCCTCGGAGGTGCTGGCCGCCGCGGCCCAGGCGCTCGGCCTGCGCCTTGCCGACGTCCTGGCGCTGGCGGGGGAGCGGCTGGTCAGCCTCACCGCCGCGCGGTCGCGATCGACGGGGGCGGCCGGCGGCCGGCGGTCCGTGCGGTCGACCGGTCCGGCGGGTTCGGTCGGTGCGATCCGCCCGTCGGGCCCGATGGGCGGCGTGCTGCTGGCCGCCTGACCCGAGAGGCTCGTTACGCGGTCACCTGGCCCTAGGGGCGACCGTCCACCCGGGCGCCCCGGTCCGCGAGGGCCCGCACCTCGGCGGCGACGGCGGCGTGCCGTTCGCGCGGGATGTCGTGGCCGACGCCCGGCTGGAGGACGAGCCGGGCGTCGCGGATCGCGGCGGCGGTGGCCCGGCCCGCGGAGGGCTTGAGCAGCGGGTCGTCCGTGCCGTGCAGCACCAGCGCGGGGACGCGCAGTTCGGCCAGGGACGGGCCGGTCCAGGGCGCCCCGATCTGGCGGGACTGGGCGTCCGGGTCGGCGATGCCGGTGTCCACGTCGGCGGTGATCCGCTCCAGGGCCTCCGCCTCGTCGAACGGGTAGCCGGGTGACGCGACGAGGCGGGCCACCGCGAGCCCGGCCGCGATCCGTTCCTCCCGGTCCCGGGCGGGCTTGACGCGGGCGAACTTCGCGAGCGTGCCGAGCCGCAGATGGCGGAAGGCTCCCAGCCCGCCGACATCGCTGGGGAGCGCGGCGGACGAGGTGAGCGTGCGCACCCGGCCCGGGTGGCGCAGAGCGACGCGCTGGGCGACGACACCGCCCAGCGAGTGCCCGAAGAGGTGGGCCGATTCCCAGCCGAGCGCGTCCATGACGGCGACGGCGTCGTCGGCCATGTCCTCGGCGGTGTAGGCGGCGCCGCGGCCGGCGGCCAGGGCGGCGAAGGGGTTGCCCCGAGCGGTGCGCTTCGGCAGCCGGGTGGACTCGCCCGCGTCCCGCTGGTCGTAGCGGGCGACGGCGAATCCGGCGTCGGCGAAGGCGGCGCACAGCTCCCCGGGCCACCAGTGCCGGGAGACCGCAAGACCCATCACCAGCAGCAGCGGTTCGCCGTCCGCGCCCTCCTGGAGCCGGTCGTGGGCGAGCTCGACCGCTCCGTTGCGGGCGAAGCGGCGTTCGGTCCAGGTCATGGCGGGCTCCTCCGGGGTGGACGAAAATGCTGCGAACGCATGCTGTGAACTAATACTGCGAACGTTGTTCGCAGTATTAGACTACAGCCAGTTCCGGACCCCGGACGGGGACCTGAAGGAAAGGTGGCGGACCGTGGCCGATCGCGAGACCGGGCCGACGACCGTCTGGTCACGCCCCGAGCGGGGCGCGCGCGGCCCCGCACCCGAACGCAGCCGCACCCAGATCACGGCGGCCGCTCTCGCCCTCGCCGACGAGGAGGGCCTGGCCGCGGTGTCGATGCGCGCGCTCGCGCAGCGTCTGGGCACGGGGCCTGCCTCGCTCTACCGCTACGTCGGGAGCCGGGACGAGCTGCTGGACCTCATGGCGGACGCGGTCGCGGGCGAACTGGACCTCTCCGGGGCCACCGGCGGCAGCGGGGCCACGGGCGGCAGCGGGACCACCGGCGATTGGCTGGACGATCTCGTCGGCCTGGCCCTCCAGTCCAGGGACGCCCATGTCCGGCACCCGTGGCTGGCCGATCTGAACGACCGGCGCGGCGAGGTGCTGGGCCCGCACGCGATCGACTACCTCGACCACGCGCTCGGGATCCTGGCCCCCGCGCCGGGCACCGCCGGGCAGAAGCTGGAGGCCGTCGGCCTCCTCGGCGGACTGGCCGTCCTCTTCGCCCGCCGCGGGAGTGGCGCGACGGGCGGCGGCGACCGGTCCGCCCAGGCGGCCCACCTGGCCGCCGTCGCCGCCGAGGGCAGCCACCCGCACCTGCTCGCCGCCCTCACCGCGGCCGGCGCACCGCCCACGGCCGACCTCGCCGACCGGGACGCCCTGTTCGTCAGGCTGCTGCGCCGGGTGCTTCCGGCGATGCTCGGCCAGGGGGAGGGGGAGGGGGAGGGGGAGGCATAGGACCCGGGCCCGGGGATCAGCCCTCGACCGGGGCCACACCGATCGGGCACGAGACGCCCGTGCCGCCGATGCCGCAGTAGCCGCCCGGGTTCTTGTCCAGGTACTGCTGGTGGTAGGCCTCCGCCGGCCAGAACGGGCGGCCCTCGGCCGGGAGGATCTCCGTGGTGATCTCCTTGTGGCCCGACGCCGTCAGGACCTTCTGGTACGCCTCACGGGAGGTGTCGGCGGCCGTGGCCTGGGCGGGGGAGTGGGTGTAGATCGCGGAGCGGTACTGGGTGCCCACGTCGTTGCCCTGGCGGAAGCCCTGGGTCGGGTTGTGCGACTCCCAGAAGAGCTTCAGCAGCTCCGTGTACGGGACGACGGCCGGGTCGAAGACCACGCGTACCGCCTCCGTGTGCCCGGTCAGGCCCGAGCAGGCCTCCTCGTACGAGGGGTTCTCCGTGTAGCCGCCCTGGTAGCCGACGAGCGTCGTCCAGACGCCTTCGGTCTGCCAGAACTTCCGCTCCGCACCCCAGAAGCAGCCCAGCGCGAAGTCCGCCACCTCCAGGCCCTCCGGGTAGGGGCCCACCAGCGGGTTGCCGAGGACCGTGTGACGGGAGGGGACGGTGAATTCGGGGACGGGGCGGCCGCGCAGGGCCTGCTCCGGGGTGGGGAGCTCGGGGGTGCGGTGGTTCAGGAACATGCGGGGGCTCCTCCGGGGGTCGGTGTTCGGTACGTACAACACGGGAGCGGCCGCCGGGATTCCGGGGCGCGGCCGGGTCCGGGGCGAGGGGGCCGGGCACTGGCACTGCGGCGCCGGGCCTGCGGCGCCGGGCCTGGGCGCCAGGGACTGCGGCGCCGTGGCTGGTCCCGGGCCCCCGCCCCGGTCGTTCATCCCGTCGTTCATCCGGTCGTTCATCCGGTCGTCGCGGCGTCCTCGGCGACGTCCGCCAGCGCCCGTGCGAACCCACGCGTCTTGGCCGTCTCGTGGTTCCGGTGCCACACCAGCGCGAGCGAGGAGTCCGGGAGGCCGGTCACCGGGACGAAGGCCACCGCGTGACTGCCGTAGTAGTCCGCCGTCGGGTCGCACAGCAGCATCGCGCCCCGGTCCGCCCGCACCAGGGCCAACCCCTCCTGGAGGCTGCTCACCGCGGGCCCGGCCGGGATCGCGGTGCCGCCGGGCGTGACGACCGGGGCCTGGGCCAGCCGCCAGTACTCCGGGGCGGCCCCGGAGACGCCGATGAGCGGGCAGCCCGCCAGCTCCTCCGCGTCGATGCCGGGGCGGCGCGCGTACGGGTGCCGGTCGGAGACGGCGAGGGTCAGCGGCCGGGCCGAGAAGACCGGACCGATCACCAGCGCGTCGTCCCGGACCGGCATCAGCACCACCGCCGCGTCCAGCTCGCCCCGGTGCACCGCGCCGAACGGGTCGGACAGCGGGATCTCCACGATCTCGGCGGCGCAGTCGGGATGCCCCTCCCTGAAGGCCGTGACCGCCCGCAGGAACGGATCGTTCGCCGTGCCCTGGAAACCGATCCGGAACACGCCTCCCAGACCCCGCGCCACCTCCCGCACCTCGTCGATCGTCGTGACGATCGTGTCGAAGGCGGGACGCAGACCCGCGTGGAGCTGTTCGCCGAGCGGGGTGAGCCGGGCCCGGCGGCTCGTGCGGTCGACCAGCCGGCCGCCGATCCGGCTCTCCAGGGCCCGCAGCAGTTGGCTGATCCGGCTCTGCGAGAGGTAGAGGCGCTCCCCGGCCCGGCCGAAGTGGAGCTCCTCGGCCAGCGCGAGGAAGGCCTCCAGCTCCCGGATCTCCGGGTTGCTCACGTGTCCCCCGCCTCCCTGGTCCGGATCGATGAGTCCAGCTCATAGAAGGATGAGAGTTCGGCCGTTGTTCCCGTCCACCGCCCCCGATTGGCTGGAGGCATGACACAGGCTCACGAACCCTCGACCGCCCCGGCCGCCCGGCCGACGCCCGTGCCCCACGGCTGGCCGGGGGTGGTGGCCCTCGCGCTCGCCACGTTCACGGTGGTCACGTCCGAGATGCTGCCCGTCGGGCTGCTCACGCCGATGGGCCGCTCGCTCGGCGTCCCGGAGGGCGTGGCCGGTCTGACGCTCACCATCACCGGTCTCGTCGCGGCCCTCTCGGCCCCCGCCCTCGTCCCGCTGCTCGGCCGCGCCGACCGGCGTACGGCCCTGTGCGTGCTGGTCGCGGTGCTGGTCGCCGGCAACCTCGGTGCGGCCTGGGCGCCGGACTTCCCGACCATGGTCGTCGCCCGCGTCCTGGTGGGCGTCGGCATGGGCGGCGTCTGGGCCGTCGCCGCCGGGCTCGCGGTGCGCCTGGTCCCGGCGAAGTCCGCCGGCGCCGCCACCTCCCTGGTCTTCAGCGGCATCGCCGTGGCATCCGTCCTGGGCGTCCCCGCCGGAACGTACCTCGGCGATCTCGTGGGCTGGCGCGCCGCGTTCCTGGCGGCCGCCGCGCTCGGGGCCGTGGTGCTGGTCGCTGCGGCGCTCCTGCTGCCCCGTCTGCCCGCCGAGCGGACGGTTCCGCTCGGCGGGGTGCTGCGGCTGACCCGGGACCCCCGGCTGCGAACCGGTCTCCTCGTCGTCGGCTTCCTGGTCACCGGGCACTTCGCCGCGTACACCTACGTCAGGCCGGTCCTGGAGGACGTCTCCGGCGTCGGCGCGGGCACGATCGGCGCCCTGCTCCTGGTGTACGGGATCGCCGGCGTGGCCGGGAACTTCCTCGCCGGGGCCGGAGCCGCCCGCACACCGCGCACGACGCTGCTGGTGATCGGCACGGTCCTGGCGCTCACCCTGGCCGCTCTGCCGTGGCTGGGCGGCTCCCCGGCCCTCGCGACCGTACTGATGGCGGTCTGGGGCCTCGGCTACGGCGGTGTCTCGGTGGCCACCCAGACCTGGGTGCTGCTCGCTGCGCCCGACGCCCGCGAGGCCGCCTCCTCGCTGTTCGTCGCGGTGTTCAACGCCGCCATCGCGCTCGGGGCGCTGGCCGGCGGGCTGGTCGCCGACGGCATCGGCGTCACGGCGGTCATGGGGACCGGCGCGGCTCTCGTGGCCGGTGCGCTGGTGACCACGGCGGTCGGCAGAGCCCCCGCACCCGCGCCCGCCGGGCCGTGATCCCGTACGGAAGCGGTCAGCGCGGCCGTGCGGAAGCGGTCAGCGCGGCCGTGCGGAAGCGGTCAGTGCAGCCGTACGGAAGCGGTCAGTGCGGCAGCGTCGCCGGACTGCCGCCGTTCGCCTCGTACCCGGCGACCGCCAGCGCCCGGTAGACCGTGTACTGCGCGGCCGGGTCCGCGTCCGCCGTCCACGGCAGCGCGCCCACGTGGCCGTCGATCCGGATCAACTGGTGCATCGCCTCCGACCAGCGCTCCATGTGGACCAGGAACAGCACCAGGAGGTGGCGGACATGGGCCAGCATCGGATCGTCCGACCGCGCCGCGTGCACCGCGAACATCGCGCCCTCGACCGCCCTGGTGACCACCTGGCCCCGGTAGAAGCCCTGGACGAGGTTGACCTCCGGCAGGTGCTCGTACACCGCGAACAGCGGCAGCGCGGCGAGCAGCGAACCCTGCGGGGCGCGGGCGGCGGCGGCCGTGGCGAAGGCCTCGGCGTCCTTGCGCGAGCCGTGCCACCTCTCGGAGTGGAAGTGCAGCGCGGCGATGTGCGCGCCCATGTGGGCCGGAGCCCGGTCGATGATCTTCGCCCAGAGCTGGTCGAACTGCTCGGGGGTGTAGCCGAGCCCCCGGGCCACCGCCAGCTCCACGATGTACGGAACGGGGTCGCCCGGCGCGAGGAGGGCCGCCTCGCCGCAGACCGTACGGGCCTCCTCCAGGATGATCCGGAAGTCGTCGCTCCCCGCCGCCGAGGACCGCCACGCCTGCTGCACCAGGAACTCCGCGTGCACCGCCGCACCGCCCGCGTCCTTCGGGGACTCCGCGCGCCAGTTGCGCAGCCACGCGCCGCCCGCCCCGGGCCGCTGCGCCAGCTCCAGCGAGGCCGCGCCCGCGAAGGCCTGGATCCGCTGCCAGCGCACCTCGCCCTCCTTCGGCGTACCGGCGAGCAGCTGGGCGGCCGCCCGCCAGTCCTGGGTGCCCTGGACGACGTCGAGCACGTCCAGGAGGTCCTGGTCGGGGCCCGGCATCCGGACGTCCAGCTCCTCCTGGCGGGCGAAGCCGTACGTGTCCGGGTCGGCGGCGTCCGGCGAACCGGGGGCGACCTGGCGGATACCGCCCCGGCGGCGCATGACCCAGGGGCCGATGACCGCCGCGAACAAGCACATCGCGAGCAGGAACAACAGAATCTCCATGACCCCATTGTCCCCGGAGCGGCGAGTGGCCGGTAAGGGCCCTCCGCACGAACTACGCTCGGGCCTCATGAGCGACCAGCACAGCTTCGAAACCCTCGCCATCCACGCGGGGAACACCGCCGACCCCCTCACCGGCGCGGTGGTTCCGCCGATCTACCAGGTCTCCACGTACAAGCAGGACGGCGTCGGCGGACTGCGCGGCGGCTACGAGTACAGCCGCAGCGCCAACCCGACCCGCACCGCGCTGGAGGAGAACCTCGCGGCCCTCGAAGGCGGCCGCCGCGGCCTCGCCTTCGCCTCCGGCCTCGCCGCCGAGGACTGCCTCCTGCGTACGCTGCTGACCCCCGGCGACCACGTGGTCATCCCGAACGACGCCTACGGCGGCACGTTCCGGCTGTTCGCGAAGGTCGCCTCGCGGTGGGGCGTGGAGTTCTCGGTGGCCGACACCTCGGACGTGGCCGCCGTACGGGCCGCGCTCACCCCGCGGACCAAGGCGATCTGGGTGGAGACCCCGTCCAACCCGCTGCTCGGCATCACCGACATCGCCGCCGTGGCCCAGGTCGCCCGGCAGGCCGGGGCCCGCCTCGTCGTCGACAACACCTTCGCCTCGCCCTACCTCCAGCAGCCCCTCGCGCTCGGCGCGGACGTCGTCGTGCACTCCACCACGAAGTACATGGGCGGCCACTCCGACGTCGTAGGCGGCGCGCTCGTCGTCAGCGACCCGGAACTCGCCGAGGAACTGGCCTACCACCAGAACGCCATGGGCGCGGTCGCCGGACCCTTCGACGCCTGGCTCGTGCTGCGCGGCATCAAGACCCTCGCCGTCCGGATGGACCGGCACACCGAGAACGCCACCAAGGTCGCCGACCTGCTGACCCGGCACCCCAAGGTCTCCCAGGTCCTCTACCCGGGCCTGCCCGAACACCCCGGCCACGAGGTCGCCGCCAAGCAGATGAAGGCCTTCGGCGGCATGGTCTCCTTCCGCGTCGCGGGCGGCGAGGAGGCGGCGGTCGAGGTCTGCAACCGGGCGAAGCTCTTCACACTCGGCGAGTCCCTCGGCGGTGTGGAGTCCCTCCTGGAGCACCCCGGCCGGATGACGCACGCCTCCGCCGCCGGCTCCCCGCTGGAGGTGCCGGCCGACCTGGTGCGGCTCTCCGTCGGCATCGAGAACGGCGACGACCTGATCGCCGACCTCACCCAGGCGCTGGGCTGACCCGCCGGAAACGACGAGGGGCGCCCACCGGAACCGGCGGGCGCCCCTCACATGTCGGACGTCAGGTGTCAGACGCCCGCCTTCTCGTCCTCCAGCATGCCCCTGACCTGCTCGCGGAGTGCGGGGCCGTCCTCGTGCCCATGGACCGACGCGGCGTGCTCGCTCGCGGCCCGGACGACCTCGTCCTCCTCACCGGTGATGGCGAGGGTGCAGTTCGTCTCGCTCGGATAGTTGCGGCAGTCCGCGACCTTCCTGGTCATCACGGCCTCCTCGGCTCGCTCGACCCCTCCAGCGTAGGCGCGTCGCCCCCGGACCCCAACGGCTCACCAGCCCTCCAACGGGGGAGTGACCTGTGCGGGCTCGGTCGCCCACGGCTGCTCGACCCCGGCCCAGACGAGGAACGCCACGAGCGCCACGGCCAGTGCCCAGCCCACCGTCCGCCGCACCGCCCGGCGCCACCGCAGCCGCCGCCCGCCGTGCCGGACCGCCCGCATGGCCAGGTCCGGCGGCAGGACCGGGTGCGGGCCGTCCAGCATCCGGCGGACCTGCTCCTCGCGCGGGTCCCGGCGGTCGCCGCTCACGGTGTCGCCCGGGAGCCCGGGTCCGGCCGCGGTCCGGCCGCACGGTGCGCGGGCGCCGGCCCCGGACCCGCGCCACGCCTCGGCGCGCGCAGCGCCGCCACCGCCCGGGCGCACACCGCGCGGACCCGGTCGCCCGGCAGCCCGAGCAGCGCCGCCGTCTGCTCCTCGCCGACCTCCTCGTACAGCCGCAGGACGAGGACGAGCCGCTCGATCGGGGTCAGCCGGTCCAGCGGACCGCCGCGCGGCCGCTGGTGGCGCCGGGCCTCCCGGGCGAACCGGAGGGCCAGCTCCCGGCGGGCCAGGTCGTAGGGGTCACCGCCGCGCAGCCCGTCCCAGCCGGCGTACGTACGGGCGAGTGCCGCGTGCAGCAGTCGCTCGGCCCGCACATACGCGCCCGGCGGCTGCGACGGTTCGCCGGTGAGCAGCGTCGCCGTGTGCAGCAGACGTCCGCCCGCGCCCGCCACGAAGGCCTCGAACTCCAGGGCGCGGAGCCGGTCCCGGTGGGTAGCCCGCTCTGCCATGGACCACATACGAGCCCCGGCGCACCGCCCCGGTCAAGAGTCCGGACGCGGTGGGTGCGGGCAAGCGCGCCCGGGAAGGGCCGGGCCCCGAACCCACAGGGCACCGCACGGAGGACTTCCGTGCGGTGGCGTACCGGCGAAACAGCGGGGGGGGGGGGGGGGGGGGGGGGGGGCGCCCCCCCCCCCCGGGGGGGGGGGGGGGGGGGGGGGGGGCGGGGGGGGGGGGGGGGGGGGGCCGGGGGGGGGGGGGGGGGTGGGCCCCCCCCCCCCCCCCCCCCGGGGGGGGGGGGCGGCCCCCCCCCCCCCCCCCCCCCCCCCCGCTGTTTCGCTGACCGGCGTGTCAGACGCGGCGGTGGCGGCCGTAGTACTCGCCGGTCGTGCGGTGGAATTCCGTGTCGCCTACGTGCTTGTCCTTGTCGAATTCCGGAGAGTCCTTGACCTGGTCCTTGGTGAGGTCGAGGTAGACCTTCTTCTCGTCGCTGTCGATCCGGCTCACCGTGCCCGCCGGGAGCAGAACGTGCTTGCCGAAAATCCATACGCCGGTGTCGACCACCAGATACGAGGACGTGACATCGTCGGAGTGCTTGTCGACCTTGCCGATGGCGCCGTCCGTCGCCTCGACCTTGTAGCCGATCAGATCGGTACCGGCGGTGTGGCCGACATTCGGCTGGTAGCCCCACAGGTTCTCGCTCATGGAAAATTCCTTCGTTCGTATGGATAAGGAATGAACGTATTCAGGGCGGCGTCGTGACTGGTTCGCTCTCTCGCTCCCGTCCTGGCGATCCACCCTTTTCCCCAGTAACCGTTGAGTCGGTCTCGTGCCCCGGACCATCCGGCATACGCCCACGGAATCGGTTGTTTTCCGGCCCGATTTCAGGGAAGCCGGGCAACCTGCACCAGGTCGGTTCACAGGCCTCGTTGACTGACTCCGGCACTCGGGGCTGTTCCGCATCGAGGCTTACCTTTCCCGATGCCGGGCACACGGACGGCACGACTCGAAGGAGTAACTCCCATGCTGGGTATAGCAGCCGCAGTACTGTTTTTCGTCGCGTTCCTCATCAACGCCGCCGACATTTCCACCAACGACGTGTTCGCGTCGGGCAATGTGATGCTGCTCGGCCTCGTGCTCCTCGCCCTGCACGTCGCGGGCGTGGGTGCCGGAAGCCGGATCGGCGGCTCGCGCAGGCGCTGAGCTACCCGCAGGCACCACGGCCCCGGCCCCGAGGAAGAAGGCACACCTATGAACGACGCATCGCAGCACAACACGGGCACGCCCACCCCTGAGGAACTGCGCGAGCAGGTGGAGCGAACGCGCGACAAGCTCGGGCAGACCGTCGAGGCGCTCGCGGCGAAGGCCGACCTCAAGGGGCAGGCCGAGGACCTCAAGGGGCAGGCCAAGGACAAGGTCGCCTCGGCGAAGGAGCGGGCCGCCGGGAAGGCCGGGACGGCATCCGGCCGTGTGCGCCACCTGACGGAGCAGGCCGCGCAGCGGGTGAAGGAGAGGACACCCGACGCCGTGCTGGAAGAGACCGCGCGGGTCACCGCGCAGCTGCGGGAGCGTACGGTGCGCGCCGGCCAGTACGCGGCGGTGAAGACTCCCGATCCTCTGAGGGAGAGGGCGGAGCGGGCCGCCACGGCTGTCCGTGCCAACCGCGCCCCGCTCCTCGCGGGCAGCGCCCTGCTGGTCGCCTTCCTGCTGGTACGCCGTAGCCGCGGACGCAACCGATGAAGGCGTCCAAGACCGCCTACAAGCCGGTCGGCCTGGTCCTGGGTGCTGTCAGCGGGATGATCGCCGGCGCCGCCTTCAAGCGGACGTGGAAACTCATCGAGGGCAAGGGCGACGCGCCTGACGCTCTCGACGAGGGCCGCCCGTGGCGGCAGATCCTCCTCGCCGCCGCCGTACAGGGGGCGATCTTCTCCGTGGTCAAGGCCGCCGTCGAACGCTCGGGCGCCCAGGTGACCAGGCGGGTCACGGGCACCTGGCCGACGTGACCCCCGGGGCCGGCCGCCGCCCGCGCCCCGTCAGTCGGACTGCGGCGGCTGGTACGCGGCCTGCCGGGCGGCCAACGACCCGTTGAAACGGGTGAGCAGGGCGCAGAACGTGTCCCGCTCCTCCCGCGACCAGCCGTCCGTCACCTGGGACATCAGCTCGCGCCGCGAGGCCCGGACCTCTTCCAGCCGGGCCTGACCGCGCGGCGAGAGCTGGAGCACCACGGCCCGGCCGTCCTCCGGATGCGAAGTCCGTTTCACCAGACCGGTGTCGACGAGCGGCGCGACCTGCCGTGTCACCGTCGAGGAGTCGATGCCCATCCCGGCCGCCAGCGCCTTGACGCCCATCGGACCTTCCCGGTCCAGCCGGTTCAGCAGCAGGTACGCCGCCCGGTCCATCGAGTTGCGGACCTGGCCGACACCGCCGAGGCGGGTCTGCTCGGCACGGCGGGCGAAGACCGCCACCTGGTGCTGGAGGGAGTCCAGCAGGCGGTCGGGGCCCGGGTGTTCGGGGACGGCGCCCCCGGAAGGAGACGCAGCAGTCGTCATGTCCTGAGGGGGCATGGCCGGGGGCTCTCTTCGTGCGGTGTCGGATGGGTGGGGGACAGAGTACGCGGCCCCGGGGCAACGCGTACCAGTGCCGCACAAACCTGCGGACACCACCGCAGGCCCACCACCGCGGGCCGCCATGAGACGAGCCTGCCGCGCACGGCCGGAGCTGCGAGACTTGCGGACATGAGCTTCCGCGCGACCGCCCGCCACCCGGCCCTGATCCTCGACGACGTCCGGGGCGCGCAGAAGATGCTGTCCGGGGTGGCGCGGGTGACCGCACTGGAGGGCAGCCGCCATCTGACCGAGCTGGTCGGCGCCCCGGTCCACCTCAAGTGCGAGAACCTCCAGCGCACCGGCTCCTTCAAACTGCGCGGCGCCTACGTCAGGATCTCCGGCCTCACCCCGGTGGAACGGGCGGCCGGGGTGGTCGCCGCCAGTGCCGGTAACCACGCCCAGGGCGTCGCGCTGGCCTCGTCCCTGCTCGGCGTGCGCTCCACGGTCTTCATGCCCGTCGGGGCTCCGCTGCCCAAGGTCGCCGCGACCCGGGAGTACGGGGCCGAGGTGCGGCTGCACGGCCAGGTCGTCGACGAGACCCTCGCCGCCGCCCAGCGGTACGCGGAGGAGACCGGCGCGGTCTTCATCCACCCCTTCGACCATCCCGACATCATCGCGGGCCAGGGCACCGTCGGGCTGGAGATCCTGGAGCAGTGCCCCGAGGTCCGCACGATCGTCCTCGGCATCGGCGGCGGCGGCTTCGCCGCGGGCGTCGCCGTCGCGGTGAAGGCCCTGCGCCCCGACGTCCGCATCGTCGGCGTCCAGGCCGAGGGCGCCGCCTGCTACCCGCCCTCCCTGGCCGCCGGGCACCCCGTCTCGCTGGACTCCCCGGCCACGATGGCCGACGGCATCAAGGTGGGCCGGCCCGGCGACGTACCGTACCGGCTGATCGAGGAGTTGGTGGACGAGGTCCGCACGGTCACCGAGGACGAGCTGTCCAGCGCGCTGCTGCTCTGCCTGGAGCGGGCCAAGCTGGTCGTCGAGCCGGCCGGGGCCAGCCCGGTGGCGGCGCTGCTCAGCGACCCGAAGGCGTTCCGCGGGCCGGTGGTGGCCGTGCTGTCCGGCGGCAACGTCGACCCGCTCCTGATGCAGCGCATCCTGCGGCACGGGATGTCCGCCGCGGGCCGCTACCTGAGCCTGCGGCTGCGCCTCACCGACCGCCCGGGGGCGCTGGCCGCCCTCCTGGCCGCGCTGACCGTGGCCGACGCCAACGTCCTCGACATCAGCCATGTGCGCACCGACCCGCGCCTCGGCCTGACCGAGGCGGAGGTCGACCTGCACCTGGAGACGAAGGGGCCGCAGCACTGCGCTGAGGTCGAGGCGGCGCTGCGGGCGGCGGGCTTCCGGGTGATGGGCTGAGGAGTCCGCCCGGGTGGGCCCGTCGCGCGCAGGGCACCCGGGATGTGCCCGTTCACCGGGCGGCTTCGGCGCACCGATCCTAGGATCGGACCGGAAGGCCGCCACCGGCGACACGATCCGCGAGTGACGGGGGAGCCCCTCGATGCCAGGTGCGATCCATGCCGAAGGTCTGGTGAAGACCTTCGGCGACGTACGAGCCCTCGACGGCGTCGACCTCGACGTCCCCGAGGGCACGGTCCTCGGACTGCTCGGGCCCAACGGCGCGGGCAAGACCACCGCCGTACGGGTGCTGACCACGCTGCTGCGCCCGGACAGCGGCACGGCGTTCGTGGCCGGGATCGACGTGCTGAAGAAGCCCAACGAGGTACGCCGCTCGATCGGGCTCTCCGGCCAGTTCGCCGCGGTCGACGAGTATCTGACCGGCCGGGAGAACCTCCAGATGGTCGGGCAGCTCTACCAGTTGAGCGCCCGGGACGCGAAGGCCCGGGCGGGCGTCCTGCTGGACCGGTTCAACCTCGGCGACGCCGCCGACCGCACCGCGAAGACGTACTCCGGCGGTATGCGGCGGCGCCTCGACCTCGCGGCGGCGCTCGTCGTCTCGCCGCCCGTGATGTTCATGGACGAGCCGACGACCGGCCTCGACCCGCGCAACCGGCAGCAGCTCTGGGACGTGATCGAGGACCTGGTGGCGGGCGGCACGACCCTGCTGCTGACCACGCAGTATCTGGAAGAGGCCGACCGCCTCGCCCACGACATCTGCGTCATCGACCACGGCAAGGTCATCGCCCGCGGGACCTCCGACGAGCTCAAGGCCCGCACCGGCGGCGAGCGCGTCGAGGTCGTCGTGCACCGCCCGGACGAGATCGAGCCCGCCCGGTCCGTGCTGACCGCCCTCGGCAAGGGCGAGGTCTCCGTCGCCCGGCTCTCCCGCAAGCTGACCGTCCCCGTCAGCGGCGGGGCCAAGCTGCTGGCCGAGATCATCCGCGACCTGGACGCGCAGGGCGTGGAGATCGACGACATCGCCCTGCGCAGGCCCACCCTGGACGACGTCTTCCTCTCCCTCACCGGCCATGCGGCCGAGGTCCACGAGAACGGGGACGAGGAGGCCGACGGAGCGGAAGCGGAACGTTTCCGCGACTTCAGGGGCAAGGAGGACACCCAGTGAGCGCGATCGCCAAGGACGCCCCCTCGTTGGCTCCCCGCCCCGCCGGAGGCGTCACGCAGTCTGTGAAGGACTCTCTCGTCGTCGCCAAGCGGAATTTGATTCGCATGACCAGAATTCCCGAAATGATCCTTTTTGGGGTCATTCAACCGGTCATGTTCGTGGTCCTGTTCACGTACGTCTTCGGCGGCTCGATCGCCATTCCGGGGGCCGGCGTCAGCAAGGCGGCCTACACGGAGTTCCTGATGGCCGGCATCTTCGCGCAGACGGTCACGTTCGCCACGGCCGGCGCGGGCGCGGGCATCGCCGACGACATGCACAAGGGGCTCATCGACCGGTTCCGGTCGCTGCCGATGGCGCGTGGCGCCGTACTCACCGGTCGCACGCTCGCGGACCTGGTCCAGACGGCCATCACGCTGGCCGTGCTGGCGATCGTCGCCCTGATCGTCGGGTGGCGCACACACGAGAACATCGGCAAGGTGCTCGCGGGCTTCGCCCTGCTCCTGCTGCTCGGGTACGCCTTCACCTGGATCGGCGCCCTGATCGGGCTCTCGGTGCGCACCCCGGAGGCGGCGACCTCGGGCGGCCTGATCTGGCTGTTTCCGCTGACGTTCATCTCGAACGCCTTCGTGCCCGTCAACGGTATGCCGAAGTTCCTCCAGTACGTGGCCGAGTGGAACCCGTTCAGCGCCACGGTCCAGGCGGCGCGCGAGCTGTTCGGCAACACGATCGCCGGGGTGCCGAAGTCCGTGACGGGGGCCTGGCCGATGGAGCACCCCGTCTGGGCCTCGCTCATCTGGTCCGTGCTGATCATCGTGGTCTTCCGCACGCTCGCCGTCCGCAAGTACCGCTCGGCCTCCGCCTGAAGCCGGGCACGCGACACGCGACACCACGGAGGACACCATGACCACCGCACCGGACGACCCGGCCGCCGAGCTGCCCGGCGCCCCGCCCGTCGTCGACCGTGACACCTGGCAGGCCGCCCGGGACGAGCTCCTGCTCCGCGAGAAGGCCCACACCCGCCAGGGCGACGCGCTCGCCGCGGCCCGCCGCCGACTGCCGATGGTGGAGGTCGACGGGACGGTCGAGGTCGTCGGGGCCGAGGGCCCGGTCCCGTTCCTGGACCTCTTCCGGGGCCGCCGGGAGCTCGTCGTCTACCAGCACATGTGGTACGACGGCGCACCGCACCAGGGCCAGTGCGAGGGCTGCACCGACGCGGTCTGGCACATGAGGGACGCCGTCTACCTCAACGCCCGGGGCGTCTCGTACGCCGTCCTGACCACGGGGTCCTGGGACGAGGTGGCCGCCTACACCGCGTTCATGGGCTACACCCAGCCCTGGTACTCGGTGCGGGGCCTGGAGGCACCGATCGGCGGCGAGATGGGACACCTCGCCTGCTTCCTGCGCGACGGCGGGCGCGTGTTCCTCACCTACTCCACGACCGGCCGCGGAATCGAGTCGGCCAACGGCTCCTTCGGTCTGCTCGACCTGACGCCCTTCGGCCGCGGCGAGGCCTGGGAGGACCGGCCCGAGGGCCGGCCGGCGATCGGCAGCGTCCGCGCGGGATACCCGGGTGAGGGAGGCCAGGCCTGCTGGTACTGGCGCACCGACGCGGACGGGACCGCGAGCTGGGGCCCGGCCAGCCGCCCCACCCCGCAGTGGACCCGCCCCGGCGCGACACCCGAGAAGACCCTCGGCCGCACCGGCGACTGCTCCTGACCCGGCCCGCGGGAACGGCCCGGGCGCGCGGGCGGCGACGCACGGGAGCCCCCGGGCGTACGGCGCACACGCGACGCACCGGGGGTTCCGGGCGTACGGCGCACACGGCGTACGCGAACGCACACGACGCACGGGAGCCCCGGCCGCTCATGGCCGGGGCTCCCGTGCGTCGTACCGTCGTGATGCGGCCGTATCAGCCTGCGTAGGGCTTCGCCGCCAGGATCTTCACCGAGGCCGTCTTGCCGTTCGGCAGCTCGTAGTCCGCGTCCTCGCCCGTCCGCTTGCCGTTCACACCGAGGCCGAGCGGGGACTGCGGGGAGTACGTCTCGATCTCCGTGCTGGCGTATTCGCGGGAGGCGAGCAGGAAGGTCAGCGTGTCGCTCTCATCGCCGTCGAAGGCGATCGTGACGACCATGCCGGGCTCGACCACGCCGTCGTCGGCCGGCGCCTCGCCGACCTTCGCGTGCTCCAGGAGCTGGGTCAGCTGGCGCACCCGCAGCTCCATCTTGCCCTGCTCCTCCTTGGCCGCGTGGTACCCGCCGTTCTCCCGGAGGTCACCCTCTTCACGGGCCGCCGCGATCTTGACGGCGATCTCCGTGCGCGCGGGACCAGTGAGGCGTGCCAGCTCCGCCTTGAGCTGGTTGTGCGCCTCCTGCGTGAGCCAGGTGACGTTTTCGCTGGTCTGGGTCACAGGTGCTCCTCGTCGGTGCTGGGAAGTGCTGGGAATACAAAGCATCGCCCTACCCAGAAGCATGTGCCTCTGCGGGTGGGCGAAACCACGAGCCTAACAATTCCGCAGGAAAAGGGGGAGAAGGTAAACCGTCACACCCCTCACCCGGTCGATGCGATCCGTATCGTCGCAGGTCACAGGGGGTGCGGCAGGGATCAGCCCTGCGGGCCGTCGTCGGCGGTGCAGCCCATCGGCTCGACCGCGGTCGCCCTGGACCGGGTCACCACGGTCACGACCTCGTCGATCCGGTCCTCGGCCCGGTCGAAACGGACCTCCTTGCGGCCCACCTCGGAGCCGTCCTCGCTGAGCGCCCGCACCAGGCAGTAGCCGTGGCCCTCGCGGTCCTTGCGGACCTCCAGGTGGACATCGGCCCGCGTGTCGGAGACGACCTTGAACTTGATCATCTCGGCGCTGATGCCCTGGCCGCCCACGTAGTCGAAGCCGATCCACCCGATCACGCCGAGCAGGGCGACGCCCAGGACCGATCCGACGATCTTCAGCTTGCGGTCCGCACGCTGATCCTCGGTCCGGCCGTAGCGCCCCTCGGGCAGGGCCTCGCGAACCGTCGTCATGATCGTTCCCTCCGGACCGGGCATCGAGGAATTTTCCGGCCCCTCGTTCAGTCACTATAGAAGCCGCCCGCCCGTCACCCGACCGCGCCCCACACCGATGCCGCGCGGGCGCGGCGCCTCTTGAGACAGAGACCCGGACCGACGACCCGGACCGACTTCGACAGCGACCCGGATCGACCTGACCGACCCATGGTCGACCAGAGCGACCCATGACTGAGGATCGAGCTTTGACTGAGCAGCTGCGGCTGATGGCCGTTCACGCCCACCCCGACGACGAGTCGAGCAAGGGCGCGGCCACCATGGCCAAGTACGTGTCCGAGGGGGTGGACGTGCTGGTCGTGACCTGCACGGGAGGCGAGCGCGGCTCTATCCTCAACCCGAAGCTCCAGGGCGACGCGTACATCGAGAAGAACATCCACGAGGTGCGCAAGAAGGAGATGGACGAGGCCCGGGAGATCCTGGGCGTCCAGCAGGAGTGGCTCGGCTTCGTCGACTCGGGGCTGCCCGAGGGCGACCCGCTGCCGCCGCTGCCCGAGGGCTGCTTCGCCCTGGAGGACCCCGAGGTCGCCGCGGGGCGCCTGGTGGCGAAGATCCGCGCGTTCCGGCCGCAGGTCATCACCACGTACGACGAGAACGGCGGCTACCCGCACCCCGACCACATCATGACGCACACGATCTCGATGATCGCGTTCGACGGCGCGGCCGACGCGGAGCGGTTCCCGCAGGACGAGTTCGGCCCCGTCTGGGAGCCGAAGAAGCTCTACTACAACCAGGGCTTCAACCGGCCGCGCACCGTCGCCCTGCACGAGGCGCTCCTCGCCCGGGGCCTGGAGTCCCCGTACGGCGAGTGGCTGGAGCGCTGGGAGGAGTTCGAGCGCGTGGAACGCACGCTGACCACGCACGTTCCCTGCGACGAGTTCTACGAGATCCGCGACAAGGCGCTCATCGCACACGCCACGCAGATCGACCCCGAGGGCGGCTGGTTCCGGGTTCCGATGGACATCCAGCGCGAGGTGTGGCCCACCGAGGAGTACGAGCTGGCGAAGTCTCTGGTCGATACCTCCCTCCCCGAGAGCGACCTCTTCGCGGGCATCCGCGACAATGCCTGATATGTACGCGACCCAGGCACTGACGCACCTCGTCCCGCTCGCCGCCGAAGAGCTCGACAAGAACAAGGTCACCCCCGGCGTCCTCGGCTTCCTCGTCTTCGCGGCGCTCGCCGTCGGCGTGTGGGCCCTGATGAAGTCGATGAACCGCCACATGGGCCGGGTGAACTTCGAGGAAGCCCCCGACCCGGACGCGGTGGCGGCCGAGCCCGTCGCCGACGGGGCGGCCGCACCCCGGAAGTAACCCGCGCCGAGCCGCGCGTACGGGAAGGGCGTCCGGCCCCGGTGCCGGACGCCCGTCAGCCCGTGACCGAACGGGCGACGGTCTCCGAGGCCCGTTCGCGCATGCCGGCGCGGCGACGCCCGTTCGCGCGCGCCCCGCGCGGTCACGCCTCGTTCGCGTACGCCCGCCCCGGCCAACGCGCGCCCCGTTCGCGTACGCCCGGTCATGCCCGCCCGGTCATGCCCGCCCGGTCACGCCCGCCCGGTCACGTCCGCGTCGTGACGGGCTGACGGGCGTGTCGTCACGGCCGGGCCGGCTCCGCCGCGACGCCCATGATCTGGCCGGCGGCGCGGGTCGGGGTGAGCCCGAGCCGCCACGCCTGCCAGCCGTCCTCCAGGTCCACGCCCCGCTCCAGGGCCACCGCGAACGCCGCCGCCGACTGCTCCAGCTTGCCGTCCCGCGCCGTGTGGCGGGCCTCCATCAGCTCGGCCAGCTCCTGCTGCGCCACCACCGTGCCCACCTCGCTGCCCCCGGGCGAGGCGTACGGCAGCAGCGTGCAGCGCAGGAACCGGGCCCAGTCGCCGCCCCGCGCGTCCCCGTACGAGGCGAACAGCTCCGCCGCCTCACCGCACAGCTCCAGCGCCAGCGGCGCCCGCCCGTTGCCCGCGTCGATCAGTGCCAGCTCCACGCACGCCCACGCCTCCCCGTACGGCACCTTGATCCGCCGGAAGTCGGCCCGCGCGTCCATCAGCAACTGCCGGGCGAACCCGGAATTGCGCAGGTTGCCCGTCTGCGCGGCCCGCTGGTCCCGGGTCACCCGGCCCGAATGGTGCCGGGCGCACGCCAGCCCGTACACGTCCCGCATCCGCGAGAACATCGTGCGGGACCGCTCCAGCTCACGCACCGCCTGATCGGTGTCCCCGTCCTCCTCCAGGGCCTGGCCCAGATAGAACAGGGTCCACGCCTCGCCGCGCGCGTCCTCGTTGTCCCGGTGCCGGGCCAGGGCGTCCCGCAACTGCTCCAGCGCGGCCGCCGGATCGCCGTCCACCAGCCGGGCCCGGGCAAGCTGGGTGATCGCCCACGCCTCGCCGCGTCCGTCGCGGGTGCGCCCGTACAGCTCCAGGGCCGTGCTCAGCGCCTCCTCGGCCGGGGCGACCTCGCCCGTCCGCAGCCGCACCTGCCCCAGCTGGAACTGCGTCCAGGCCTCACCGTGCAGCGACTCGCCCTCCCGGTGCAGTCGCAGCGCGTCGTCCAGCAGCGACAACGCCTTCGCCAGATCGCCCCGGTCGCGCTCCACGGCCGCCAGGGCGTGCAGGCTCCAGGCCCGGTCCTCGGCCTGCGCCTCGGACGACTGGAGCGCCAGCGCCTCGCCGAGCCGGGCCGCCGCCTCCGTCAGATTGCCCTGGTGGTGCAGGGTGATGCCGAGCGAGCACAGCGCCAGCGCCTCGCCCGCGTCGTTCTGCGCCTCGTGGTAGAGCCCGACGACGGAGGACAGCGTGGTGCGGGCCTTGTCCAGCTCGCCGAGCTGCCGGGCCGCGATACCCGTACGCCACTGCACCGAGCGCTCCAACAGGCCCTGGTCCACGGCCTGCGTCAGCTCGCTGATCTCGCCCAGGCGGTACAGGTCGCCGCGCAGCAGGCAGTAGTCGCACAGGGCGCCCAGCAGATGCAGCACCGTGCCCTGGTCGACGCCCTCCGCGTGCCGCAGCGCCGCCGTGATGAAGCTCGACTCGTCGTCCAGCCAGCGCAGCGCCGAGTCCAGCGAACCGAAGCCGTGCGAGCCGAACTGCCCGGCCCGCGTCGACATCTTCCCGTCGACCATCCGGATCACCGCGTCGGCCAGCTCCGCGTAGTTCGTCAGCAGCCGCTCCTGGGCCGCCGTCCGCTCGGCCGGCTCCTCCTCGTCCAGCAGCCGGGCCAGCGCGAAGGCCCGCACCAGGTCGTGCAGCCGGTAGCGCGACCCCCGTACGCGGGTGAGCAGCCCGGCCCGTGCCAGCACGGTCAGCAGCCGCTCCGCCTCCTGCTCGTCCGCCGCGAGGAGTGAGGCCGCCGCTGCCGCACCCAGGCTCGCCCGGCCCGCCAGCGCGAGCCGCCGCAGCAGCCGCCGGGCCTGCTCGCCCTGATCGGTGTAGCGCAGCCACAGGGCCCGCTCCACCGGGTCCACGGGCCCGTACGCCCCCAGGTCCTCCGCCAGCGTGTGCCGACTGCGCGCCCCCAGCGCGGAACCCGCCACCCGCAGCGCCAGCGGCAGCCCGCCGCACAGCTCCACGACGGCGTCCGTGGACGGGTAGTCGTAGGGCCCGGCCTCCTCTTCCTCGGCGACCTCGCGCAGCAGCTCCTCCGCGCCCGCCGCGTCCAGCGGGCCGACCGGCAGATGGTGCACCCAGGCCGGGAGGTCCTCGGGCAGCTCCAACGGCTCCCGGGCGGTGACGATCACCAGACTGTCCGAGCGCTCCGGAACCAGGGTGCGGACCTGCCCGGCGTCCGTCGCGTCGTCGAGCACGATCGTGACCGGCGTCCCCGTGAGGTGCTGGTGGTACAGCTCGCCGAGCCGCCGCACCTGCTGCCCGGCCGAAGCGCCTTCCCGGAACAGCAACTGTTCGCGCGGCGCGCCCAGCCGGTTCAACAGGTGCAGCAACGCGTCCCGGGTCGGCAGCGGGCTCTCCCCGGCGACCTGGCCGCGCAGATCGACCACGCACGCACCACGGAACTGGTCCTTGAGTGCGTGGGCGGCCCGCACCGCGAGCGCCGTACGCCCCGCCCCCGGCTCACCGTGCAGCACGACGACCGTCGGCCGGGTCCGCGTGGAGGCGCGGGCCGCGTGCACCCACTGGGCGATCTGCGCCAGCTCGGCCCGCCGCCCGGTGAACGGCCCCTCCGACTTCGGGAGATGCCCGAAGGACTGCTCCAGCACCACCCGGGTGCGGGCCGCCGCGCTGCGGTCCCCGCCGCGCAACTGGCGCCCCACCGGGGCGGTCTGCTTCTTCGGGGCGCGCGCGGCGGGCGTCAGCATGCGCTGCTGGTCCAGATACGGACGGATGCCCCGTACCTCCAGGGCGGTCAGCCACTGGAGCCGCAACTGCTCCGCCCCGCCGGGCTGCCCGGCCGCCCCGGCGCGGCGGTGTGCGGCGGGCCAGTGCGAGGCGGTCGCCTTCGCCACGGTCGTCGCCGTGCCGGCCACCGCGACGACCGCGCCCGCGCCGAGGGCCAGGCCGGTGTTCGCGCCGAGCGCGAGATCCGCGCCGAACGCGGCGGCCGCGGCAACTCCCGTAACCAGCATGGGCGTTCCGAGCGTCGCTCTGCTGAACCGCTCCGAGAGCGGCCGCTCCGACGCCGCGACCGAGTCCAGTGCCTGCGTGTACGCGGCGTACTCCTCGCCCGCGCTGGCGGCCATGGTGTCGAGCGCGGCCCGCGCCCGCGACATCAGCGCACCGGCATCGGTCCGTCCGCCGGTGCGCCGCGTCTCCTCCTCCACGGCGCGCACCAACAGCCTCTCGGCTTCCGCCCGATGGCTGTCCCGCATATGTGTCCCCCTCCGAATGCCGCGCTCCGGACCTCGGGCTCCGGAACGTCGGATACCAAGCGTCAGATACCAAGCGTCGGGGTCAAGTGTCCTGCGTGGCGCGCTCCGGCGCGAGGGGCGCCGGGCAAGGGGAGGGTCAAGGTGTGGGCGGACACCTGGGCGGACACCTCACCCCTGCTGCTCCCCGCCGTCCTCCTCCTCGTCCTCCACCGGCAGCCCCAGGACGAGTCGGGCCTCCCACTCCTCGCCGGACGCGTCCTCGTCGCCGTCGACGGCCCAGCGCTGGTCGAACTCCGCCCGGGTGGCGGCCCTCGACGCGGACCGGTGGATGCCGGACAGGGCGTCGAGCCGGTTCGCGAGCGCGATGACCGGGCCGCGTGCCCGCGCCGGGAGGCCGTCGACCGCGCGCAGCAGCTTCGCCGACTCGGCCCCGCCTTCCGCCATCCGCTCGGCCCACGCGGTGGCCGCGGCCAGATCGGTGTCCACCTGCTCGGGAACACTCGACCAGGCCTCGTCCGAGGGCCGCATCGCCTTCAGATAGGCCAGTTGACCGGCGTCCCAGGTGCCGGGGTCCTGCCGCAGCGAAGCCTCCGGCAGACCGGCCTCCGCACCCAGCCAGCACCGCACGGTCCGGTCCCCGCCGGTCCCGCTGACCGACTCCGGGTAGTAGAAGGAGAACTCGACGGCCGGCAGGGTCCAGGTGTCCGGTGCGAAGTCGTGGAGCAGAGGCGCGCAGCCCTCGAAGGCCTGCGCGACGATGGCGGCGGGGTCGGAGATGGCGTGGTCGCCCTTCAGCCGGAACGTTCCGTACACCTGGGCCGGATGAGGCCCGTCGCAGGGCACGATCTCGACGGACGGGTCCGTCATCCGCAGGTCCTCGCCCTCCTGTGCGGAGAACAGCCCGCCCGCCGGCGCGAAGCAGTCCCCGGCCTTCAGGTCGAACAGCGTTCCCGCCTTCGGCTCCCGGGGGCCGAAGAGGCTCTCGCCCTCCTCCGTCCACACGGTGAACCGCGCCCCACCGATCACCAGCAGCAGGGCGGTCAGCACGACCAACACCCCGCCCACGCCCGTCCCGGCAATCGCGAGCCCCTTGCCGCGCCGGCCGGTGCGGGGGATCCGCACCAGCGCGACGATGCCGAGGACCAGTCCCAGCGGCGCGAGGCAGACGAGCGACGACAGCACGAGCGAGCCGACGGCGAGGCCGCTGAGCGGAGGCCGCGGGGCCCCGGCGCCCCCGGGGCCGTACGGGCCTGCCGGAGGAGCGGGAGCAGGAGGCCCGGAGGGCGGAGAGGACGGCGCGGAGGGCCCGGAAGGTCCGGAGGGTCCGGAGGGCAGCGAGGAAGGCGGCGGCACGGTCATGGTCCTGTGCCCTTTCGTCTGGTGAGCGCAGCGCAGGAGTCCGTGTGGGGCCGGGGTGCCGGAACGGTAGCACCGCACACCTGCGCGCCTGCGCCCGCCCACCCCTCCCACCTGCCCGTTCACGCCCCCGCCCGTGGCGCGCGGGTGTGGCGAAGGACGGTGCGCGAGCCTCTGCTTCGTGATCAGCCCTCCCGACACCGTCGACTCCCGTTACTTGGCGGCGTTCCTGCGCAGCCCCGAAGCTCGGGAGTGGCTCGACACGCATTCGACGGGGAGCTTGGCGCTGCGGACCATCTCGCTCGGTGTGCTCGGGGCGCTCCCCGTCGCCCTTCCCGATCTCGACACCCAGCGGTCCATCGGCGAAGCCATGGCGAGCTTCGACGCCCATGAGCGGCGGCTGCTGGACCAGTTGGCAACGACGCGGGACATCCGCAGCAGGGCGCTGAACAGCTTCCTGGTGAGGTAGGGCGCCCGGACCGCGTCCAGCACCTCCAAAACTTCTCCTTAGGTGCTCATAATCGAAGTTGAATCAAGTCGCTTGTACTGCTTAACGTCGAAGCGAAAGCAAGGCGTCCCGCTAGAGGAGGCCGCCTACGTCAGTGCACATGGCCACGCTGAGTATCCACTTCGACCCCGCCGTCATCGCCCGACTCGTGAGCGCGAGCGGTGACGACACCATTCACGTCACCTTGTCTCTCGGTGAAGGAGCTGCCTCTGCGCAGGCCGCTCCGGTGATTCCCCAGGGACCCTTGGCCGGGCTGATGCGCGCCGGCCTGCTCGAACCGGGGACGGTGCTCACGTTCCGTCAGCGTCGCGCCAACAGGTTGGGCCGTGCCGTCGTCACTGCCGAAGGTCAGCTCGTCGTCGACGGGCACTCCTCCCCCTTTCCCTCGCCGTCGAAGGCCGCGGAGGCCGTGACCGGCAACGTCATCAACGGCTGGACCCTGTGGCGGACGCCCGAAGGTTCCACGCTGGATCAGCTGCGACAGGAGCTGGATGCCGAGTGACCGAGAGGCACCCGGGCAAGCTTTCCGCCCGGAGCGCCTCCGGTTGTCGGCGCCGTCTACCGGCCTGCCCCGGACTTCACGGCTCCCGCCGGCTGTGTGTCGGCAGCGTGCTCGATGCCTCTGAACCCGCTCCCGAGATAGCCGCCGATCACGATGCGTCGTTTCGTCGGTTCTCCCGCTGCATGCCGTGAGCAGAGTGACGTCACATGACCCCGAGATCGACCGTGACGGAGAAAGGCGCGGTGGCCTTCACCGTACCGGTGAACATCTCGCCGTCCCTGTAAGCCTTGGTGGCAGGGTCGAGGACGTAGGTGTAGATGATCGGGACGCCGGTGGCAGCCTGCTCGATCCGCCAGTAGAAGGGGATGCCGGCCTTGGCGTACTGGTCGACCTTCACGATCCGGTCCGTGGTCTCCGAACCGGGCGATACGACCTCGACGACCAGGAGGACGTGCTCGGGGCGGGTGGGTGTGAGGTCGATGGTCTCCGCCCGGTAGACGATGACGTCCGGGCGGCGGTTGGTCAGGGGAACGTCCTGGAGGCGGACGTCGAAGTCGGTGTCGGCGTTCCAGTCCGGGCCGGCGGCGGTGTCCAGGGCATTGGCCAGGATCCGGGCCAGCCGGTTGTGCCGCTTGGAGGCGCTCGGGCTCACGACGACCATTCCGTCCACGATCTCGATGCCCGCACACTGCTCCTCGGACCAGGATTCGTACTGCTCCGCGCTGATCTGGGTATGCATCCACGCGGGAGCCACCATCTCGGCGGTCATGGGGTGCCTCCTTCGAGGTGCTTCCACAGTTCCAGCGCTGCTGAGCTCAGCCTACTGTCCTGTGAGGCGGGGGCGCCCGACTTCGGAAGGGTGCGGGGTCACCGCTCCCGCCACCTGCCCGTTCACGCCCCCGCCCGTGGCGCGCGGGTGTCGCGGAGGACGGTGCGCGAGGATTGGGGCCATGGCCAACCGACTTGCGCAGACGACCTCCCCGTACCTCCTCCAGCACGCCGACAATCCCGTCGACTGGTGGCCCTGGTCGCCCGAGGCGTTCGAGGAGGCGCGGAAGCGGGATGTGCCCGTGCTGCTCAGCGTCGGGTACGCCAGCTGCCACTGGTGCCATGTGATGGCCCACGAGTCGTTCGAGGACGAGACCGTCGCCGCCTACCTCAACGCGCACTTCGTGCCCGTGAAGGTCGACCGGGAGGAGCGGCCCGACGTCGACGCCGTCTACATGGAGGCCGTCCAGGCGGCGACCGGGCACGGCGGGTGGCCGATGACCGTCTTCCTCACGCCGGACGCCGAACCCTTCTACTTCGGGACCTACTTCCCGCCCGAGGCACGGCACGGCTCGCCCTCCTTCCAACAGGTGCTGGAAGGCGTGGTGGCCGCCTGGACCGACCGGCGCGAGGAGGTCGCCGAGGTCGCCGGGCGGATCGTCGCGGATCTGGCGGGGCGTTCGCTGGTGCACGGCGGTGACGGGGTGCCGGGGGAGCAGGAGACCGCGCAGGCGCTGCTCGGGCTGACCCGGGAGTACGACGAGCAGCACGGCGGGTTCGGGGGCGCGCCCAAGTTCCCGCCGTCCATGGCGGTGGAGTTCCTGCTGCGGCACTACGCCCGCACGGGGTCCGAGGGGGCGCTCCAGATGGCCGCCGACACCTGTTCGGCGATGGCCCGGGGCGGTATCTACGACCAGCTCGGCGGAGGCTTCGCGCGCTACTCCGTGGACCGGGAGTGGGTGGTGCCGCACTTCGAGAAGATGCTGTACGACAATGCGCTGCTGTGCCGGGTGTACGCCCATCTGTGGCGTACCACCGGGTCGGACGAGGCCCGGCGGATCGCCCTGGAGACCGCCGACTTCATGGTGCGGGAGCTGCGGACCGCCGAGGGCGGCTTCGCCTCCGCGCTTGACGCGGACAGCGAGGACGCCGACGGCAAGCACGTGGAGGGCGCCTTCTACGTGTGGACGCCCGGCCAACTGCGTGAGGTGCTGGGCGAGGACGACGCCGCCTTCGCCGCCGCGTACTTCGGGGTGACGGAGGAGGGGACGTTCGAGGAGGGGTCCTCCGTGCTCCGGCTGACGGAGGGCGCGGGGCCCGTGGACGCCGCCCGGGTCGCGGACGTACGGGCCCGGCTGCTGGCGGCGCGCGCGGAGCGGCCGCGTCCGGGGCGGGACGACAAGGTGGTCGCGGCCTGGAACGGGCTCGCCATCGCCGCGCTCGCCGAGACCGGCGCCTACTTCGACCGGCCCGACCTGGTGGAGCGGGCCACCGAGGCCGCCGATCTGCTGGTCCGGGTGCACCTGGGCGAGGTGGCCCGGCTGACCCGCACGTCCATGGACGGGCGCGCCGGTGGGAACGCCGGGGTGCTGGAGGACTACGGCGATGTCGCCGAGGGCTTCCTCGCGCTGGCGGCGGTGACCGGGGAGGGGGCCTGGCTGGAGTTCGCCGGGTTCCTGCTGGACATCGTGCTGGAGCAGTTCACCGGCGAGGGCGGGCAGCTGTACGACACCGCTCATGACGCCGAGCAGCTGATCCGCCGGCCCCAGGATCCGACGGACAGCGCCACCCCGTCCGGGTGGACCGCGGCGGCGGGTGCGCTGCTCTCGTACGCCGCGTACACCGGGTCGGAGGCGCACCGGACGGCCGCCGAAGGGGCGCTCGGCGTGGTGAAGGCGCTGGGGCCGCGCGTGCCCCGGTTCGTCGGCTGGGGCCTCGCGGTGGCCGAGGCGCTGCTGGACGGGCCCCGCGAGGTCGCCGTCGCCGGGCCGGTCGGCGGGGAGCTGCACCGTACGGCGCTGCTGGGGCGGGCCCCGGGCGCGGTGGTCGCCGTGGGGGAGGGGCCGGGGGCAGGGGCGGAGTTCCCGCTGCTGGTGGACCGGCCGCCGGTGGGCGGGGAGCCGACCGGGTACGTCTGCCGGCACTTCGTGTGCGACGCGCCGACGACGGACGCGGGTGAACTGGCGGCCAAGCTCGGCGGGTGAGGGCCCGCACAGGGGTGAGGGGCCGGTCGTCTCGTGCGGCCGGCCCCTCGTGCGTAACGCCTGGACGATCACCCGTGCTGGTAGGCCACCAGCGAGATGCCCACGTAGTGCGCGATGAAGGCCGCCAGCGTCAGCGAGTGGAAGACCTCGTGGAAGCCGAACCAGCGCGGCGACGGGTTCGGCTTCTTGATCCCGTAGATCACGCCGCCCGCGCTGTACAGCAGCCCGCCGACCACGACGAGGACCAGGACCGCGATGCCGCCGGTCCGCATGAAGTCGGGCAGGAAGAAGACCGCCGCCCAGCCCATCGCGATGTAGCACGGGGTGTAGAGCCAGCGCGGCGCGCCGACCCAGAACACCCGGAAGGCGATCCCCGCCGCCGCGGCCGCCCAGACGGCCCACAGCAGGGGCCGGGCGGTGGACTCGGGGAGCAGGAGCAGCGTCAGCGGCGTGTAGGTGCCCGCGATGATCAGGAAGATGTTCGCGTGGTCCAGGCGGCGGAGCACCGCCTCACCGCGCGGCCCCCACGTGCCGCGGTGGTAGACCGCGCTGACGCCGAACAGCAGACAGGCGCTGAGGATGTAGACGCCGCAGGCGATCCGGCCCATCGTGCTGTCGGTCAGGGCGATCAGGGTGATTCCGGCGATCAGCACCGCCGGGAACATTCCGGCGTGCAGCCAGCCGCGCATGCGCGGTTTGACGGGGACGGGGTCGAGTACGACGGGGCCCGGGGTCGCGGCGCTAGCGGCGGCGTCAGTCATATCCGCATGCTACCTACGCCACCGTAAGTAGAGGATTTGGGGCGCAAATGAGTGGCGATGCTCACGTGTGAGCCCCCCTGGACATATGGGCGGAACGGTCGGATGATCAAATGAGTGCAGTCGGCACCGGATGAGCGCCAGGGGAATTCGAAGGGTACGAAGCATCCGGGTCGCAGCCCCCACGGGGCCTTAAGACAACTGACACCCTCAACTAGGAGCGATCGTGGCGCGCGACATCGCGGCTCCCCTCACTGTCCCCACCCACCACCAGGAGCTGGTCTCCTGGGTCGACGAGATCGCAGCGATCACCCAGCCGGACCGGGTGGTCTGGTGCGACGGCTCCGAGGCCGAGTACGAGCGCCTGTGCGGGGAGCTCGTGGCCAAGGGCACGTTCACCAAGCTGGACGAGATCAAGCGGCCGAACTCGTACTACGCCGCGTCCGACCCGAGCGATGTCGCCCGCGTCGAGGACCGTACGTTCATCTGCTCCAAGGAGGAGAAGGACGCGGGTCCGACCAATCACTGGAAGGACCCCGCCGAGATGCGGGCCATCTTCACCGGGGAAGAGGGAAACAGCTTCACCGGTGTGGACGGTGTGTTCCGTGGGTCCATGCGCGGCCGCACCATGTACGTCGTGCCCTTCTGCATGGGGCCCGTCGGCTCGCCGCTCTCCGCGATCGGCGTCGAGATCACCGACTCCGCGTACGTCGCCGTCTCCATGCGCACCATGACCCGCATGGGCCGGGCCGTCCTGGACGAGCTGGGCACCGACGGCTTCTTCGTGAAGGCCGTCCACACCCTGGGTGCTCCCCTGGAGGAGGGCCAGGAGGACGTCCCGTGGCCCTGCAACACCACCAAGTACATCTCGCACTTCCCCGAGGACCGCGAGATCTGGTCGTACGGCTCCGGCTACGGCGGCAACGCCCTGCTCGGCAAGAAGTGCTACGCGCTGCGCATCGCGTCCGTCATGGCCCGCGACGAGGGCTGGCTCGCCGAGCACATGCTCATCCTCAAGCTCACGCCGCCGCGCGGCGAGTCGAAGTACGTCGCGGCCGCGTTCCCCTCGGCCTGCGGCAAGACCAACCTCGCCATGCTGGAGCCGACGATCCCCGGCTGGACCGTGGAGACCATCGGCGACGACATCGCCTGGATGCGCTTCGGCGAGGACGGCCGCCTCTACGCGATCAACCCCGAGGCCGGCTTCTTCGGCGTCGCGCCCGGCACCGGCGAGCACACCAACGCCAACGCCATGAAGACCATGTGGGGCAACTCCGTCTTCACCAACGTGGCACTCACCGACGACGGCGACGTCTGGTGGGAGGGCATGACCGACGAGGCGCCCGCGCACCTCACCGACTGGAAGGGCAACGACTGGACCCCCGAGTCCGGCACGCCCGCAGCCCACCCCAACGCACGCTTCACCGTCCCCGCCGGACAGTGCCCGACCATCGCGCCCGAGTGGGAGGACCCCAAGGGCGTGCCAATCTCCGCGATCCTCTTCGGCGGCCGCCGCGCCTCCGCCGTCCCGCTGGTCACCGAGTCCTTCGACTGGCAGCACGGCGTCTTCCTCGGAGCCAACGTCGCCTCCGAGAAGACCGCCGCCGCCGAGGGCAAGGTCGGCGAGCTGCGCCGCGACCCGTTCGCCATGCTGCCGTTCTGCGGCTACAACATGGGCGACTACATGAACCACTGGGTCAAGGTGGGCGCCGACAAGGCCGACCAGTCGAAGCTCCCGAAGATCTACTACGTCAACTGGTTCCGCAAGAACGACGCGGGCAAGTTCGTGTGGCCCGGCTTCGGCGAGAACAGCCGCGTCCTGAAGTGGATCGTGGAGCGCCTGGAGGGCAAGGGCGAGGGCGTCGAGTCCCCGATCGGCATCCTGCCGGCCAAGGGCGCGCTCGACACCGAGGGCCTGGACCTCTCCGAGGCCGACCTCGACTTCCTCCTCACCGTCGACAAGGAGGTCTGGCGCGAGGAGGCCGCCCTGGTCCCCGAGCACCTCAACACCTTCGGCGACCACACGCCCAAGGAGCTGTGGGACGAGTACCACGCGCTGGTGAAGCGCCTGGGCTGAGCCCCGCGCTCCCGCCGAACCCCGCGGCCGGGTCCGTCGGACATCCGCCCTGACCTGTGGGGCCGAACGACCCGCCGCGGTACGGGGCCCGTCCTCGCCGACAGCCCCGGAGGGCTCGTCCCCGACCAAGGACACCCTCCCGGCCCCCGGAACCCCCTCATGGTTCCGGGGGCCGCTCCCTCTCCGCGGGAGGCGTGCGCCGCAGGCCGCCCCCACCCCGGTCCTCCAGGTACTTCGTGTGGGACCGCTGGCGCAGCTCCTCCGCCTCCCGCAACCCGTCCACCAACTCCTGCGCCTCCCCGTGCAGCAGCGCCACCTGCCGCTCCAGCTCCTCCTCCGGAGCCCGCGCGCCCGGCGCGAGCCGGGTCCACCACCGGGTCCGCAGATACGCGTCGACGGACTCCGGAACGTCCCGGCGCACCGCCCGCGCCACCACGTGCACGCCCTCCGGATCGTCCGCCAGCGCCTCCGAGGCCCAGCCGGGGGCCAGCAGCCCGTCCAGCAGGCCGGTCAGATCGGTGAGCCGTTCCGTCGCGGCCGCCGGCAGATCCACCCGGTCCAGATACGCCCGCAGGGTCACCAGGTCCGCCCGCAGCTCGTCCAGCCGGGACGACGGGTCCTCGAACGCGGGGGCGGGCGGCCGGGGCGGCGGGGCGAGCAGCGCGCCCGCCCCGTACAGCCCGCCGACCACCACCGGCCAGTACGCCCCGGCGAACCCGGCGAAGGTGAGGGCGAGACCGCCGAGGGCCGCGGCGCCGCCGGTCAGATTCCGGGCCGACTCCAGATAGCCGGCCACCCGGGCCGCCACGGATCTTCCCCCGCTCCGGCTCCTACTGGTAGCCACGGATCTCCTCGAACGCCCCGTCCAGCGAACCGGGACCCTCCTCCTTCGTCCCGTCGAAGAGCCGGCCGCCGGTCAGGGCGGCGATCGAGTCCAGCTCCGAGCGGTCGGAGTCGCCGAACACGATCGGGAAGACCGGGGTGACCTGCCGGGCGGCGGGCAGCGCCCGGTAGAACGCCGCGAACTCCGCCGCCGACCGGCCCGCCGTGTTCTCGCCGTCCGTCATCAGCACGACGGAGGTGAACGCCGACTCGGTGTCCGGGCCGAGGTGGTCGTAGGCCGCGGCGAGCGACGAGTAGATCGCGGTGTCCCCCTCGGCCGTCAGCGCCGCGGTGTCCGCCCGGATCGCCGCGGGGCCCGCCTTCGGGTCCGCCGGGTCGACGGTGTGCGTGCGGACCTGTTTGACGGTGGACCCGAACGGCAGCAGCGTGACCTGTTCGCGCTCCCGGAAGCGGCCCGTCAGCCCGTTCAGCGCGGACTTCAGCTGTGCCAGCCGCCCGCCCTCCATCGACCCGGAGGTGTCCAGCACGTACACGGTCCGCGACGGCCGCCTCAGCCGGTGCTCGTACGAGGCCAGCAGCCCGTCCGCGACGAGACGCGTACCGGGGAAGGGCAGTTCGCGGCGCTGCTCGGGGGAGAGCGGATCGGCGGGGCGCGCGGCGGCGACGACCGGCCGGCGCAGGGTCAGCGCGGTGATCTCCCGCTGCACCCCGGTGGACCGGAAGTGCTCGGTCAGGGAGCGCACGGCGTCCCGGGCGTCGGGCGTGGCCCCGGCGAGGGCGCTCAGCGGGTAGTCGGCGGTCACCACCCCGTCGCGGGGGCGGATCACCGTCAGCCCGGCGCCGGTGTCCCGGTTCAGCGACAGCAGCACCGACTCGTAGTTGATCAGCGCGTCCACCGTGGAGCGGCGGGCGTACGCGGAGGCCAGCCAGCCCGAGGAGCCGGAGGTCAGCCGCTGCCCGGCGAAGAACTCCTTCAGCTTCGGCCCGGCCGCGCGGACGTCCGTGTCGGTGAGCGCGGCCTGCGCGCCGGAGAGCCCGGACGCCACCGAGATCAGTGCGGCGAAACCGGAGTTGGAGCGGCTCGGGTCGGTCATCCCGTACGTCAGGTCCCCGGCCGCGACCGCCCGGTGGACCTGCGCCCAGCTGACCGTCCCGGCATCCCAGCCGAGCCGCCGCACCGCTGCGGGCCGCACCCCGAGGGCGACCGGGGAGGCCATCAGCGGGGTCTCGGAGGCGATCCGGCGGGCGGCCTCCGGGTCGAGGCGCAGATAGTCGTTGGAGGACAGCCACACCGCGTCGAACGCCCCGTCCGCCTTCCCGGACGCCAGGCGCTCCACGGCGTCCAGCGTGCCCGCCCAGGTGGGCCGCACGGTGATCCCGGTCGCCTCGCGTGCCTTCTCCAACAGAGGTTCCATGTCGCTGAGTTCGCTGGATGCCAGCACCCGGACGGTGCCCGTGCGCGGCCGTCCGTCGTCGCCGCCCCGGCCGGTGTCCCGCCCGTCGTCCCGGTCCGTCGTGCAGGCGGCGAGCGGGGCGATCAGGGCCGCGGCCAGCAGCGGGAGGAACGCGCGCCGGAGCCGGCCGGGCGTCGCGCGGGCGTCGGGCCGGGGCCGGTTCACGCGCCCAGGGGGTGTTGCGAAAGCAGCGCCGTCCGCCCGGAGGGCGGGCTCCGCGGCGTCCGGTGCGTGCGATCGTGCGCCGGAGGGTCGCCCCGACACCGGCTGTATCGGGGTGATCCCGACGACGCGGCGAGGGATGGGGCCTCCCCTGCTCGAGCGAAGCCGAGAGCTTGGGGAAGTGCCAGGCGTCGCCGGGCAGGCGGGACTCTCGTGACACGCCTTCGGGCGGCTTCTCATGAGCGGCCCCCTTCCGGGGTGGGGTCGGCGGCCCGACTGCGCTCCAACCGGGCCCCGGCCTGCTGGAGTTCGGCGGTCAGCGATTCCACGGTGGCGGCCATGGCCCCGGTCGCCCGCGCCTTGTACGTGTCGATGGCGTCGAGCGTCGCGTAGATCTGCCCGAACGCGGTGCGCAGGGTCTCGACGCCGACCGCGGGGTCGGCCGCGATGCGCTGGATCTCCCCGCTCTGCGTGGCGAGCATCTCCGCGTTGCCCCGGATCAGGTCCTCGGTGGTCGAGCGCAGTACCTGCACCTGCTCGGTCACCCGGCGCTGGTTCTCCAGCGCCGAGGACAGCATCACCGCGATCCGCAGCGCCGACACGGTGGTGGTGGCCGCCCGGTCGACGCCCTTGATCAGCTCGTCGTTGTTGCGCCGTACGACGTCCATCGCCAGGTACCCCTGGGCGCAGACCGCTATCTGGGTCAGCAGGTCCTGGTGCTTCTGCCGCACGGGGAAGAGGACGTCGGCCCGCAGCGCGTCCGCCCGTACCGGATCGCCCGCCGCCTCGGCCTCCGCGATCCGCCGCTCCACGACGCCGTCGAGGGCCTCGGTGAGCACCGCGTACTCCTGCAGCTTGCCCATGGAGTCCCAGAGACGGTTGCGCTCGGTGTGCAACGCGGCGTTGTCCCGGCGCAGTTCGTCCTGGCCGCTGCGGAGCGAGCCGACGATCCGGTCGAGCGTGCCCTTGGCGGAGGCGTACTTCGCGACGTGGTCGCGCAGCCGGCGCCCGCCCGGCAGCCGGGACAGCAGCCGACGGGCCCCGCGCCCCGGGGTGTCGCGCGGATCGAGGTCCTCCACCGTGCGGCGCAGCTCGACCAGCGAGGACCCCACCCGGGCCGGGGCGCCGCCCTCGCCGGAGGCGAGCGCGCGGACGGTGCGGTCCAGCATCCGGTTGGACTGCTGGGCGGCGCCCCGGATGTCGCCCTGCCCGAGCGCGGCGATCTCGCCCACCCGGGCGCCGAATCCGGGGGAGCGGGCGTCGAGCCCGGCGAGGCCCTCGACGTACTCCTCGGCGCGCCGGACCAGGTCGGCGCGCACGGCCTCCGCGACCGGGACGAGCCCTGCCGCCTGCTCGGCGCGGACGGGGGCGACGGGCGCGGGCGGGGTGAGGACGAGCGGCGTGGGCGGGGCGAGCGGCGTGGTCGGTGGGTCGTACGGCCGACGAGGGTCCTGGGGCGCGGCGCTTCGGGGTGGTCCGGCGTCCTGGGGCATGGTGGCGGTCTCCTGTGCTGCGCGTGCGGGTCCGGGTGCCGATGCCGGGAACAGGCCCGGCCTTTGGGGCCGTGGGAACGAACAGGGCTGAGTGCGGGCCGGGGCGTCGTCAGCCGCGGGCCCGCCGTGCCATCGAGCGCAGCACCTCCGCGGGGGGCACGGGCGCCTGGCGTACGCCGGTCAGCCGCTGGTCGAGGTAGGCGGTGTGGTCGGCGGTCGCGGCGATGAACTCGGCCGCCGCACCCTGGGGCCGGAAGCCGTGCCGTACCGCCAGCTTCCGCAGCCCGGGGTCGGTGGACAGCAGCTCGCCGAGCTCACGGCCGTGGTCGGTCAGCGGTACGAGCGTGTGGTCGCTGGACACCGTGGTGTCCGGGTAGAGCACGACGAGGTCGCCGATCTCCTGTCGCTGACTGCTCATCAGGAGGGAGGCCACCTGTGACTCGTAGACCAGGACGAGGGGGTTGCCCACGCCGCTGATGAAGTCGCGGAACGGCGCGTCACTGCTCGTCTGCTGTGCGCCCTGCACCTGGACGAGCTTGCGCATCAGGGGCGCGGTGCGCTCCACGGCCGTCGCGTCCGTGGCGACCCGGCCGCCGTCGGCGACGTAGGAGGCGGCTGCGAGGTAGAGGGCGCCGGAGTTGGAGGTGGCGGGGTCGGTGCTCGTGATGAACACCGTGCCGCTCAACTCGGCGTGCCCGGAGGCGCCCTTGAGCTGCTGCCAGGTCCGGTCGTCCTCGGCCGCCGCCAGGTAGGGGGCCATGAGCAGCGTCCCCTGCGTGGTGAACTTCGATCCGCCCCGGGCCCGCAGCCGGGCCAGTCCGTTGCCCGCGAGGACCTCGGCCGCGTTGCGGTGGGCGACCACGACGAGCGGCGAGTAGAACGGCCGCAACGGTCCGCCCTGGGCCTCGGACCCCCGGCGCAGCTCATCGGCCGGGGCCTTGGAGCCGGGGAAGGCGAAGTCGTGGCCCTTCAGGGGCAGTCGGTCCATCGCCCAGGACCCGGAGGTCTCCGTCCGGACGCTGAACCCCTTGGCCGCGAGGGCCTTCACGGTGTCGGGGTCGGCGAAGAACTCGGCCTTCTCCGAACCGATCACTCCGCGTACGGTCTTCGCGGCCGTGCCGCTGTCCCCGCTGTCGCGGCCCAGGGCGACGGCGGCTGCCACACCGGCGATCAGCACGACCGCCAGGACGATTCCCACGATGCGTCTCACCCGCGCAGCGTGCTCGCGGAAACCCACATTCCGGGCCGAGTTGGGTGGACGGCAGATGAAGGGGCCATACCGGAACGCAACGGCCCTGGTGGGGAAGGGGCATGGCACCCGGCCCGCGCGGCCTCGACGGCACGCGGGCCGGGGCCGTCAGTGGGCGCCGACCAGGTGCCCGGAGAGGGCGGGGTCGGCGAGGGCCGCCGTGTGGGCGTCCATCTGTTCGGCGGAGAGGATGGCGGCGGTCGTGTCGGCGCGGGACGCGGCCACCAGCAGGGCGCGGCCCGCGAGGGCGTGGGCGCGGCGGTGGAGGTCCGCGGGGGCGGCGTCGGTCAGGCCGGCGTGCCGGGCGGGCGGGGCGCCGCGCAGCCGGGCCACCTGCTCGGCGATACGGTCGCCCGCCGCGGTGAGACCCAGCTCGTCGGTGACCGCGAGGAGGGCGGCCAGGTGCCCGGCGAGCTGGATGTCCAGCTCCTCCTCCCGGCTGCGGTGCGGAAAGTCCGCCTCGTCGGCCGGGGTGTGGACCGAGGGGCTGCGGATCGGCTCGTACATGGATGGCCTCCCGATGGCGCGATGGAACCATCCTACATTGGAATCAGTCTAAAGTTGTGCCCAATCCGGAAGGGTGACGGCCCTACGGCCGTCCGTAACCGGCTAGGGCTGCCCGTAGCCGTCCAGGAAGGTGCCGATCCGGGTCACCGCGTCGGTCAGGTCCTCGACCGTCGGCAGCGTGACGATCCGGAAGTGGTCGGGCTCGGGCCAGTTGAATCCGGTGCCCTGCACGACCATGATCTTCTCGGCCCGCAGCAGGTCCAGCACCATCTGCCGGTCGTCCTTGATCTTGTAGACCTTGGGGTCGAGCCGGGGGAAGAGGTACAGGGCCCCCTTCGGCTTCACGCAGGTCACCCCGGGGATCGAGGTCAGCAGGTCGTACGCCGCGTCCCGCTGCTCCAGGATCCGGCCGCCGGGCAGCACCAGGTCCTGGATCGACTGCCTCCCGCCGAGCGCGGTGGCCACCGCGTGCTGCGAGGGCATGTTGGCGCAGAGCCGCATGTTGGCGAGGATCGTCAGCCCCTCGATGTACGAGGTGGCGTGCGCCTTCGGTCCGCAGACGGCCATCCAGCCGGAGCGGTAGCCGGCCACCCGGTAGTTCTTGGAGAGCCCGTTGAAGGTCAGCACCATGAGGTCCGGGGCCAGCGCCGCCGTCGGGGTGTGGGTCGCGCCGTCGTAGAGGATCCGGTCGTAGATCTCGTCGGAGCAGACGATCAGGTTGTGCCGCCGGGCGATCTCGGTGAGGCCGCGCAGCATCTCGTCGTCGTACACCGCGCCGGTCGGGTTGTTCGGGTTGATGATCACCAGGGCCTTGGTGCGGTCGGTGATCCGCCGCTCGACGTCCGCGAGGTCCGGCATCCAGTCGGCCTGCTCGTCGCACCGGTAGTGCACGGCCGTCCCGCCCGCCAGCGAGACCGAGGCGGTCCACAGCGGATAGTCGGGAGCCGGTACGAGCACCTCGTCGCCGTCGTCCAGCAGCGCCTGCATCGACATCTGGATCAGCTCGGAGACGCCGTTGCCCAGGTAGATGTCCTCGACGTCGAGTTCGATGCCCTTGGTCTGGTAGTGCTGCATCACCGCACGGCGCGCGGACAGCAGGCCCTTCGCGTCGCCGTAACCGTGCGCGCCCGCGACGTTGCGCAGGATGTCCTCGAGGATCTCCGGCGGGCACTCGAACCCGAAGGCGGCGGGGTTGCCCGTGTTCAGCTTGAGGATGCGCTGACCGGCCGCTTCCAGCCGCATCGCCTCCTCCAGCACGGGACCCCGGATCTCGTAACAGACGTTGGAGAGCTTCGTGGACTGGATGACCTGCATGTCCGCGAGCTTACGGCGGCGTTTCGCGAGGTGCGCGGGGATTGCTCCCGGCGTACTCCCTCCGGGGTGCCCGCCCGCCCCGTCCCGTCTTCCATCGCCATGCCCGCCGCCGCCCCGGACCGTGGGATCGCCCGGTCGGGGCGGCGTCGCGGCTTGGAAAGGGGGCGTGGGCGGCCGGAACGGGTGAGATGCGCCACGCGGGGCCCCGTCCTCCTTCCTCCTTCGCCCGGCTTCCGTCACTCCGGGAGCCGGGTGCCCTCCGGGAGCCGGATGTCGAAGTCGTCCGCCAGGACGCGCAGCGCCTCGTCGCCGTCCTTCAGCCGCCGTTCCCGGATCGTGCCGTCGTCGGCCGTCTCCACCAGGTCGAGCCCGGACAGCGCGAGGTGGGAGCCGATCCGGGTGCGCATCGCGTACACCGCCTGCCGGAACGGTGAGCGCGGGTGCGTCGCGATGAACCAGTTGATCACTTCGTAGTCGGGCTTCTCGTTCGGGTCCAGGGTGAACGCGTACTGCGGCTCCCACGCCCCACCCTTCTCCGCCTGGAGCTCCCACAGGGGCAGCGGGCCGTGGTGCGGTGCGTGGACCAGGCGGTGGTGGCGCGGTGCGTCGAGCAGCTCGGCGTCCTCCACCAGCTCGATCGGCTCCAGCAGGGCTCCGACCGTCCCGAATCCGACGTCCGCCAGATACGGGTGCGGCTCGCCCGCCACGTCCACCCGCGTCAGCATGTGCGTACGGGGCCGGATGTCGCCCGGTGCGGCGCCCAGGACCACCCGGGCCGTCAGCGGCGTCACGGAGAAGCCGATCTGCCGCAGCGCGGTGGAGAAGAGGGTGTTGTGCTCGTAGCAGTACCCGCCGCGCCCACCGTGCACGAGCTTCGCCTCCAGGTCGCCGATCGCCAGCGACGGGGCGGAGCCGAGGACGGCTTCCAGGTTCTCGAACGGGATGCCGGTCAGGTGGGCGCGGTGCAGGGACCGCAGCACCTCCAGTGTGGGGCGGGGCTTTCCGGTCCAGCCGATGCGGGCGAGGTACGCGTCGAGGTCAAGAGTCATACACCGACCGTACGCAGTCGGGGTGCGGGCGCGCCTCCGGCTGCGGACCGACGCGCGCGACCGGACGGCCTCGGTCCCGGGACCGATACCGGGGGACGAGGCGGCTCAGATCTTGGCTCAACTCCGGTGAGAGCCGGGCCGGGGCGGGTAGCGGTGATCACATGAGCATGTTCCAAAAGCCCCAGCCCCTCGCCGTACTCGTCGTCCGCGACGCCCCCGATGTCGTCGCCGGGCTCCGGCGCGCGCTGGAGACCGCCACGGATACCGAGCGCCCCGGTCTGGAGCGCGCCCTCGCCCTGGCCGAGGGCTCCGCCGCGCGCCCGGACGCGGAGCTGCGCGGCCGGTGGGTGCGGCAGCGGCTCGCCGCCGCCGGCCACGAGGGGCCGGCGGACTCCGTGGCCGCCATCAAGATCCTGCGCCGCGCCGAGCCCGGTCTGACGCTGCTCCAGGCGGTGACCTACGCGAAGGAGGCCGAGGCGGCGGAAGCCTGAGGCGGAGCGGTCCCGGACGCCCGGTGTGCCGGGCAGGGCGGGCGCGATGCGGCGTTGTCGTCGTACGTGCCGCTTAGGCTGGCCGAAGACGCCGGGGGCGACAAGTGCCTACCAGGGGGTGGGTGGTTGCCTCGCGGTCGGGAACCAGGTGGGGGAGGGCGGACGATGCGGATCGTACGGAAGCCGGGGGCTTTCGTCTGCGGGATCGACGCGGCGATGGACGTGATCGGCGGCAAGTGGAAGGTGCTCATCCTGTGGGCGCTCAACGAGCGGACCCACCGCTTCGGCGAGTTGCGCCGGGCCGTGCCCGGGGTGACCGAGAAGGTGCTCAGCTCGCATCTCAGGGAGTTGGAGGACGACGGCATCGTGCACCGCGAGGTGTACGCCGAGGTGCCGCCGCGCGTGGAGTATTCGCTCACCCCTCTGGGCCTCTCGCTCAACGCCGCGCTGGGGCCGCTGGGGCAGTGGGGGCGTGACCACATCTATCGCGGTGAGGGGGAGGGCGGTGGCGGTGTCGAAGCCGCTGTCGGAGTCGGAGCGGCGTCGGAATCGAGGCTGGTGCCGGGGCAGTCGGTGAGTCGGCTCCCGAGGCCGTGGTGGGGCTGAGGCAGGGCAGGCGTGGTCGCGGCCGGAGCCGCCCCCTGGTGAGGGGACCCCTTGTGATGGCCCGACATCTGCGCGAACATGCGCATGTCAAAAGCCGGAAGATCTCCGGCCTCTGGCATCACTGGAGGGGACCCCCCACATGAACAAGCCTCTCGCCGGTGCGCTTCTCGCTGCCCTGCTCCTGGGAGTGGGTGCCGCGCCCGTCGCCGCAGCCGCGCCCGCACCGCAGGTACAGGAAGCCGCGCCCCAGGCCGGCCCCGCCGCGAAGGCCGTGACCTTCGCCGGGACCGTCGCACTCAGCAACTGCTCGGGCTCCGTCGTCCGCAGTCCCGACGCCGCCCCCACCGACCCCGCCCTCGTGCTCTCCAACGGGCACTGCCTGGAGTCCGGGTTCCCGGGCCCCGGCGAGGTCGTGGTCGACCAGCCGTCCTCCCGGACGTTCACCCTGCTCAACGCCTCGGGCAGCGGAATCGGCACCCTGAGGGCGAGCAAGATCGCGTACGGCACCATGACCGACACCGATCTCTCGCTCTACGAACTCACCAGCACCTACCAGCAGATCGAGGACGGCTACGGCATCCGGGCGCTGGAGCTGGCGACCGCCCGCCCGACGGCGGGCACCGCCATCACGGTGGCCTCCGGCTACTGGAAGCGCACCTACAGCTGCGACATCGACGGCTTCGTCCACCAGCTCAAGGAGGGCCGGTGGACCTGGAAGGACTCGGTCCGCTACACCCCGGAGTGCCGGACCATCGGCGGTACGTCCGGCTCGCCGGTGATCGACGACGCCACCGGCAAGGTGGTCGCCGTCAACAACACCGGCAACGAGAGCGGCCAGGAGTGCACGGACAACAACCCGTGCGAGGTCGACGAGAGCGGCGAGGTGACCGTCCGCGAGGGCATCAACTACGCCCAGCAGACGTACGACATGGTCCCGTGCATCGGAGCCGGCAGCGCGATCGACCTCACCCGTGAGGGCTGCGCGCTGCCCAAGCCGTAGCCGTCAGCCGAAGCGGTAGCCAACGGTGATTCCGGCGCGCGCCGGGCGGTCCCGGCCTCTATCGGGGCCGTCGGGCGCGCGCCGCCTCGATCCCGTCCAGCAGCACCCCGAGTCCCACCCGGAACGTCTCACGGGCCTCCCGCTCCGGATACGACATCGCCTCCACGCCCTCCTCCGTGGCTTCTTCCGCACCCTTTCCCGTGCCCGGGTACGGCTCGACCGGTCCGTCCGCCTCCAGTCGGCTCACGGCGGGGAAGCGCTCCGCGAAGTCGGGGACCAGCTCCATCAGGGCCGCCGAGCGCGCCGCCCACCACTCCTCGTCGGAACTCCCGGTCGCCGTCGCGGCCAGCCGGGCATCGGCCACCGCCTGAGCCGAGCCCCGTAGGTACGGGAACAGGGTCCCCACCAGCCGCCGCAGCGCCCCCGCCTCAAGACCGGTCGCCCGCAACAGGACGACCAGCGTGTCCAGGCCGGCGTACTCGTGCGGCCCCAGCACCGGCCGCACCTGGGAGACCTGGAGCACCCAGGGGTGCCGGACGTAGAACTCCAGGACCTCCCGGGCCCAGGCGGTGAGCGCCGCCCGCCAGTCCGCCGGCTCCGGCCGGGCGGCGGGGAGTTCGGCGTGGACGGCGTCGTACATCAGGTCCAGCAGCTCGCTCTTGCCGGGGACGTAGGTGTAGAGCGCCATCGCCGTGCGCCCGAGCCGGTCGCCGACCGCGCGCATCGACAGGGCCCCCATCCCCTCCTCGTCGGCGAGTGCCACAGCGGCCGTCACGATCGCGTCGACGCTCAGCCGGGGCTTGGGGCCGGGGCCGCCGCGCGTGGGGGGCGGGGTGTCCGCGCGCCACAGGAGGGAGAGGGAACGGCGCGGGTCGCCCTGCCCGGCGAAGACCACCACTTGAAACTCCTTACGGCGTAAAGTAACGTCCGGCGGGTAATCCATTACGCCGTAAGTTATCAGCGTGGGAGAGAGGTCGGGCACGATGAGTCAGGCACTGCCGGTCACCTGTGTGAGGGTCACGGACGTCGAGCGGATCACCCCCCGGACGGCGAGGGTCCGCTTCACCGCCGACGAACTGCCCGGCCTCCTGGAGGACCGGCCCGACCAGCAGCTGAAGCTCTGCCTGCCGCGCCCCGGGCAGACCGGGCCCCGGCTGCCGGAGCAGGAGGCCGACGACCCGTACGGCATGCGCTGGTACGAGGCGTTCCTCGCGATCCCGGAGGCGGAGCGGCCCTGGATGCGCAGCTTCACCGTCCGTTCCTACGACCGCGAACGCAACGAGATGGCCGTGGACTTCGTCCTGCACGGCGACGGCGGCCCCGCCTCCCGCTGGGGTGCGGCGGCCCGGGTCGGCGACGTCCTCGGCATGGTCGGCCCGTCCTCCCTCTACGCCCGGCCGCTGCCCGCCGCGCGGCGGATGCTCCTGGCCGGGGACGAGACGGCGCTCCCGGCGATCGCCACGGTGCTGGAGGCGCTGCCCGCCGGGACCGGGGCCGTGGTGTTCGCCGAAGTGGCACAGGCGGCGGAGGTGCGGGAGCTGCCGGCCGCCGCCGGCGGGTCCGAGGTCCGCTGGGTGCACCGGGACCGGGGCGGCTCGCTGGTGGCGGCGGTGCGGGAGGCCGGACCGGTCCTCGACGGGGTGGACGCGGCCTGGGTGGCGGGCGAGGCCTCCGCCGTCCGGGCGCTCCGCCGTCACCTGGTGGAGGAGTGCCGACTGCCCAGGTCGGCCGTCGAGTTCAGCGGCTACTGGCGGCGCGCCCTCACCCAGGACGACGCCCCCACGAAGGAGGACCTCGCCTGGGCGGCGGAACGCGCTGCGGAAGGTTCGTAGACAGCCTTCAGGCGGCCCCGGCCCCGGCACCCGCTCCGCGGACCGCCCGGCCCGCCAGCACCGAGGTGCGCCTGCCGTCCTCGATGACGAACCGGCCGTCGATCAGCACGTGCGGGATGCCGACCGGCAGCACGCGCGGCTCCTCGAACGTGGAGCCCGCCGCCACGGTCTCCGGGTCGAACAGCACCAGGTCCGCGCGGTACCCCTCGCGCACCAGGCCCCGGTCCGCGAGGCGCAGCCGGGCGGCCGGGCGCGAGGACAGGTGGGCGACGCACTCCTCCAGCGAGAGGATGCCCAACTCCCTCACGTACCGGCCGAGATACTGCGGGAACGTGCCGTATGCCCGGGGGTGCGGCTTGTCGCCCTGGAGGATCCCGTCGCTGCCTCCGGTGTGCACCGGGTGCCGCATGATCTGCTGGACGTTCTCCTCGTGGCCCACGTGCTGGAGGATCGTCGTCCCGAGCCGGTCCTCGGCGAGCAGCCGTCGGGCGGTCACCCAGGGCTCCTCGCCCCGCAGTGCCGCCGACTCCGCCACCGTGCGGCCCACGTACTCGGCCAGGTGCGGTGCGCCGACGCCCGAGATCTCGATGGTGTCCCACTCGATCGGCACGCCGTGGCAGCCGTCCGAGCCCAGCTCCTCCAGGTGGTGCCGGATCCTCTCCGCGCTCTCCGCGTCCGCGAGCCGGGCGAGGATCGCGTCCGGCCCGCCCTCGCTCACCCAACTCGGCAGCATGGCCACCAACGTGGTGCAGCCCGGGGTGTACGGGTAGGTGTCGAGCGAGATGTCGGCCCCGGCGGCGAGCGCCCCGTCGAGCAGGGCGAGGAGGTCCGGCGCCCTGCCCTTGTTCACGCCGAAGTTCATCGTGGCGTGGGCGAGATGGAGCGCGCACCCGGCGTTCCGGGTCAGCTGGACCATCTCCTCGTACGCCTCCAGCGCGCCGGCCCCGTAACTGCGGTGGTGCGGGCAGTAGTAGCCGCCGTGGCGGGCCACCACCCGGCACAGCTCGGTGAGTTCGGCGTCGTCCGCGTATATCCCGGGCGTGTAGGTCAGCCCGGACGACATACCGACCGCGCCTTCCCGCATGCCCTGGTCCACCAGCTCCCTCATCCGGGCCAGCTCGGCGGCGGTGGCGGGCCGGTCGTCCCAGCCCACCGCGTACATCCGGACCGTGCCCTGCGGGATGAGGTAGGCGGCGTTGACCGCGATGCCCTGGCCGCCGAAGTTCCGGTCGAGCCGGTCCAGATAGCCGCCCACGGTGCGCCAGTCGAAGTCGATGTCGCTCCCGTCGCCGTTCCAGCCGGTGATGGAGCGCCGCACCTCGGCGAGGGTGCGGTCGTCGGCCGGGGCGTAGGACAGCCCGTCCTGGCCCAGCACTTCGAGGGTGACGCCCTGCGCGGCCTTCGCGCCGTGGTCGGGGTCGCGCAGCAGCGCCAGGTCGCTGTGGGCGTGCATGTCGATGAAGCCGGGGGCGAGCGCGAGGCCGTCCGCGTCCACGGTCCGGGTGGCGGTGGGGCGGGGGCCGGGGGAGCCCTCGGGGTGGATCTCGGCTATGCGGCCGCCGTCGAGGGCCACGTCGGCGCGGTAGGAGGGCGCGCCGGTGCCGTCGACGACGAGCGCGTCACGCAGGACCAGGTCCATGGGTCGCCTTTCCGATCGGGTGGTGGTGCCTGCGGGCTCTAGAAGAACGTGCGGATGTAGTCGGTGACCGTGCCGTCCGCCGTGACCAGCGGGATCAGCTGCCACTTGTCGAAACTGGTGCAGGGGTGCGAGAGGCCCATGCCGACCCAGTCGCCCACCTCCAGCTCCGCGCCCGCCTCGGTGCGCACCCAGGTGTGCTGGTCGGAGAGGCCGGTGACGGTGACCCCGGCGGCGGGCCGGACCGAGCCGTCCCGGCCGGAGCGGACCACCTGCGCCTCGGGCAGGTCGAGGTCGTAGGCCGCGTCCCGCTTGCCCGCGTTCAGGAACGCCTGCTCGCCGGAGGGGCGGGAGACGACCTGCGCCCAGAGGCGGAAGGCGGGCTCCAGCGCACCCTCCTCGGGGACGCGGTTGAACGGGGTGAGGTGCCTGTAGTGCCCGTCGTCGTGCGAGACGTACGCCCCGGAGCGGAGCAACTTCAGCACCGGGACGCTCAGTTCGGGGATCTGGGCGAAGACGTCCGCGACCGCGTCGAACCAGGCGCTGCCGCCCGCGCTGACGACGATCTCCTCGGCGCCGGAGAACCGGCCGGCCGCGTCGAAGTCGGCCGCGAGGGCGACGAGCCGCCGCAGCCACTCCCGTACCCGCTCCGGGTCGGCGTCCGGCACCTCGCCCTCGTATCCGGCGACGCCCACCAGCCGCAGCGAACCGGCCGCCGCCACCGCGTCGGCCACCGCCGCGCAGTCGGCCTCCGTGCGGGCCCCGGTGCGGGCGCCCTCGCCCGCGCCCAGCTCCACGACCACGTCGACCGGGCGGGTGGCGCCCGCCGCGCCCAGGGCCGCCTGCATCAGCTCGACGCCGCGCACGGAGTCGACGTAACAGACGAAGCGGAACTCCGGGTCGGCCGTCATCTCGCCGGCCAGCCAGCGCAGGGCGACGGTGTCGACCAGCTCGTTGGCGAGGAAGATCCGCCCGATGCCGTACGCCCGGTAGACCCGCGCCTGGTGCGGCACGGCGGCGGTGATGCCCCACGCGCCGCGCTCCAGCTGGTCCACGAAGAGCTGCGGGGACATGGACGTCTTGCCGTGCGGGGCGAACGCGAGGCCGTGGCGCTCGGCGTACGTCTCCAGGAGGTCGAGGTTGTGGGCCACGGACTCGGCGGAGAGGGCGAGGACGGGGGTGGTGAACCCGCCGGTGAAGAGGTTGCGCCGCTCGGCGGCCAGGGCCCCGACGGTCAGGCCCTCCGCGTCCGGCGGCAGGGCCTTGAAGCGGTGGTCGACGCGTTCGTCGGCGAGGCCGGACGCCAGGGACGCGGGGGAGGCGCCGGGGACGGAAGGGGCGGGGGCGGCGGTGTGGCCGGTGGGGCGTTCGGCTGCCAAGGGGAGCTCCTCGAAGTTCGTTGCAACATATGCAACACCCATTGCGTATATCGCTCAACGCTGTCTAACATCCGAGCCGATGCCCGGTCAATGGTGACCACCGGCCCGCACGCCGATCAGCGAGGAGCCCTCAGTGTCCGGACCCGCAGCAGGGACGGCCGACGCCGCCACGACCACCGATGTCGTCTGTCTCGGCGAGTCCATGGTGACGTTCCTGCCCTCGCAGCCCGGCCGCCTCGCCGACGTGCCCTCCTTCGGGCGCGGGATCGGCGGCGCCGAGTCCAACGTGGCCTGCGCGCTCGCCGCCGCCGGGCACCGGGCGGCCTGGGTCGGCCGGGTCGGCGCGGACGGCTTCGGCGACCACCTCGTCGAGACGATCGCGTCGTACGGGGTCGACACCTCGGCCGTCCGCCGCGATCCGGTGCGCCCGACCGGCATCTACTTCCGTACGGCCACGGACCGGGGGGCCGGCACCCACGAGGTCGCCTACTACCGGGCCGGGTCCGCCGCCTCCGCGATGTCCCCGGACAACGTGCCGTACGAGGACCTCCTCGCGGGCCGTGTCCTGCACCTGTCCGGGATCACCGCCGCACTGTCCGCCGACTGCCTGGCGCTGCTGCGGGACCTTACGGCCGCGCGGCCGGGGCGCCCGTTGGTGTCGTTCGACGTGAACCACCGGCCGCACCTGTGGCGGGGCGGCGACGCGGACGCGTCCGTGCTGCTGGAGCTGGCCCGCCGCTGCGACCTGGTGTTCGTGGGGGAGGACGAGGCGGAGGAGGCGTGGGGGATCGTCGGCGCCGAGGCGATCCGGGCGGCGCTGCCGGAGCCGGCCGTGGTGGTCGTGAAGCGGGGGAGCGCGGGCGCGACGGTGTTCGCCTCGGGGTCCCGCCCCGGACCCCGCTCCTCGAACGCCGGAGGGGCTGAGAGCGCCGCCGGACCCCGCTCCTCGAACGCCGGAGGGGCTGAGAGCGCCCCCGGAGGGGCTGAGCCCGCCGCCGACACCGTCACCCTCGTTCCCGCCCTGCGCGTCGACGTCGTGGCCGCCGTCGGGGCCGGGGACGCGTTCGCCGCCGGGTTCCTCTCCGCCACCCTGCGCGGGCTGCCCGTGCGGGAGCGGGTCAGGCACGGGCACCTCATGGCCGCCGCCGTCCTCACCGTCCCCGGCGATCTCACCGACCCGCCCGCCCGCGACCACGCCGACCGCCTCGCGGCCCTCGACGACGACGCCTGGGGGAGACTTCGTCTCGGCCCCGGCTGGACCGCAGCCGACCGGGCCCCCGAGGAGGTACGCACACCATGAGCCAGACCGTCGACCGGGCACTCAGCATCCTGCCGCTGCTCGCCCAGGGACCCGCCGACCTCGGGCAGGTCGCCGAGCGGCTCGGCGTCCACAAGTCCACGGCGCTGCGCCTGCTGCGTACGCTCCACGAGCACGGCCTCGTCTACCGCCAGGAGGACCAGCGCTACCGCCTCGGCGCCCGGCTCTTCGCGCTCGCGCAGGAGGCCGTCGAGAACCTCGACGTACGCGAGATCGCCCACTCCCACCTGGTCGCGCTGAACGACCGGTGCGGGCACACCGTCCACCTCGCCGTGTACGAGGAGCAGGAAGTCCTCTATATCGACAAGGTCGAGAGCCGCTACCCGGTCCGGATGTACTCACGGATCGGCAAGCCCGTGGCGATCACCGTCGCGGCCGTGGCCAAGCTGCTGCTGGCCGACCTCACCGAGCCCGAGCGGCGCGTCATCGCCGAGAAGCTCGACTACCCCATGTACACGTCCCGTTCGACGCCCAACGCGGGAGCCTTCCTCAAGGAGCTCTCCGTCGTCCGCGAACAGGGATGGGCCACCGACCTCGGTGGTCACGAGGAGTCCATCAACTGCATCGGCGCCCCCATTCGCGGCGCGGACGGGCGGGTCGTCGCGGCCATGTCGGTGTCCGCGCCCAATGTGGTCGTCACGGCCGAGGAACTCCTTACCCTGCTCCCGCTGGTCCGGCGCACCGCCGAGACCATCAGCCGGGAGTACTCCGGCACCACCCGACCCAAGAAAGCCTGATCAGCCATGACCGAGAAGACCGCCCTCACTCCCTCCACCCACACCACGCCGCCCGCGAAGTTCTCGCACGGCGTGAGGAAGGGGAACATCCTCCAGGTCGCCGGCCAGGTCGGCTTCCTCCCCGCCGTGGCGGGCCAGGCCCCGACGCCCGCCGGTCCCACGCTCCGCGAGCAGACCCTCCAGACCTTCGCCAACGTCAAGGCGATCCTGGAGGAGGGCGGCGCGAGCTGGGACGACGTGATGATGATGCGCGTCTACCTCACGGACGTGGACCACTTCGCGGAGATGAACGAGATCTACAACACGTACTTCGCCGAGCAGAACCTCAAGGAGGCCCCCTCGGCCCGGACGACGGTCTACGTCGGCCTGCCCAAGGGGCTGCTCATCGAGATCGACGCCCTCGCGGTGATCGGCTGACCACCCGGGCCCGCCGACCACCCCGGCCGAGCCGACTTCCCCGGCCGGCCGACGACCCCGGCACGCCGCCCCCGGCACGCCGCCCCCGGTTCGCCGGCTCCGGCCCGCAGCCCGTCGGTCCCGTCCCCCTGATCGCAGGCCCCCGCTGATCGCCTCGCCCCACCCGCAGGACCGCTCCAGCACGCCGTACGGCACGGCGCCCCGCCCCCCGGGGGCGCCGTGCCGCGCTCCCCCCTGCCCTCCAGCACCACCGGAGTCCCCATGCTGCTCGCCGCCACCCCACCGCCGGTCGAGGCACCACCGCGCACCGGTGGCCTGCTCCTCCTGATCGACGGCACCGCCGGTCTGCTGACCGTCGCCGCCCTCGGGATCGCCCTCCTGCTCTTCCTGATCATCAAGATCAGGCTCCAGCCGTTCGTCGCGCTGCTCGCGGTCTCCATAGCCGTCGGCCTCGGTGCCGGGCTCTCGGTCACCGAACTCTTCGGCACCGTGCAGAAGTCCGCCGCCGTCTCGGTCATCGAGTCCGGCATGGGCGGCATCCTCGGCCATGTGGCGATCATCATCGGGCTCGGCACCATGCTCGGCGCGATCCTCGAAGTGTCCGGCGGGGCAGAGGTGTTGAGCACCCGCCTGCTGAACGCCTTCGGCGAGAAGCGCGCCCCGCTCGCCATGGGTATGACAGGCCTCGTCTTCGGGATCCCGGTCTTCTTCGACGTCGGCATCTTCGTCCTCGCGCCGATTGTGTACGCCGCGGCCAAGCGCTCCGGAAAATCGATCCTGCTCTACGCGATGCCGCTGCTGGCGGGCCTGTCCATGACCCACGCCTTCCTGCCGCCGCACCCGGGGCCGGTGGCCGCCGCCGGACTCTTCAACGTCTCGCTCGGCTGGGTCATCCTGATGGGCGTGGTCGTCGGCATCCCGTCGGTCATCGCCGCCTGGGCGTACGCCGCCTGGATCGGGAAGCGGATCTTCGTCGACGTCCCGCAGGACATGGTGGAGGCCGCCGAGGAGGCCAAGGCCGCCGTCGCCGCCGAACAGCGCGCCGCCGGGGTCACCCCGCACGAGAAGCCGGTCCCGCTCGGCACGGTCCTCGCGATCATCGGCACCCCGCTGATCCTGATCCTCGCCGCTACCTTCTCCTCCATCGCCCTGGACCCCTCCACGCTCCGCTCGGTGATCGAGTTCTTCGGCAACCCGTTCGTCGCCCTGACGATCGCCCTGTTCCTCGCGTACTACCTGCTGGGCATCCGGCGCGGCTGGTCCCGCAAGTCCCTGGAATCGGTCTCCACGTCCTCGCTCAAGCCCGTCGGCAACATCCTGCTGGTGGTCGGCGCGGGCGGTATCTTCGGCGCCGTCCTCAAGGGCAGCGGCATCGCCGACGCGCTGGCGGACACCTTCAACGACGTGGGCCTGCCGGTCATCCTGCTCGCGTGGCTGATCTCGGTCGTCCTGCGCGTCGCCCAGGGCTCGGCCACCGTCGCGATCGTCACGACGGCCGGGATCGTGGTCCCGCTGGTCGAGGGCCAGGACCTGTCCCAGGCCCACCTCGCGCTGATCATCATGGCGATCTCGGCGGGCTCGATCTTCGCCTCGCACGTGAACGACGGCGGCTTCTGGATGGTGTCGAAGTACTTCGGCATCAGCGAGCGCGACACCCTGAAGTCCTGGACCGTCCTGGAGACGGTGCTCTCGGTCGCGGGCTTCGTCGTCGCGGCGCTGCTCAGCCTGGTGATCTAGCGAACCGGCACACACGGGAACGGGGAACGTCCCCGTGTGTGCCGGTTCCGTGTGCACCCCTTGTGCTGCCCCGCCGATTGCGCTTCCTTGATCGGCATGGCGGAGACAAGCGCAACCACAGGGACAGGGGAGCCGGCCTCCCGACCACGTAAGTCCAGCTGGAAGTACATCGGCCCCGGCATCGTCGTCGCGGCGACCGGGGTCGGGGCCGGAGACCTGGTCGCGACGCTCATCGCGGGCAGCAAGTTCGGATACACCCTGATGTGGGCTGCGGTGATCGGCTGCGTCGTCAAGATCTCGCTCGCCGAGGCGGCCGGCCGCTGGCATCTGGCGACCGGCCGCACGCTCTTCGACGGCTGGCGCAGCCTGGGCCCCTGGACCACGGTGTACTTCGCTGTCTACGTGGTGCTCTGGGGCTTCATCTACGGGGCGACGGCCATGTCCTCCAGCGCCCTGCCCATCGTGGCGCTGTTCCCCGACGGCCCCGGGCTGAAGTTCTGGGCGATCGTCACCGGACTGATCGGGCTGGCCTTCGTCTGGTTCAACCGGTACGCCGTCTTCGAGAAGGTCATGACGGTCCTGATCGGCATCATGTTCGTGGTGGTCGTGTACGTGGCCGCCCGCGTCGTGCCGGACGTCGGGGCCTCGTTCGCCGGGCTGCTGCCCGTGCTCCCGGACGGCTCGCTCCTCTACACCCTCGGGCTGATCGGCGGCGTCGGCGGCACGATCACCATGGCCGCGTACGGCTACTGGGTCAACGCCAAGGGCTGGAGCAACTCCTCCTGGATGAAGGTGATGCGGCTCGACAACCGGGTCGCCTACATCACCACCGGCGTCTTCGTCGTGGCGATGCTCATCGTCGGCGCCGAGCTGCTGCACGCCTCCCAGGTCGCCCTCACCTCCGGCGACCGGGGTCTGATCGACCTGGGCAAGGTCCTGGAGGACCGCTTCGGCGCGGGCACCGCCAAACTCTTCCTGGTGGGCTTCTTCGCCACGTCGTTCTCGTCGCTGATCGGCGTCTGGCACGGGGTCAGCCTGATGTTCGCCGACTTCGTGGAGCGGTTCCGGGCTCCGGCGGCCGGTGCGGCGAAGACCGAGGAGCACGAGGGGCCGGACGTCGCCGAGCGCCGCCAGCGGTCGCTGCCGTTCCGCGCGTACCTCCTGTGGCTGACCTTCCCGCCGATGACGCTGCTCTGGCTGGACGAGCCCTTCGGCCTGGTCATCGCCTACGGGGTGCTCGGGGCGTTCTTCATGCCGTTCCTCGCCCTGACCCTGCTCTGGCTGCTCAACTCATCCCGCACGCCCGGGGAATGGCGCAACGGATGGGTCAGCAACGGGATGCTCGCCCTGTCCGGGCTGCTGTTCGTCGTGCTGTGCGTCCAGCAGGTGCGCGATCTGCCCTGGTGACCGGGTGACGGGGGCGGCGACGGCCGGTGACCGGGTGCTCGCCGACGTAACGCCGCAGCGCCGCCGGGGGAGCGGCGGCGCTGCAGGTTCCGGGGTGGTGCGGTGTCGTTACGGCAGGCTGCGGACGTGCGGGCCGACCGCCTTCGACCAGGCGAAGCCGGCCGTCGCGTCCCAGTTCGTCGACCAGGTCATCGCGCCGCGCAGCGACGGGTAGGTCTTGGACGGCTTGAACGAACCGCAGTTGGTGCCCTTGGCGAGGCAGTCCAGCGCCGCGTTCACGATCGACGGGGCGACGTAGCCGCTGCCCGCGCCGCGGGTGGAGGCGGGGACGCCGATGCCGACCTGGGACGGGTCGAGGCCGCCCTCCAGCTGGATGCAGGCGAGCGCGGTGAGGAAGTCCACCGAGCCCTGCGAGTAGACCTTGCCGTCACAGCCGAGCATCGAACCGCTGTTGTAGTACTGCATGTTGACGACGGTCAGGATGTCCTTGACGTTGAGCGCCGTCTTGAAGTACTCGCCCGACGTCGACTGCATGTCGATGGTCTGCGGAGCCATCGTGAGGACCAGGCCGGGGCCCGCCTTCGCCGACAGCTGGCGCAGCGCCTTCGTCATGTAGGTGGCGTTGAGGCCGTTCTCCAGGTCGATGTCGACCCCGTTGAAGCCGTAGTCCTGCATCAGCGCGTACACCGAGTTGGAGAACGCGGTGGCGGAGGCGTCGCTGTCGACGCGGACCGTGCCCAGCTCACCGCCGATCGAGATGATGACGTTCTTGCCGGCGGCCTGCTTGGCCTTGATGTCCGAACGGAACTGGGCGTCGGTGTAGCCGTTCAGCCCGGCGGTGTCCAGGTTGAAGGTGACCGCGCCCTGGGTCGCCGTGGCGTCCGCGAAGGAGACCGCGATGATGTCGTAGTCGGCCGGGACGTCGCTGAGCTTCTGGACGGCCGCGCCGTTGTTGAAGTTCTGCCAGTAGCCGGTCACCGCGTGCTTGGGCACGCTGGTCACCGGGCCGGTGCCGTTCTTGGCCGTACGGGCGCTGACGGCGGCCGACTTGACCGACTCGCCGGCCGCGTTGGTGGCGCTCACCGAGAACTGGTAGGCGGTGTCGGCCGTGAGGCCCGTGACGGTCGCCGAGGTTCCGGTGGAGGTGGTGGCCTGCACGCCGTCCCGGTACACCTTGTAGCCCGTGGCGCCGGAGACCGCGTTCCAGGACAGGGCGACGGAGGACGTGGTCGTGGCGCCCGCCGCGAGGCCCGCGGGAGCCGCCGGGATGACCGGTCCGGGCTCCTCGCCGCCACCGCCGTCGGGGCCGGTCACCTCGAAGTCGTCGGCGAGGTAGGCGGCCTGGCCGTACCAGCCGTGGGTGTAGACGGTCACCGAGGTGGTGTTCGCGCCGGTCTTGAAGCTGGTGGACAGCTTGGTCCAGGTGGTCGAGCCCGGCGTCCAGGTGGAGACGTCGGTGGTTCCGGTGCCGCTCACGCCGAGGTAGGCGTAGCCGCCCTGCACCCAGGAGCTGAGCGCGTACGTCGAGTTGGGCTTGACCTTGACGGCCTGCGAACACTTGGCGTTGTCCTGGCCGGCCGGCGTGGCCTTCAGCGCGGACGTACCGCCGTGCACGGGGGAGGAGACGACGGCGCCGCTGTTCCCGGCGCAGGTCCAGTTGGCCAGGCCCGACTCGAAGCCCGCGTTCTTGGCGTTGTTGACGTCGGCTGCCTGGGCGGTGCTGACGAGGCCGGTGACGGTCAGGGCCGCGGCCGCGATGACGGCCATGGTGCCGCCGAGCACGGGACGGGAGCGACGCCTTCTGCGACTGCTGCCTGCGGAGCGTTCCACTGGTTCCTCCGTGGGGAGTTGGTGGCCTGGCGGGGGTCGTGCAGGAGTGCCGTACGGACGACGGGCCGGGGCTGCACGGGGTGGGCCGGGCGGAGCGGGGGGCCGTGACGGTGCATCACGGTGAAGCGGATGAAGCGGGGTGAAGCGCGGTGGGTCGGGGGTGAAGCGCCGCGCATCAGGGTGAAGCACGGTGGATCAGGGGTGAAGCGGGGGTGTCGTGCGGCAGTGGGGCAAGGGGTGCTGAACCGGGGACGGCGAACACGGGGTGTCCTGCCGGGAGCGGTGGCCACCGCTTGGCGCATAAAACTGGTCCAGACCAATCAAGTTGTCAAGACCTTTGGCGGTGAAAAGCCTTCCGCGAGGCTCGGTGCGGGGCCGCGCGGCCGCCCCTTCGACGGGGCGCCCGAGGGTTCGTGGAGGGTGCCGGACCGGGGTTTTTTCCGCCGGGGGCGACTCCGCGACCGTACATCGCCCCCCGCACGGGTGATCTTGCGGTAGTTCTTCGAACGGTCACGGAAACGCCCTTACGAAAAGGAGGCCGACGCCCCGGAATCTCGTCTGACGTGCGCGAATGGATACATGATCGAAGACCGGACGCAGGCTTCGGTAACGCTCCGCAGCGGTAACCGAGTTGGGCGGAATCGATTTCGTCCCGTTTAGCACCGGGGACCCGTAGGAACGGTGTTCGCATGATGCCGTACTGGTCTCCGATAACTGTTCTCTGCCTGGTGAGACGTGGCTAAAGTGCTGGGTCAGGAGCACGGAGCAGGAGCGATTGCGGCCGACGTCCCCACGTCGACCGGAGCCGAAACGGGGAAGAGCGTGCCGACCGCAATAGCAGTGACGAGCGCAGACCTGGTGCTGCCGCCCATCGACCAGCAGACACCGACCGCCGCTCTGCTCCAGGCCCCCGAGGCCCAGGTGCTGGAGCTGGCGATCGGCGACATGCACCTGCTGCTGGAGCAGCACGGGTATGTGATCGCCCTCTATCCCGCGAGTATCCGGCCCGAGCACGAACGTCGCCTGCACTCGATCCGCTCGGTGCTGGAGAGCGACCGGATCGCCCTGGTCAAGGTGGACCTCCCTCCCCTCGGCCTCGCCGTACTGGTGCGCCAGCTCCGGCAGTTGTCCCTCTGCGACTTCAGCCCCGGGGTGGTCGCCTCCGCCGCCCGGCTGCTCTCGCACTACATCTACGCGGGCGCCCTCCTCAACTCCGTCGCCCGCCTCGACCGGGTCCCGGTCAGCCTCAAGAGCCACGCCACGTCCTGGGTCCCCGGATCACAGTTCGTCGTGCTCGCCGGCCCCGAGTCGCAGCTGCTGAAGGTGGGTCCGACCGTCGAACCGCCTGCGGGACCGGACTTCGGCACGCATCTTCTGGTCGCCAAAGGGAATCTGCAGTCGGACTGGGTACAGGAGACCCTCGCGCCCGCCTGGAAGGTCCAGGCCATTCACGATGCCACGGTCCCGTCCGACTCGCCGCGCTGGTGGGGCACGGGAAAGCTGGTGGAGTTCGCCGCCCACCTCCCGGACCTCTCCATGCTCTACCAGCTGGTCTCCTCCGTACGCCGGGAAAAGTGCCACTGGTGCGCCATGGAACTCATCGGCGACCGCTGCGCATTCTGTTCCGCTCCCCTCGCGGCTTCGGAGAACCACATGCTCCCCACCGGTGTCCTCCACCACGGGGCCGCCGAATCGCCCGGCCCCTAGCGCGACCGCCCCTCCCCGCAGGACCGCTCCTCCCGGTTCCTGCCCGCAGCCCCCGCAGTACCCGCAGTCCCCGCAGTCCCCGCAGTCCCCGCAGTCCCCGCACGAGACCGTCCCCGTAGTCCCCGCTCCCGTCGGCCCGCGGCAGCGCGCCACCGCAGATGTAAGCGCGTAACCGCTCCACTTCACCACCGCTCCACTTCACCACCGGTCCACCGTTCCACCGCTTCTCCGCAGATGTATGCGCGTAACCGCTCCACCGCACGGCTCTCCCTGTCCGCCGTCCGTCCCACGCATCCGATTCGAACGAGGTTGTCCGGACCATGAACTCCCGCCAGCGCCGCGGCGTGATACTCCTGCTCCTGTCGGTCCTGTGTGCCTTCGCGGCCTTCGCCGGCGTGCTCTCGGTGATCAGCGACGTCAAATCGAAGGTCGGCCCCGAGGTGACGGCGTACCAGCTGAAGACCGACGTGGCTCCGTATACCGCCCTGAACAGCGGTCAGTTCGAGAAGATCGAGATGCCCGAACGCTGGCTCTCGAGGAACGCCGTGACCGACCTGCAAGAGGTCCAGTCGAAGATCGCGGTCACCCAGCTCCGCAAAGGCTCGCTGCTCCAGTCGGACATGATGGTCCGCAAGCCCGAACTCCGGGCCGGTGAGCAGGAGATCGCCATCATGATCGACGCCTCCACCGGCGTCGCGGGCAAGATCACCCCCGGCGCGACGGTCAACATCTACGCCACGTTCGCCGGTGAGCAGCAGGGCGCCGCGGCCCAGTCCAAGGTCATCGTCTCCAACGCCAAGGTGCTGGACGTCGGCGAGCTGACCGCGCTCGACCCCAGCGCGGACGACCGGGGCACCCGGGCGACCGAGGCCGTGCCGATCACCTTCGCCCTGAACACGCTGGACACCCAGCGCGTCGCCTACGCCGAGTCCTTCGCGGAGCACGTGCGCCTCGCGCTCGTCGCCCCGGGCAGCGACGGCACCATCCGCCCGGGGGACCGCACCTACACGCTCGACAAGGACAAGTGAGGATGGGATGACCACCAGAATCCTCCCCGCCGTCGGTGACCTCGACGCGGCCCGCTCCGTCACCACCCTGCTCAGCCAACTGCCCGACGCCGAACCCGCGACCCCGGTCGGCGACTCGACCCAGCTCATCGACACCCTGGCCCGCCTCGCGGGCGAGGCGATCGACGAACTGCCCGAGGTGGTGCTGGTCCACGAGCGGATCGGCCCGGTGCCGGCCCTGGAGCTGGTCCGGGAGGTGTCGATGCGCTTCCCGTCCGTGGGCGTCGTCATGATCACCGCGGACGCCAGCCCGAGCCTCTTCGCCGACGCGATGGACTCCGGGGCGCGCGGCCTCGTCACTCTGCCGCTGAGCTACGAGGAACTGGCCAACCGCGTCCAGGCGGCCGCCCAGTGGTCCTCCGGCGTACGCCGCCACCTCACCTCCGCGAACGACGTCTTCACCGGCCCCGGCGGCACGGTGGTCACGGTCACCGGCGCGAAGGGCGGCGTCGGCGCGACCGTCACCGCCATCCAGCTCGCCCTGGCCGCGCAGGCGTCCGGCAACACGGTGGCCCTGGTGGACATGGACCTCCAGACCGGGGACATCGCCTCGTTCCTCGACGTCCAGTTCCGCCGCTCCCTGGTCGACCTCGCCCTGATCACCGACATCTCGCCCCGGGTGCTGTCCGACGCGGTGTTCTCCCACTCCACCGGCCTCGCCCTGCTCCTCGCCCCCGGCGAGGGCGAACGCGGGGAGGAGGTCAGCGACCGCTCGGCCCGCCAGATCGTCAGCGCGCTCCGCACCCGCTACGAGATCGTCGTCATCGACTGCGGCGGCCAGATGAACGGGGCCAACGCCGCGGCCATCGAGATGGCGGACGTGGCCCTGCTGGTCACGACCCCGGACGTGGTCGCGGTGCGCGGCGCGAAACGCATCGTACGGATGTGGGAACGGCTCCAGATCCGCAAGGCCGAGGAGACGATCACCCTCGTCAACCGCTTCACCCGCAACACCGAGATCCAGCCGCCGCTGATCCAGAAGATCACCGGCACCCGGGTCGCCTCGGCGGCGGTCCCCGCGAACTTCAAGGAGCTCCAGGCGTCCATCGACTCCGGACGCCTGCACGAGCTGGACGCCAAGAGCACGGTCAAGCAGGCGCTCTGGGGTCTGGCCGGAGAGCTGGGCATCGTCAAGGAGAGCGCGACGGCGAAGAAGAGCGGTGGTGCCCTGGTCAAGAGGAACGGCGGCGCCTTCAAGAACGACCGGGGCTCGATCGGACGCCCGCGCCGCCGGCGCGACGGCTCCGGCCGCGGGCCCGGAGACTCCGAGGGGACACGTTGAGCGATGACCACCACAAGGACGGCACGGAGCGGCATACGGGGGCGGATCACCGCCCTACGTGAGCGCCGGCACGGGACCGGGTACGGCAACGGGACCGGGAACCGGAGACGGGACCGGGACCGCGGTCAGACCGCGATCGAGTTCCTCGGCATGACCCCCTTCATCATCCTGATCATGCTCGTGCTCTGGGAGTGCGCCCTGATCGGCTACACCTTCAGCCTCGCGGGCAACGCGGCGGACGTGGGCGCGCGCAAGGGCAGCGGGGCGGAGTTCGCGCCCGGACTCGCCTGCCGGGAGGGCGCGCTGAAGGATCTGCCCGACGCCTGGACTGAGGGTGTTGTCGTCAAGTGCCGCGGTGGCAGCCGCCTGTACGAGGCCACGGTGGAGCTGAAGGTCCCGGTGCTGGTGCCGGGCCTGTTCGACCTCGACACCAAGATCAAGGGCACGGCCGGGTCGCCGATGGAGGACCAGTGATGACGACGACGCGTCCGCATGACGAGCGCACCCGTCCCGCACGCGCGAGGGGCGACCGGGGCCAGGTCGCCATGGAGTACCTCGGCTTCCTCCCTCTGCTGCTCCTCGTCGCGATGGCGGCGATCCAGCTGGGCCTGGCCGCGTACGCCGCCAGCCAGGCGGGCACGGCCGCGCGCGCCGGAGCCCGTACGGAAGCCAGCGTGGACGCCCGGGGGAGCGGCCGTTCCAACGCCCGCGACGCCGTGAGCGACTGGGTGGAGAAGGGCGGATTCCGCTACCGCACGAGCGGCGGACGGGACATCACGGTCACGGTCCGGGTCAAGGTGCCCTCCGTGGTGCCGGGACTGGACGACTGGTGGGCGGAGCGGAGCACGACCATGCCCAACGAGAAGTCCCGGATCCGTTTCTGACCCCCACCGCCACTCCTTCTCGCACCCCCGACTTCCACTCCCGCCCCCACCCCCACTCCCGCCCCACCCCCACCTCCGGCCCCGGTCCTGACCCGGCCGGACCGGACCTGCCGGACCAGCACCGTCCGCGAACACCGAGGAGAGCTACGCCGATGAGCCTGCGGGCACGCATGACCGCTCCTGAGGAACAGGGCGGGGCACGGGAGGACGGCCACATGGTGGCCACCTACCGGGCCAAGCTGCTGGAGGAGATCGACCTCGCGGAGATGTCCTCGCTGGCCGCCGCCGACCGGCGGGCCCGGCTGGAGCGCGTTCTCGGCCACATCATCAGCCGCGAGGGCCCGGTCCTCTCCACCGTCGAACGCTCGCAGCTGATCCGCCGCGTCGTCGACGAGGCGCTCGGACTCGGCATCCTGGAACCGCTCCTGGAGGACGCGTCCATCACCGAGATCATGGTCAACGGCCCCGACCAGATCTTCGTCGAGCGCAACGGCAGGGTCGAACAGCTCCCGATGCGCTTCGGCTCCCACGAACAGCTGATGCAGACCATCGAGCGCATCGTGTCGACCGTCAACCGCCGCGTCGACGAGTCCAACCCGATGGTCGACGCCCGCCTGCCCAGCGGCGAACGTGTCAACGTGATCATCCCGCCGCTCTCGCTGACCGGCGCGACGCTCACCATCCGGCGCTTCCCGCGCTCCTTCACGCTCCAGGAGATGATCGGCTTCGGTTCGCTGGACGAACAGATGCTGGTGCTGCTCGCCGGACTGGTGCAGGCGAAGCTCAACATCATCGTCTCGGGGGCCACCGGCACCGGCAAGACGACCCTCCTCAACGCGCTGTCCGGACTGATCCCGAACATCGAGCGCATCGTCACCATCGAGGACTCCGCCGAGCTCCAGCTCCAGCAGAGCCACGTCATCCGGCTGGAGACCCGCCCGGCGAACGTCGAGGGCAAGGGCCAGATCACCATCCGCGACCTGGTCCGCAACTCGCTGCGTATGCGCCCCGACCGCATCGTGGTCGGTGAGGTCCGAGGCGGCGAGTCCCTCGACATGCTCCAGGCGATGTCCACCGGTCACGACGGTTCGCTGGCCACCGTCCACGCCAACAGCGCCGAGGACGCGCTGATGCGTCTGCAGACCCTCGCCTCGATGTCGGAGGTCGAGATCCCCTTCGAGGCGCTGCACGACCAGATCAACAGTGCCGTCGACGTGATCGTCCAGCTCACCCGGCACGCCGACGGCACCAGGAAGATCACCGAGATCGCCGTCCTGGACTCGCACGGCCGCGACCCGTACCGCATCGTCACGGTCGCGCGGTTCAACGCACAGCCGATGGCCCCCGACGGCCGCATCTACGGCGACTTCCAGTACCTCCCGCTGCCCCGGAAGCTCGCCGAGCGCCTCTACCTGGCCAGTCAGCCCATCCCGCAGGCGTTCGGCGTCGCCCAGTCCGCCGAACAGCTCGCCACCCGAGAGGCCAACTAGGTACCGAGCCATGGACAACGTCAACCTCCCCCTGGTCACCATCGGTGTCACGCTGCTGGCCTGCGTACTCGGCGTGATCGGCCTGCACGCCTACTCCGGCGGCAAGGCCGACCGCGACGCCCTCGTCGACCGGCTCTCCCACGTCGGGCAGATCCCGGAGACGGGCCGCCCCCGCCGCTTCAAGGGGTTCGACCGCAGACTGCGCGCCACCGCGCTCGGCCGGAAACTGGAGCTGAAGCTCGCGGCGACCGGCATGGACATCACGCCCGGCGAGTTCTTCGTCTACGCGCTCGTCGCGATGGCGGGGCTCTGGATGATCGCCTCCTCCATCCTCGCCGCCTTCTTCGGCCCGGTCGCCGCCCTGATCGGCCTCTGGGGCACCAACGCGTTCCTCAACTGGCAGCGGGTCAAGCGCACCGAGCGCTTCATCAACCAGCTCCCCGAGCTCTCCCGGATCCTCGCCAACGCCACCCAGGCGGGCCTGGCCCTGCGCACCTCGCTGTCGATGGCGGCCGAGGAACTGGAGGACCCGGCCGGCGAGGAGCTGGCCCGGGTCGCCAGGCGGCTGGCCGTCGGCGAGCCGCTGGAGGACGCGCTCAGCGAGCTGACCGACCGCCTGCCGTCCCGCGAACTCGTCGTCCTGGTCACCACGTTGGTCCTCTCCAACCGGGCCGGCGGTACGGTCGTCAGCTCGCTGCGCAACCTCACCGAGACCTTGGAGGAGCGCAAGGAGACCCGCCGCGAGGTCAAGACCCAGCTCTCCCAGGTCACCGTGACCGCCTACGCGGTGCCCCTCTTCGGAATCGGCGCGATGCTGCTGATGAACTCGGTCATGCCCGGCGCGCTGGACCGGATGACGGGGGCGTTCTTCGGCCAGGCGGCGGTGGTCGTGGCCATCGCTCTATACGCCATCGGCTTCATGGTCATCCGCCGCCTGTCCCGTATCGACGTCTGACGAGCTGGAAGAAGAACCGCCATGGACCTGCTGCTAGCCCTGGTCGTCGGCCTCGCCGTCTACGGGGCCATCCACGGCATCCGGATGTACCGGGCCGACGCCAAACTCCCCAGCGACCTGGCCGTCGCCCTGGAGTCCGGGGCCTCCCGCACCAGCGCGGTCGGCTCCGGCATCGACCGCCTCGGCATCCGCTGGGCCCCCATGGTGCTGCGGATGATGGGCCCCAAGGCCGTCAGCAAGAAGCGCCGCCAGATCGACCTGGCGGGCAACCCCGGTGGCCTCACCCTCGACCGCTACGCGGCCCGCCGCGCGGTCTACGGCGCGCTGGGCGTCCTCGGCGCGTTCTCGATGCTCCTGCGCGGCCAGCTTTTCCTGGCCCTCCTGATGGTCGCCTTCGGCCTGTTCTGGGTGGAGGCCGGGATCTGGTCGGCGATCCGGGTGCGCCGCGAACACATCGAGCGGACCCTGCCCGACTTCCTGGACGTCCTGGCCGTCGTCGTCTCGGCCGGACTCGGCTTCCGGCAGGCGCTGGACCGGGTCGCGGAGAAGTACGAAGGCCCCTGGTCGGACGAACTGCGCATCACACTCCGGCAGATGGACATGGGCGTCAGCCGCCGCCAGGCCTTCGAGGAACTGCGCAGACGCAACGACTCCGAACAGGTCGCCATGTTCGTCACGACGCTCCAGCAGGGCGAGGAGCTGGGCGCTCCGATCGTCGAGACGCTCATCCAGATCGCCAACGACATGCGCCGCACCGACGCCCAGAACGCCCGCCGCAAGGCGGCGAGGGCGATCCCGAAGGCCACGTTCGCGGTGACCACGTTCCTCCTCCCGGGCACGCTGCTCCTCCTCACCGTCGGATTCGTGTACGGAGCCGACGTCGACCTCACGTCCCTCACGGGCGGATGACATGAACGGCGGGCGGGATGACATGAACGACGGGCCGGATGGGGACGGAACTCCTACGTTCCGGAACGCCTGCTGAAGCGATCGGCCGGCCATACGGAGCAGGAGCGTTACGGAGCACGAGCGTTACGGAGCGCGAGCGTTACGGGGAACGAGACGGAGGTGACAGGCACATGGCATTCCAGCTCGGCGGAGCCCAGCCCGGACTGACGGCGGAGCTGACCCGCGCCCACACCGGCACCCCGGCCCGCCCGGCGTTCGCCATCCAGGTCAACGCCCTCCAGGCGATGTGCCGCCAGGTCTTCGGCTTCCGGCTGGCAATGATCGCGATAGCGACCCCGTACGCCATCGACCGCACCGCCCCAGGCCTGCCCACCTGGTTCGTCGGCTCGGCGGTCCTCGTCACCTTCATGGGCTCGTACCTGCTGTTCCGGGACTGGGAGCGGTTCGGCCCGGTGCTCCTGCGCCATCCCTGGCTCCTGGCCGTCGACGTGTTCTTCGGCGCGCTGCTGCTGATCACGGCGACCCCCGAGTCGACCCTCGCGTACGTCACCGTCTGCACCCCGCTGCTGGCGGGCCTGATCCAGGGCTGGCGCGGCGCCGCGGTCTTCGCGGCGCTCCAGGTGGTCATCGTCTTCGGCGTGTACGCGAGCGTCCCGAAGCTGGAGCCGGGCGGGGCGCCGGCCCTGCTCCTGCCCGGCTTCTGCGTGATCGCCGGAGCGGTCGGGGTCACCCTGCGCAACCTCCTCCTGCGCTTCGGGACGGCCACCCAGGCGCTCACCGAGACCCGGGCGCGGCTGGCGGTGAACGAGGCGGTGGAGGGCGAGCGCACCCGCCTGGCCCGGGAGATGCACGACTCGGTCGCCAAGACCCTGCACGGCCTGGCGCTGGCCGCCGACGGACTGGCGGGCTCGGCCGACCGCATGGACCCGCCCACCGTGAAACTCCAGGCGGAATTGGTCGCCCGCGCCGCCCGCCGGGCCGCCGCCGAATCCCGGGAACTGCTCACCGACCTGCGCCGGGAACAGGGCCTGGAAGGCGGAGTCGACCTGCTCGCGGAACTGGCCTCCCACGCACAGGACTTCACCGACCACCACCCGGTCACAGCCACCTTCCGCCGCCTCGCCGATGGGACACCGGTGCCGCCCGTGCCGCAGGCGGTCGCCCGACACCTCCTCGCCGTCGCCTCCGAGGCCCTGGAGAACGCCCACCGCCACGCCGGTCCCTCCTACCTGATCGTCCTCGCGGGCGTGCAGGGCGACATGCTCCGCCTCAGCGTGTACGACGACGGGTGCGGCCTGCCCGCCGGAACGACGCTCGACACCCTCCGCCGGGCCGGCCACTTCGGCCTCGTCGGCATGGTCGAGCGGGCCGCCTCCATCGGGGCCCGCATCCGGATCGGCCGGGGGAACGCGGAGAAGGGCACGGAGGTGCGGGTGGAGCTCCCCCTGGCGGCGCTGACGAGCCCGGGAGCCGGGGAGCGCACCCCGTCGCCCTCCCCGCCCACCGCCGCGTCGCAGACCTCACTGCCGCTCTCACCACCGCTCTCGCCGTCGCTCGCGCCCGAGAACGTCACGACCCCCCACCCATGACCCCGACCCTGAGAGGAGGTCGCAGCATGCCGGACGATGTCTCCCCCGCGCCGAACCGCAACGGGGCGCCGGCTCACCACCACGCCCCCCAGCACACGTCGACGCACATCCCGCTCGCCCAGGCCCCCGGTCCCGCCGGCCGGCCCGGACACCAGCACACTGCGATCCAGCACGCAGCCGTACCGGCGCCGCCCCCCGCGTTCGGAGGGCCCACCGCGTCCCCCTTCCCACCGGCCCCCGCGGCTCCCGAACCGGCCCGGCTCCGGGTGGTGGTCGCGGACGACAACCCGGTGGTCCGGGCGGGTCTGGGCGTCCTGCTCTCGGGCCGGGCCGACATCCAGGTCGTGGCGGAGGCGGCGGACGGCCGCGAGGCCTACGAGGAGACGCTCCAGCACCGCCCCGACGTGGTCCTGCTCGACGTCCGGATGCCCGGCGTGGACGGCATCTCGGCCCTGCCGCACCTGGTCGGCATCGCGCCCGTGCTGATGCTGACGTACAGCCGCGAGAGCGAGATCGTCCACGAGGCGCTGCGCCTGGGCGCGGGCGGCTACCTGGTGCACGGGGAGTTCACGGCGGACCAACTGGTCCGGGCGGTGCGCGACACGAAGGACGGCCGCGCCAACTTCACCGCCACGGCGGCCGACGCCCTGCTGGCCCACATGCGCCTGGGGTCGGCCCCGCCCCGAGGCCCCCTGCCCGAAGGACTCGGATCGGCGCTGACTACAGCGCCCGTACCTGTGCACGTACCGCCACGCCCCCGCGAAACTTCGGAAAGTCTTTCGCAACTGCAACCTTCTGTGGGACAGTCTTCTCTATCCGGGGGGTCGGTTCTCACCCCCAACAGGCAGCAGTACAAGCTGAGTTCGCGGGAGGTGGAGGTCATGGACCTGATTGCGTCCGGAATGAGTAATCAGCAGATCGCCGCCACCTGCTTCATCAGTGAGAAGACGGTCAAGAACCACATCAACCGCATCTTCACGAAGCTCCACAGTGCCAGCCGCAGCGAGGCGATCGCCCACTGGCTCGGCACCGCGCCCCGGAACCCCGGGCGGCAGCCATGACCGAGCGATCGCGCAACGGGAATACCGGGGAAGCCTTTTGGGCCCGGGAATGGGCCCACGGGCCCTCTGCGGCAGCAGTGGTTCTCCCTTATGTTTCTCACGTCGCCAACGGCACCGGCCGGGAGGAAGCCGGTACTGGGGGCGGCACCGCAGGAATGTGCGAGTCGGCCGGTAACCGGTCGGCCGAACCCGGAGGGGAACACCATGTCGAACATCACCCTGAAGACCGCCGTCCGCGTCAACGGCTGGGCCGACACCGCCGTCAGCAGCATCCAGAAGCGCTACGCGGCGAAGGACCGGGGACAGACGGCGTTCGAGTACCTGGGCATCATTCTGGTGGTCGTGGCGATCATCGGTGCGATCGCGGCAGCCGGGATCGGCGGAAACATCTCGGAGCGCATCACCGGACTGGTGACTGCCATCACCTCTGGCTGATGCGTACACGTCCACGCGGCGACGCAGGGCAGGCCTTCCCCATCTACATCATGATGGTGGCGGGCCTGCTCTTCCTCGCGTTGGCCTTCTTCGCCGTCGGCAAGGCCTCGGCCTTGCGCAATGATTCCCAGGGCGCGGCGGACGCCGCCGCGCTGGCCGCCGCGCAGAAGGCACGCGCCAACTTCGGGCTCGGATTCCTCAACTCGCTGCGCGCCAACGCGCTGGATGCCTTCCTCATCGCGCCTTTCGCCCCGCCCTGTGCCGAGGCGCAACGGCTGGCCAACGCCAACGAAGCCGACACGAACTCCTGCACACCTACGTCCGGCTATCTGCGGGACCTGATCACGGTCGCGGTCGAGGGCCGTGATCCGGTGGACTCGCCGGTGCTCCCCGGCTCGGAGGACAAAGTCGCCAAGGCCAAGGCCACCGCGCTCATCGAGTTCCGCTGCCCCAATCCGAAGGTCATCGACGCCGACAGTAACGGCTACCCGGAGGCGTTCATCTTCACGTGCCTGAGCGGTGATGTCGTCACGATCGCGACGGCCGACATCGAGCGGCCCGGCCTGTGGGAGAGCGTGAGCAGGACCCTCTTCGACGTGCGGTTGGTCGACCAGTGACAGCGAAGCGAACGACGAGTAGAGGAATCGGACCATGAGCATGCGGCGGACCACGACGACCAGAAGGGCGATGGCGGCTGTCTCCATGACGGCTGCCTTGGCCCTCGCTCTCGCCGGCTGTGGCGACGACGGAGGCGAGGAGCCCGGCAACGAGGGCTCCAGCGCGCCGTCCGCCCCGGTCAGTCCCTCCGCGGAGGACAAGGGCGAGACGCAGCAGGAGGACACGGCTGCGGGGGAGAACCTGGACCCGGACGTGAAGCTCGCGGAGGCACGGGGAATGGGCGGGCTTGTGCTGGTGATCAACGAGGTCAAGCGTGACTCGGGAGGTTTCCTTACCGTTCAAGGCGAGGTCACCAATGAGGGGGACCAGGCGCGGATCACCACGGCGTGGTCCGGGTCCGAGGTGAACATCGTGAACAAGAACCCCAACTCCGTCGCCGGAGCAACGCTCGTGGACAAGGTAGGAAAGAAGCGCTACTACGTGCTCCGGGACACGGACTCCCGCTGCCTCTGCACCACGGCGATCTCGTCCCTCGCTCCAGGCAAGTCCGCGCCGATCTTCATGCAGTTCCCCGCTCCGCCGCAGGGCACGACCGAAGTCGACTTCACTCTCCCGACCTTCGCCACCACCTCGCTGAAGATTTCTGGGTGAGTGCGGCCATGAAGACCACCAAGCGCCCCCGGGCGCCCCGCCACATGGGCCAGGCCGTCGCGGTCGCCGTGCTGATCGCCGGTACCACGCTGCTCGGAGCCTCACCCTCGTACGCCGACGACGGGCCGAGCGTTCCGCCCGGTACGGAGGCGACGTCGGAGCCGCCCGTTCCCGTCGACCCGAACGACCCGGACCTGAAGATGCCGGAGGGCGGCACCCTCGCCCCCGGCCGGGTCCTCGACATCGTCCAGGTCGTGGAGGACCTCGGCGGTGAGGAACGCCGCGAGGACAGCAACGCCGACATCAAGTTCGCGCTCCAGGCCGAAGTCCTCTTCGGCAAGGACAGCGCGAAGCTCAGCTCGGCCGCCAACGCCCGTATCGCCGCGATCGCCGACGAGATCGAGAAGCAGAACGCGACCAAGGTCCGCGTCTTCGGCTTCACCGACAACCTCGGCTCCTCGGCCCACGGCGACGTGCTGTCCAAGAAGCGCGCCGACGCCGTGCACGGGGTCCTGTCGAAGGAGCTCGGCGCGACGATCACGTACGAGATCCGGGGCTACGGCGAGCAGTACCCGATCGCCAGCAACAGCAACGAAGAGGGCCGCAAGAAGAACCGCCGCGTGGAGGTCTCCTTCCCGCGCGGAGAGGGGTCCTGAACCCTCCCTCCCCAGGCACACGTGACGCGCTCACGAGACTCACGCGTCAGCGCATCCGCATCCGCACCCGCCATCGCTCTCTCACTGATGGCGGGTGCGAGCGTGTGTGCGCCGGGCGAGGCGCGGTTCCAGGCACCCGTCCGGTCACTCAACTGTGCCCCTCAGTACCTGGATCCGGAGCCGCGCCCCGTATATCCAGTATCCAGGAGAGTCACACGCTCAGCAGGAGAGAGGTTCCCATGCGTAGCCAGGATGGTGCCGAAAAGACCGGCGCGGAGCACCGGCCGGCCCCGGCCCGCACACCTGCGGCCGCGGGACCGCCCCTCGCCGGGCTTCATGCCATGCAGAGCACGATCGGGAACGCGGCCGTCGTCCAGATGCTGCGGGACGCCTGCCACCAGCAGGCCGAACAGGGCACCGTGCAGCGCTCCGCCGTCCCGGATGTCCTGCGCGCCGCCGGTCGGCCGATGGACAACGCCACCCGCGCTGACATGGAAGCCCGGCTCGGCGCCGACTTCTCCGACGTCCGCATCCACAACGACAGCGCCGCCAAAGCCTCGGCCGCCGAGGTGGGCGCCCGTGCCTACACCTCGGGGAACCACGTCGTCATCGGTGACGGCGGAGGTGACAAGCACACCCTCGCCCACGAACTCACCCACGTCATCCAGCAGCGCCGGGGCCCCGTCGCCGGAACCGACAACGGGGCGGGTCTGAGCGTCTCCGACCCGTCCGACCGCTTCGAACGTGAAGCCGAAGCCAACGCTACCCGCGCGCTCAACCGCCCAGCGCCGTCGACCGCGGCACACGCTCCGGGCAGCGGAGCTACCCCGCTCTCCGCATCCGGGGCGCAGGTCGCGGCTGCTCCGGTGCAGCGCACGGTGACGGCCGGGGGCCAGCAGTACAACAACGTCACCGACCTTCTCCAGGCCGCCCAGGCAGCCGGGTTCAACATCACCAACTTCGCCGATGGAACCTGGCTCCGCCCCCTGCTGACGTCAGTGGTCGAATCGGGCATCAACTACACGTTCTCTCAGGGCACGGCCGGCGACGCGCTGCTCTGGGTGGCGATGCACTCGGTGGTCGAGGACCTGTACCGCCATCTGAGCAATCACATCGACACGCCGGAAGGTGATACGCCGGTACAGGAAGAGGGAGCACCCACCGTCGGCGGACAGAACAGCTACAGCTTCACGGACAAGCTGAGAATCCTGCGCGGCGAGCAGGCCAGGTTCGCCGCGGTCGGCATCACGTCCACCGGCTCCGAGCATGCCGAACAACGCAGGGACTTCACCATCCTCGGCCGTACCTACAGCGTGGGGCGCCAGGGAACGAACCACTACTACGTCTTCCCGCCGGACGGCGGCATGCACACCTACGCGGGCGGCGAAGACGGGCTGCGCAAGAACACCGCCAACGCCATCACCAACGCTCTTCTCTACAGCACCGACACGGAAGCGGCGCCGACCGGAACATCGATCAACGTTCGGGACCTCGACGAATTCGTGTTCGCCTTCCTGGCCGAGCCCACCAGGTGGAATCCCGAGCACATCTTCAACGTCCTGGCCCTTGAGCGGGAACCGAACCCGGCCGTCGTGGGCGGCAGTCCCAGGATCACCGGGGGTGCAGCCACTGTCCCCCTGCCGATGGCCGCGGGAGGAACGTTCAACCCCGACACCGGACCCGGCAACCTCGGCGTGCTGGCGGATCGGGTCCCCGACCGAGCGATCACCCTGACCCGGAGGCTCGGGCTGGACAGGGGGCTGACGGCACTTTTGGGGAGGCCCAACATCACCCGCGAGAATCTCACCAAGTTCATGGGCCGAGGCCTGGGCATCCTCGAGTGACTCGGCGAAAACATGAACAGACATGAAAAGAGATGAAAGACGTGAGCGGACGCGATGGCCGACTACGGGCGTGACCACCGCCCCTCGACTCCGCACCGCGCCGCGCCGCGCCGCCGCCCCCGCGCGTCGCCGAGGTCATCCGGACGCTCGAAGAGGGGCACGGCCGACAGCCCCCGCCAGGGCAAAGAACCGGCCACATGCTCTCCGGGCCCGTCACCCGAACGGCGGACCGTCGTTGGTGTTGTGGGCCGGAATACGGACAGCCCGGCGCAGGAGACCATGACGCGCCGCGCGCCGAGGACACATTCATCAGGTGGGGTGCCGAGGTGCACGTACGAACAGGCGTCGAGGAGGGTGTGATGGGTGTGGAGGCCCACGCGACGAACGAACGGGTGACGGGGCGCACGTGGACGGTGCGGCTGGATCCCGTCGGGCGCGGCCGTGCTGACGTACGCGTCTCGTGCAGCCGCCCGGCCTGCGCCGCACAGGTGCTGCCCTCCGCGGCCGCCGGCCGGACGGCGGCGGTCGAGCACCTCAAGGCCCACCTGCGCGCGGGCCCGGCCCCCCGACCCTCGGTGTACTGCGCCTGCCGGGCCGCGGAATGTCACACCCACATCCGCCCCGCCGGACCACGTGAGCGCCCCGCGCCCTGGAGGTGCGGGGGCGCGGTCGTTCTGGCCGTCGTCACGGACCGGGAAGGCCGCTGGTGGCAGGTGATGGAGTGCTGCTCGCGCTGCGCGGCCGGCCACCCCACCGCGAAGGTCGTCGCCACCGCCCCGGCCCCCGACCGGACGGCCCCGACCGACGGCTTCCGGGCCCCTGCGGCCCCCGCCCCGACGGTGTCGGCAGTCGGGCCCCACTTCTCGCACAGCGCTTCCGGTACCACGGCCCCGCCCGAGGTACCGGCCCCCCGGGCCGCGAGGCCGGCGCGAAAGCGCGCCCGGCGGGGGAGGATCGCGCAGCGCTTCGTCCCGCACGACCTGCGGCCCATCACGCTGCGGGACGAACTCGCCGAACTCGGCGAGCTCTTCCGCGCCTACCAGCAGCGCGCCGAACCCGACCTCGCGATGCTCGCCGAGCTCCACGCCCGTAAGGCGAAGGCGTTCAGCGCCTGGGCCGACGTGACCGCCGACACCGGACTCCGCCTCGACGCCCAGCGAGCCGAACAGGCCGCCGCCACCGCCCGTCTCCAGCATCTGAACCGCATCGGTGAGGCTCCGGAAGGCGAAGAGCCCGCTGTGGCACGGCTGCTGACCGCGCCCGCCCAGTGGGATCACGCACGGGCCGTCCTCGCCCACGTGGCCGGCCACTCGCCCCTGCCGGGGCCGGAGGCCCGCCTGCTGGTGGTCATGCTGACGCTGCGCACCGCGCAGGGCGGCCTCGGTAACCTCGTCGGGCAGGACCTCAAGGGGCTGCCCCTGCCGGATGCCGAGCACGTGGTGGCGCAACTGGTCGAGTGCGGCTGGCTGGAAATGGCGGGGACCGTCGACGAACTGATCGCCTCCCGTCCGGAGAACCCCACCCGTATCAGCGTGCCGTCCCTGACACCCGACGAGAGCGCCCCGGGGCCGTTCACCTTCGGTAGGAAGATGCGCCCCAAGCTCAGCGGATGGGCCCAGCGAGTCGTCGGCGAGAAGAAGCTGCGCAAGGCCAAGACCGGGGCCGACGCCCGTCTGCTCGCCCTGGCCCTGACCACCGGCGTCACGGCCGACGGACAACTGGGGCCCGAGGGCGAGGGCCTCGGCCGGGAAACCCTCTCCTCCTGGTGCGCCATCGCCCCCGGCGACCTGCGGGAGCTGGTGGACCGGCTGACCGCGGCGGACTGGCTGACGGAGACGGCCTTCACCGACACCACCCTCACCGGCCGGCTGTCCGAACGCGTCCTCCCCCTCAGCTGCCCGCTGGCCTGAGAGCGGAAGCGGCCGGGTGCTCCGAACACCCTGTGAGTCAGCCGGAGTTACCTTGTTCAGCCCGTCAGCCCGTCAGCCGGTCGGCGGCGGCGCTCGTAACAGGCGCCTCGAACGAAGCGTCGCCCTTGAGGTAACGCCCCGGCGAAGTGCCGACAGTTCGCCGAAACGCCGCGAGGAAGGCGCTCGGTGTGGCGTATCCGACGGCGTGCGCGACGCGGGAGACCGGCTGGCCCTCGGCGAGCAGGGGAAGCGCGGCACGCAACCGCACTTGGGTGCGCCAGCGGTCGAAGTGCATGCCGGTGTCGTGGACGAACAGCCGGGTCAGGGTACGTCGGCTCACCCCGATGGCCCGTGCGTGCGCCTCAAGGCTCCGTGAGTCCGCCGGGTCGGCGAGCAGCGCCTCGGCCACGGCGCGCACGCGGTCGTCGGTGGGGTGCGGGACATCGATGGGGGTGGCCGGCAAGGGGCGCAGCAGATCCGGGACGACCGCCTCGGCCCGTAGCCGCGGGCCGTCGTGGAGGTCTTCGCGGCTGAGGTAGACGATGAGCCTGGCCAGCAGTCCGTCGACGCCGACCGGTGTGGGGTCCGCCCAGTCCAGGTCGCATCTGTCCGGTGCGAAGTAGAGGCTGCACAGCACCGCCTCGCGGGTCGCACCGGTCCGGTGGACCACCCCCGCGGGCAGCCACAGCGCCCGTGTGGGTGGCAGGACCCAGTAGGCGTCGTCGACGGCGACGCCGAGCACACCGTGCCGCGCCCAGACCAACTGGTGGTGCTGCGGGTGGCTGTGCGGAATGAACCACTCCCCGTGCGCCAACGGGAAGCTCCCGACGACGATCGCGCCCACCCCGGGCGGGACGGCTCCCATCACGTCCTCGGTCATGGCCCCAGCCTATGGCCTCATCCCGATACGACGTGGCCTGGTAGCGCATCGCGGTCGGCGCAGCCGGTGCATAGCGTCATTGGCATGCCGATCAATCACCCACCGCGCCACGGGCGCTACCGCAGTTCACCGGAGCCGTTGACGAGGACAGGGTGCTCAGCATGACCTCGGCACCCACCACCGTCACTGCCAACGCCCTCGGCCGCCGCGGGCCGGCCCTGGTAGTGCTGTGCTTCGTACAGTTCATGCTCGTCCTGGACGACAACGTGGTGAGCGTGGCGCTCCCCAGCATGAGGGAGGATCTCGGCTTCGGCACCGCGGGCCTGGCCTGGGTCGTCAACGCCTACTTCCTCGCCTTCGGCGGGCTGTTGCTGCTGTTCGGCCGCATGGCCGACCTGCTGGGCCGCAGGCGCGTCTTCCTGACCGGTGTGGCGCTGTTCGGTGCGGCGAGCCTGGTCTGCGGGCTCGCGCAGGAGCCCTGGCAGCTCGTGGCCGGACGGTTCGTCCAAGGTGCGGGCGCGGCCATGGCCAGCCCGGCCGCGCTGGCACTGATCGCGCTGCTGTTCCCCGGCACCCGGGAGCGCGCCAAGGCGTTCGGCATCTGGGGCGGCATCGCAGGGCTGGGCGGCACGATGGGCCTGGTGATCTCCGGGGCGCTGACCGGTCTGGCGTCCTGGCGCTGGATCTTCCTGATCAACCTGCCGGTGGCCCTCGCAGCCGTGGTGCTGCTCCCGCGCCTGGTCCCCGAGAGCCGGTCCGGGCGCGCGGTGCGCCTCGACGTACCCGGTGCGGTACTCGGCACCGGTGCCCTGGTGGCCCTGGTCTACGGACTGCTCCGGGCCGGGGAGTCGGGCTGGGGCGACACGACCGCTGCCGGGTCCCTGGTGCTGGCCGTGCTGCTGGCCGTCGCCTTCGTCGCGGTCGAGGCACGGACCGCCGAGCCGCTGGTGCCGTTGTCGTTCCTGTCCTTCCGTATCCGCGCCGTCGCCAACGGAACGACACTGCTGTTCTCCGCCGCCATGTACGCGATGGCCTTCCTGCTGATGGTGCACCTGCAGACGGTGCTGGGCTACCGCCCGCTCACGGCCGGGGTCGCCTACCTGCCCTATGGTGCGGGCATCCTCGCGGGCATGTGGCTCTCCTCCCGAGCGGTGGCCAGGCTCGGCGTACGCCCGGCCCTCGTCCTGTCCTTCCTGATCAGCGCGGCCGGACTGCTGCTGCTGTCCGGCGTGGCACCGAGCGACGGTTACGTCTTCGGGGTGCTGCCCGGCATGCTCGTCACGAGCATCGGATGCGGACTGGCTCTGCCCGCCCTGACCGTCGCCGCGCTCACGGGCACCACCGAGGAGGACGCCGGACTCGGCTCGGCCGTCCTGAGCTCCGTTCAGCAGGTCGGCGGCGCCGTGGGGGTGGCCGTGCTGGTCGCTCTGGCCTCGCGCCGCAGCGACGCCCTGACCGCACGGGAGGGTCCCCTGCGCGCCGCGACGGAAGGCTTCTCCTTCGCGCTCACCGTCGCCGCGGCCCTCCTCGCCCTCGGCGCTGTCCTCATCGGCGCCCTGCTCGGGAAGAAGCACCACGTGGAGCATGCTCTCGACGCCGCGGAAGCTCCGGCCAACCACGCACATCGCACGTAGCCGCCGCTGTGCCTGGTGGAGGCCTCCCACATCTTCATCTCCTCGTGTCGTCCCGCGTCTTCCGCGCCTCCTCCTCGCCCCACTCGAACCAGCCGAGCACGAGCCGCCGCGGGGCGGCGAGCTGATCGCGCACCGCAGGCGCTCCCCGGTCTACCGGCCCACCCAGGCCATCGCCATCGCGCCGATCAGCAGGGCGACGAGGACGACGAGCCCCAGGGACTCCATCGCGGTCGCGCCGCCGTCCCGCCAGTTGTACGAGTACCGGTGCGGCTCCGGGGTCCGGGTGGCGCGCTCCTCCAGAAGCCGGTCGACGGCCACCCCCGACGCCGCGCCGGCCGCCAGCGAGACGCCGGGCATGAGGACGCCCTCGATGTCGACGAGGTCCCCGGCGACGGCGAAGCCGTACAGCAGACCGGCCAGGGGCACGGCGAGGGCGGCGAGGGCATACAGGGTGCGGGAGGACTCGCGGTACTCGTCGGGGAGGATCCGGGCGGAGGCCAGGACGGTCAGGAGTGTCCCGGCGAGGGCGGGGAGATGGATCAGGGCCAGCCGCCAGCCGAAGGCCTCCAGCCTGGCCTCGGTGCCCAGCAGGTCGACCAGGACCCGGCTCGTGACGAACCCGGCGGCGAGATGGACGAGGGCGCCCGTCACCCAGCTGCGGGCCAACGCGAAGAACCGGCCGCCCTGCTGGACGTGGCGTGGGGCGCCGGACCCCGCGATGCCGTGGCGCCCCGGCGGTATGTGGCCCGCGCCCCGGTCTCCCCAGCCCCCGCCACCGCTCACGGTGCACCTCTCCTCGACCCCGCGCGTCCTGCCCGACGGCTGAGAGCGTACGGCCGAAAAGCTTCCCCGGCCCGGGCCCCCGGTCCCAGGCGCGGGCCCAAGTGCGGTGTGCGGCAGCTGAGTTGCACCGATACGCGGCGGCTGTTCCGCTTGGGGCCGCCCGTGGGCCCGTGGGCCCACGCCGCCCCGGCCGCGGCTCAGTACGCTCGGATGTGCCGGTGGTCGCCGACCACGACGCCGCGACGAACAGCGATGGGGGTGGGGCGTCGATGGATGCCGGATTCTTCTACTCGTACCACCTGGGCTGGACCCGGCTGGACGCCCGGACACTGCTGGGCGACCTGGAGGCCGAAGGGCTCCGCCCGGCGCACCCGGTGACCGGCCGCACGGTGCTCGTCAGTCTCGACACCGCCTCCCTGGGCGCCCGTTCGCCCGTCACCCGCGATCAGTTGCTGTCCATCGCCGGGCTCCAGCGGCTCCGCGAGGTCGGGTTCCGGTTGTGGACCGACGGGGGCCGCGACCTCCTGGTGCGTATCCGGCAGGCCCGGGCCGGCGTCGTCGCCGTGGAGTTCTCCGTGGGGGAGCTGCCCGAGCCGGAGCGGGAACACGCGGTGAGCGCCATCCGGCGGACCGTCGGACGGGCCTCCGTGCTCTGCATCGGCTTCGTCGTCGACCGGAGCGGCGCGACGGCCGCCACCGACTGGGACGGCGTCGTCATCGAGGGCGACGCGCACCTCCACTCCTGGCCGGACACCGTCGCCGTACGGGACGAGACGGCCGCCCGCCACCCGCAGCTGGCCGTCATGGACGGGGTGGAGATGTCGCCGTGGAAGGTGTACGGGAACGAGGTGCTCGGCGTCTGAGCCGGGCCGCCGCGCCCCCCCGGACACTGCCCGGACACACCCCGGGCCCCGCCCCGGGCCCCGGCCCCGGTGCGGAGCGACGGCCGCCGCCGACGTCATAATCGGCCGTATGTCCGATCACCAGCTCCGCACCCGGCCGCCCGCCGGTCCGGCCCCGGGCCCCGCCACCCCCGGGTCCCGGGCGGCCGTCGCGCTCCGGGCCGCCGCGCCCGCGCTCGCGGTCTACGCCGCCGCCCGGGCCCTGGGGCTCCTGGCCTTCCGGGCGGCCGCGTCCGCCGCCGGGAAGGACCCGCTGGGGCCGCTCAGCGGACGCTGGGACTCCGTCTGGTACCAGCGCATCGCCGAGAACGGCTACCGCTACACCGTCACCCTCCCGGACGGCTCCGTCCACTCCGACCTGGCGTTCTTCCCCCTGCTCCCGGCCCTGGAACGCGCCGTCTCCGCCGTGACCCCGCTCACCCTCGGCGGCGCCGGACTCCTCGTCGCCTGGACGGCCGGGCTGCTCGCCGCCTGGGGCATCTACGCCGTCGGCGCCCACCTGCGCGGACGGCGTACGGGCGTGGTGCTGGCCGCGCTGTGGGGGGTGTACCCGACGGCGTTCGTCCAGTCGATGGCGTACACCGAGACCCTGTTCACCGCGCTCGCCGCCTGGGCGCTGTACGCCGTCCTCCGGGGCCGCTGGATCGTCGCGGGCGCGCTCTGCGTCCTGGCGGGGCTCACCCGGCCCACGGCGGCGGCGCTCATCGCCGCGCTCGCGATCACGGCGGCCGTCACCCTCGTACGGGAGTACCGCGACGAGCGCCAAGCCGGGCCGGTGCTGCGCCGCAACGCCCGGATGATCGTCGGCGTGGCGCTCGCACCGCTGGGCTGGCTGGCGTACGTGGTGTTCGTGGCCGTCCGCGAGGGCGGCCCGTTCGCCTACTTCGACGTCCAGGCGCAGTGGGGCAACAACATCGACGGCGGCCGCGCGCTCGCCGCCTTCATCGCCGGGCTGCCCTGGCCCGCCGCCCTCGGCCTGTGCGCGGCGCTCGGGCTGCTGGGGTGGCTGGTGGCGCTGTGCGTACGGCAGCGGCAGCCGCTCCCCGTGCTCGTCTACGCCCTCACGATCGTCGTCATCTCGCTGATCGGCGCCGGCTACTTCGGCTCCCGGCCGCGCCTGATGATGCCCGCGTTCCCGCTCCTGCTCCCGCCCGCCGTCGCCCTGCTGCGCCTGCGCACGACCGGGCGCACGGCCGCCGTCCTCGCCGTCCTGGCCTGCGCGTCCGCCGCCTACGGGGCCTGGACCCTGCTGGGCCCGGGCCCGCCGTAGCCCGGTCCGCCCGGACGCCGTGGCCCCGGAGCCCCGGCAGCCTCGCGCCGCCGCTCCGGGGCGTCGCGCCGCGTGCTCAGGCCCCGGAACCCGACGCCCCGGGCGCCCCGGAGGCGGGGGCCGTCGCTCTCAGCTCCACCCGTACGCCCGGTCGCACGCCCCACCGCTCCATCGCCCCGGCCTCCGCCTCCACCACGTGCCGGGCGCGCAGCCGGGGCAGGCCGAGCCGGCCGGGCTTCATCGTGCGGACGGCCAGGACCGTGAACGTCCGGTCCAGGTACACCACATCGATGGGGAACCGCATCCGGAAGGTGTGCACACTCCCGCACGGGGTGAGCATCATCGCCCCCTCGATCCCGTCCCGCCCCAGCAGCCCCTTGGTGCGGGCCCGGTACGAGGCCGCTATCCGCAGCGGCACCTCCCGGGCCCCGGAGTCCGTGCCGACCGTGAGCGTCCCGTCGCCATCGCGCCATGTCCTCATGGGCACCGACCGTAGCCCCCGCCGGACCCGCCCGGGCCGGATACGGCCGCGCTTGGGTCCCCGGGCCCAAGACCCCTGTTCCCGCCGCCCGTTAGGGTCGTCCCGTGGACGCCGCGCTGCTCGCCCTCGCCGCGGTCTGGGGTGCCGTCACCGGACTGCTGATCCCGCGTGCCGCCTACCGGTTCGCCGTCGAGCCGGAGGAGCCCTGGCGTACGGCGTGCCCCGCGGGGCATCCGCTCACCGGCCCGGTCCGCGGCTGGCTCGGCCCGGCCCGGTGCGCGCCCTGCGCCGCCGCCCCGGGAACGCCGGCCGCACCCCGGACCGGCACCCCCGCTACCACCGCCGGCACCGACGCCGGCCGGTCAGCCGCCGGGCCTGCGTCGGCCCTTGCCGAAGCGGGCCGCAGCACCGGAGATCCGGCAGCTCCGGCCCCCGGCCCGTCGGCCTACGCCCCCGGCGTCCTCGCCCCCCTCGTCACCGTGGCCGCCTGTGTCGCGCTCGCCGCCGCCACCGGGGCCAGGCCCGAGCTGATCGGGTGGCTGGCGCTGGCCCCTGTCGCCGTACTCCTCGCCGTCGTCGACGGGCGGGTCCACCGGCTGCCCGACCCGCTGACCCTGCCCCTGGCGGCCGCGGCAGTCCTGCTGCTCGGCGGCGCCGCGCTGCTTCCCGGGCACGCCGGATCCTGGAGCTCCGGCCTGCTGGGCGGCCTGGCCCTCGGCGGCTTCTACCTCCTGCTCTTCCTGATCAACCCGAACGGCATGGGCTTCGGCGATGTGAAGCTCGCCCTCGCCCTGGGCGTGGCACTCGGCTGGTACGGCTGGACCGTGCTGTTCGTGGGCGGGTTCGCCGGATTCCTGTTCGGGGCGGCGTACGGACTCGGTCTGGTGGTCCTGCGCCGGGCGGGGCGCAGGACCGGCATCCCGTTCGGGCCGTTCATGATCGGCGGGGCGCTGACCGGCCTGCTGCTCGGGGCCCTGGCCGGGTGACGACGACCCGGCGTGCGGAATCCGCCCGCCCGCGCGTGGACCCGCCCGCGCCCACCCGCTCGGAGCGCGCGCCCGCGCACGCGCGGAATCCATTCGCGCGCCCCGGACCCGCCTGACACGATTTCCGTATGTCCGAGCCCTCCGCACCCGCCCCCGGCCCTGCTCCCGCACCCCTCCGCTTCGACTCCGCGGCCTCCCGCGACCGGTTCGAGGCCCTCGTCGCCGAGGCCGACGCCGTGTCCGTCGACGGATGGGACTTCTCCTGGCTGGAGGGCCGGGCCACCGAGCAGCGCCCCTCCTGGGGGTACGCCCGCGCGATGGCCGACCGGCTCGGCCGGGCCCACGCCGCGCTCGACCTCCAGACCGGCGGCGGCGAGGTCCTGGCCGCCGCGCCGAAGCTCCCGCCGGTCACCGTGGCCACAGAGGCCTGGCCACCCAACATCGCCCGCGCCACCGCCCTGCTGCACCCGCTCGGGGCGGTCGTCGTCGCCGACGCGGACGAGCCACCCCTTCCCTTCGGGGACGCCGCCTTCGACCTCGTGGTCAGCCGCCATCCGGTCACCACGTGGTGGGAGGAGATCGCGCGGGTGCTGGCTCCCGGCGGCACGTACTTCTCGCAGCAGGTCGGCCCGGCCAGTGTCTTCGAACTCGTCGAGTACTTCCTCGGCCCCCAGCCGCCCGAGGTCCGGCGTGGCCGCCACCCCGAGGACGCGCGGGCCGCCGCGACGGCGGCCGGACTCGACGTGGTGGACCTGCGCTCCGAGACGCTGCGCACCGAGTTCCGCGACATCGGCGCGGTCGTCTACTTCCTGCGCAAGGTGATCTGGATGGTGCCCGGCTTCACCGTCGAGCAGTACCGGCCCCAACTGGCCGCACTGCACCGGCAGATCGAGGCGGAAGGGCCGTTCCTCGCCCGCACGGCCCGCTTCCTGATCGAGGCCCGCAAGCCCCGGTGACGGTGGCCGGCATGCATCCGCCGGTCAACCCGCCTACCCCGTACGCCAGTTCAGGCCCGCCCTGGAGGCAACGGGATCGTGCGGGCGGGCGTCCTACTCGACGGGACGCGCGCACAGCGAAGGGCACAGCGGAGGAGGGGGAGCGGTCATGACCATGGAGCGGGGAGACTGTGCGGCGCCTGCCGGGCGCGCGCGGCACGGCAACGCCGACTGGCTCACGGGAGCCAGGATCACCGCCGTCCTCGGGATCTACTACCGGCCCGAGGGCCGGGCGGGTGAGCCGGAGGCCGTCGAGTTCGTCCTCTCGGACGACCAGTCCGTCCTGCTGACCTGCGCCTCCGACCGGACACTGCACGTCACCCCGGGCGCCTGGCCGGGCCTGCCCGACTGGTGCGTACCGGCGAGCCGATGGCAGCACGCCCCGCCCGCCCTGCTCCCGCCGGTGCCGTACGGGGGAGCGTGGACGGTCGTGGGCACCCAGGAGCTGAGGGACTCCGGCGGGGAGGTGCTCCGGGCGGTCATCCGGTGCGAGGAAGGGGATTTCGTGGTGGTCGCCGGAGACACGATGGCGATCCGCTTCGAGCCCTGCCCCCTGACCCGCGAGCCCCGCCCCTGACCCGCACGCCCCCCGCACCCTCATTCCTGACCCGCACACGACCCGCACCGACCCCCGCACCCTCGAAGGGACCCCGCACACGGCCCCTACGCGTGCGGTCCCACCGTCACCGGGCCGACCGTCAGTTCCGCCGTCCCCTCCATGATCGTGGCGACCCGCTCCACCTGCTCCCGGAGCGCCCGCAGCCCGGCCGGGGGCAGGGGCTCCAACGGCTCCACCGTCACCGCGATCCGCCGGCCCGAGCGGCGCAGGTGCCAGACGCCTGCCACCACGCCGTCCACCAGCAGCAGCGGGAAGTTCCCCGCCTGCCCGCCCGCGAGGGCCCGCTCGTACGCCGCCCCCGGGAACAGCCGCTCGCGGGGCTGGGAGGCGATGGCGAACGCGTCGAAGTACGGGAGCAGGCGCACGCCGCGCACCGGCGAGGCCGGGAAGTCCGTGTCGCCCGCGACCACCCACGCCGGACCCTCGTCCGCGAGGGCGACCTCCTCGATGGCCCCCGCCACCGCCAGGGCGGCGAACTGATCGGCCGCCCAGGACTTCGGCGCGGCCAGCCACCGGGCGAAGTGGGCGGGGGTGGCCGGCCCGTACGCGCGCAGATACCGCTCGATCAGGGCGGCCAGCGCCCCGGGGCCGGGCAGCGGGGTGCACCCGGGGTTGGTGTACGTCGTCTTCCGCCCCCGGTTCGGGGCGTGGACGAGGGCGCCCCGGTGGCCGGCCAGGTGCAGGACCTGTCGCCAGCGCGGCCACATCGTCTGGAATCCGGGCATCACCAGGTCCCCGGCCCACGGTCCGGTCCGTGCGACGACCTCCTCGGAGAGTTCGTCGATCGTGAGCTCCGCCCCGGTCAGCGCCTCCGCGACGGCCGCGACGACCGCCTCCACCTGGTCCGGACTCATCCGGGCGCCCTTGGGGAAGGGGCTCGTACCCGCCGGCACGGTGGACAGGGCCCCGGTCCACAGGGGCAGGTCGGCCGCGGGCAGCAGGTGGACCGTGCCGCGCGGTCCGAACGTCTTGACCAGGGTCCGGTCGGTCCACAGGGCCGTACGGACGTCCGTGCGGGTCAGCCCGTCCCCGCGCAGCCCCACGGACAGCTCGGCCGCCGACAGCACCTGGGCGTGCGCGCCGAGCATCGCGGCCACCGCCGCGCCGGGGGTGGCGATGGGGGACGTGGTGGCATCCGGGTGGTGGAGGTGCTGGCGGGCCAGCCTCCGGGCGTTCGCCCCGGTCCAGCTCACGGTCGCTGTCGCTGTCGCGCGGGATCGTGTCGTCATGCCTCGAACCTAGAGCCGTCAGAGGTCAGGTTCCGTCCTCTATCGCCCGGAAGCGTCAAGCCGACGCCGTACCGCACCCCCTCGGTATCGGGAGTTCGACCGGTGTCCGCCGCCCTGTCCGGAACGCAGTCCGGTGAATTCGGAGAGTAATGGTGGAGTGGCGAGGCGCGCGGCAGCACTTACGAAGGGTTATGGTGGAAACCCCCCCTCGGGCCGGTCCGTATCCCCCCCACGGACCGGCCCGTTTTTTTGTGGGCCGATGCCGGCGCTGCCGCACAGCCCCGGGGGGCTTCCGTCCTCCTCGCCCGCGAGCCCCGTTGAGCCGACCTCCCGTTGAGCCGACCTCAGCGCTGAGTCGGCGTCAGCTGCGACCGGCCCAGATGTTCGTGCCCGCGGTGTCCACGGCGAAGGCGTCGATCTCCTTCAGCTCGTCGGCGGTCAGCGCCGGGCCCGCGAGGGCCGCCACGTTCTCCTCCAGCTGCTTCACGCTCGACGCGCCGATCAGCGCCGAGGTCATCCGGCTGTCGCGCAGCACCCACGCGATGGCGAGCTGGGCGAGCGACTGGCCGCGGCCCCGGGCGATGTCGTTGAGCCCGTTGAGCCGGCGGACGACCTCGTCGGAGAGCAGGCCCGGGTCGAGGGACTTGCCCTGGGTGGCGCGCGAGCCCTCCGGGATGCCCTTCAGATACTTGTTCGTGAGCAGGCCCTGGGCGAGCGGCACGAAGGAGATGCAGCCCATTCCGGCCGCCTCCAGGGTGTCGAGCAGCCCGTCGTCCTCGATCCAGCGGTTGATCATGGAGTAGGACGGCTGGTGGATCAGCGCCGGCACACCCATCTCCCTGAGCAGCCCGGCCGCCTCGGCGGTCTGCTCCGCGGTGTACGAGGAGACGCCCACGTACAGCGCCTTGCCCTGCTGGACGGCGGACGCCAGCGCGCCCATCGTCTCCTCCAGCGGGGTGTCCGGGTCGAAGCGGTGCGAGTAGAAGACGTCGACGTGATCGAGGCCCATCCGCTTGAGGGAGGCGTCGAGCGAGGACAGCAGATACTTCCGGGAGCCCCACTCGCCGTACGGGCCGGGGTGCATCAGATAGCCGGCCTTGGTGGAAATGACCAGTTCGTCACGGTACGGGGTGAAGTCCTGGGCGAAGAGCTTGCCGAAGTTCAGCTCGGCCGAGCCGGGCGGCGGGCCGTAGTTGTTGGCCAGGTCGAAGTGGGTGACCCCGAGATCGAAGGCGCGGCGCAGGATCGCCCGCTGGGAGTCCAGGGCCCGGTCGTCGCCGAAGTTGTGCCACAGGCCCAGCGAGAGGGCGGGCAGCCTGAGGCCGCTGCGCCCGGTCCGGCGGTACTCCATGGAGTCGTAGCGCGAACCGGCGGCGCGGTAGGAGAGGTCGGGGGAGAGGTAATCAGTCACGTTTCATTCCCTATCACGGAGTTGTGACAGACCGGGTTGGGCCCCCGTGACCCGATCGCAGTAATGTGGCCGCTTCGGGGAAAGCCGATGTGCGGCGCGGCGAAGGCCCGCGCGGCCGTGCCAGTGGTAGGGGCGCGGACCGCCGAGGGATCGTGCGGGCGGCGCAGACCGTGCAGCGATCCCCTGCGGGGGACGGCCCCCGGACCCCCGGCGACGGGGAAGGCGGGCCCCGGGCCCGTACGGAACCGAGAGGGTGAACGCAGTGAACTTCCGCGACCTGGTGTACAGGCTCTACGCGCGCCGGGTGGGAGGCCGCCTGGACCACGACCAGGTGCCGAAGCACATCGGGGTCATCCTCGACGGCAACCGGCGCTGGGCCAAGGCGTCCGGCGGCTCGGCCGTGCAGGGCCACCAGGCCGGCGCGGACAAGATCTCCGAGCTGCTCGGCTGGTGCAGCGAGACCGATGTCGAGGTCGTCACCCTCTGGATGCTGTCCACGGACAACTTCGACCGGCCCGAGCACGAGCTGAAGCCGCTGCTCGGCATCATCGAGAACACCGTGCGCAACCTGGCCGCGGACGGGCGCTGGCGCGTCCACCACGTCGGCACGCTCGACCTGCTTCCCCCGGAGACCCAGTCGGTGCTCAAGGAGGCGCAGGAGGCGACGTCCGACATCGACGGAATAATCGTCAATGTCGCGGTCGGCTACGGCGGCCGCCAGGAGATCGCGGACGCGGTGCGCTCCCTGCTCCTGGAGCACTCGGAGAAGGGCACGACCTTCGAGGAGCTGGCCGAGGTCGTCTCCACCGATCTGATCTCCGAGCACCTCTACACCCGGGGCCAGCCCGACCCCGACCTGGTGATCCGGACGAGCGGCGAGCAGCGGCTCTCGGGCTTCATGCTCTGGCAGAGCGCCCACTCGGAGTACTACTTCTGCGAGGTCTTCTGGCCGGCCTTCCGCAAGGTCGACTTCCTCCGGGCGCTGCGCGACTACGCCGCCCGCCACCGCCGCTACGGCGCCTGAGGTGTCCTGAAACACCCCTCCCGCCCGCGTTCGCCGATGGCTCCCCTATATAGGGGAGCCATCGCGTATGTGAGGGGGTCACCGCGCGTCCACCGGGACTTCTCCACACCGTGTCATATGCGGCGGCATGGCTTCCCGCGGAAAAGGGAATACCCCTGTCAGGTCGACGTCCGGTCATCAACCAGGCGGATGTCGCATCCAAGTGAGCGGCACCCAGCCCGCTCGCCCGGGAGGCCCTTTGCACACGAAGGACCGTAGACAGTCTGCGGCCGACGCGGTGGCCGTGGTCCGGCCCGCGCACAGGGGCCCGATCCCGGTCCGTCCTCTCCCTTCGGGAAGCTCCGCGACCGTCCGTCGCACTCCCCGACCTCGTCCGAGGGGGTACGTCCTTCCGTGGTGACCAGTAGCAAGCGCCGCATGCCCGACCGGCGCACATACGTTCTCGACACCAGCGTCCTGCTGGCCGATCCCGGTGCCATGGCCCGCTTCGACGAGCACGAAGTCGTGCTGCCGATCGTGGTGGTCACGGAACTGGAGGCCAAACGGCATCACCCCGAGCTCGGCTACTTCGCCCGGCAGGCCCTGCGCCTGCTGGACGACTTCCGGGTCCGGTACGGCCGGCTGGACGCCCCGATCCCGCTCGGGGATCTGGGCGGGACACTCCGCGTCGAACTCAACCACTCCGATCCCGGCGTCCTGCCCGCCGGCTACCGGTTGGGGGACAACGACTCACGGATCCTCGCGGTCGCACGCAACCTCCAGGCCGAGGGGTACGACGTCACGGTCGTCTCCAAGGACCTGCCGCTCCGCATCAAGGCCTCCTCCGTGGGCCTCCTCGCCGAGGAGTACCGCGCGGAGCTCGCCATCACGGACTCCGGCTGGACCGGCATGGGCGAGCTGTCCCTCGCCGGGGAACAGATCGACCTGCTGTTCGCCGAGGAGACGCTGTACGTCCCCGAGGCCGCCGAGCTGCCCGTGCACACCGGTCTGGTCCTCCAGTCCGAGCGCGGCAAGGCGCTCGGCCGGGTGACGGCCGAGGGCAACGTACGGCTCGTGCGGGGCGACCGGGAGGCCTTCGGCATCCACGGGCGCAGCGCCGAGCAGCGGATCGCCCTCGACCTCCTCCTCGACGCCGAGGTCGGCATCGTGTCGTTGGGCGGCCGGGCCGGCACCGGCAAGTCGGCGCTGGCCCTCTGCGCGGGCCTGGAGGCGGTGCTGGAGCGCCAGCAGCACAAGAAGGTGATGGTCTTCCGCCCGTTGTACGCGGTGGGCGGGCAGGAGCTCGGCTATCTCCCCGGCAGCGAGGCCGAGAAGATGAGCCCCTGGGCGCAGGCGGTCTTCGACACGCTCTCGGCGGTCGCCGGGCGCGAGGTCATCGAGGAGGTGCTCGGGCGCGGGATGCTGGAGGTCCTGCCGCTCACCCACATCCGCGGCCGGTCCCTGCACGACGCGTTCGTGATCGTCGACGAGGCCCAGTCGCTCGAACGGAACGTCCTGCTGACCGTGTTGTCCCGGATCGGGGCGAATTCGCGTGTCGTGCTCACCCACGACGTGGCCCAGCGGGACAACCTCCGGGTCGGCCGGTACGACGGAGTCGTCGCGGTCGTCGAGAAACTGAAGGGTCATCCGCTGTTCGCCCACGTCACGCTCACGCGGTCGGAGCGTTCGCGGATCGCCGCGCTGGTGACCGAAATGCTGGAGGAAGGCCACATCTGACACGCATGCCCTTTTGATGCCGCCCGGCGAGCCAAGGAGCTTAGCCGGGCGGCATGGTGCTGCGCCGTCATTTCCGAAAAACCGGAGGGCCAAACGAGGTGTGACCTTTCCCACGCAAGACAGAATTGCCTCCCGGTGCTCCCGTCCGGCAGAGTCTTGCTTCCGTCAGGCCCCGCATACGGCACTTGGGCACCTCCAGAGGCGCCACGCACCACACAACTCAACACGAGACGCCCGTATGCCGCCCGCGAGCACCACGCGGCAGCCCCTCGCCGGGGTTGCCCATCGGGCCCGTGTCTCCCGTGACCCACGCAGTAGGGAGGCCAGTGCCAGGGGCACGAACGCGCCCGCGAGGTCACCTAAGCGGGCGATGCTGGAAGGACATCATGTGAGCCGGATCTCGGTCCGGGGGTTCGCCGTGGCATCTGCCACCGCGGTCACCACCGTTGGCGCCGTCGTAGGCGTTGCTGCGGGCGGCACACCTGCCGCCGACGACAACAACAACTTCGAGGCGGCCGCAGCCGACACCACGCTGCTCGCAGACATCCCCGCGGGCCAGCAGGCCCAGGTCCAGACCGCTTCGCTGACGCAGCAGGCCGATGCCCAGGCATCCGCCGCCGACGCCGCCGCGAAGAAGTCGGCCGAGGAATCGGCCCGCCTCCAGGCCGCCAAGGACGCCAAGTCCAAGAAGCAGGCCGCCGAGGACCGGGTCGAGGCCGAGCGCAAGGCGGAGCAGGAGAAGAAGAAGAAGAAGGAAGACGCCGAGCGCGCCAGCCGTTCTTCCGTCCGCGACGCCGCCTCGTTCTCCGCGCAAGGCTCCTACAGCGTGGCCGACGTCCAGGCGATGGCCCGTCAGATGGTCCCCGCGGACCAGTTCCAGTGCTTCAGCAACATCGTGAACCACGAGTCGACCTGGAACTACCGCGCGAGCAACCCGTCCTCCGGGGCGTACGGTCTGATGCAGGCGCTCCCGGGTCACAAGATGTCGTCCGCCGGCGCCGACTGGCAGACCAACCCGGCCACCCAGATCAAGTGGGGCCTCAGCTACATGGACGGCCGTTACGGCAGCCCGTGCGGCGCCTGGTCCTTCTGGCAGGCCAACAACTGGTACTAGAGGGAGCGGGCGGGGTCCACGGACCGCCCTCTCAACCTCGCGAGGCCCCTCACCGTCCAGACGGTGAGGGGCCTCGCGCGTGTACGGTCGCATCCTGGCGGTCCGGGGGAGCGTGGCGAAACGCCGCGGAGCGCTGGGTGGCGAAGATGGGGGAAGGAAAGCAGGCATGTCGAAACTACCGGGCTGGCTGGGCCGCTTCGGCTCCGAACTGACGGAGCTGGGCGCGCGACTGGACGAGCGGCGGGCGCGCGCCGCCGCCGAGGACGAGGACCACCTCGCGGCGCGAGGGGGCTCCGCCGTCCCGGAGGACGACGGCACCGGGCAGGTGCCCGCGCCACCCTCGTACGCCCCCTCGGTCGCCGCCAAGCCGGATCCGGTGGCGGCGATCCCGTGGGGGATGCGGGTCGCCGCCGAGGCCGGCTGGCGTCTCCTCGTCCTGGCGGGGACGCTCTGGGTGCTGATGCGGGTGATCAGCGCGGTCCAGCTCGTGGTGCTGGCCTTCGCCGCCGCGCTGCTCGTCACCGCGATGCTCCAGCCGACCGTGGTCCGGCTCAAGCGGTTCGGGCTGCCCCACGGGCTCGCCACCGCCGTGACCGCCGTCCTCGGGTTCGTCATCATCGGCCTGGTCGGCTGGTTCGTGGTGTGGCAGGTGATGGACAACCTCGACACGCTCTCCGACCGGGTCCGCGACGGCATCGACGAGTTGAAGCGCTGGGCGCTCGACAGCCCCTTCCACGTCACCGAGTCGCAGATCAACGACATCGCCAAGAACCTCAACGACACCATCGGCACCAACACCGAGGAGATCACCTCCGCCGGGCTCCAGGGCGTCACCGTGATGGTGGAGTTCCTCACCGGGCTGCTGCTGGCGATGTTCTCCACGCTGTTCCTGCTCTACGACGGCCGGCGCATCTGGGAGTGGTCGCTCAAGCTGGTGCCCGCCGCGGCCCGCCCCGGGGTCGCCGGCGCCGGACCGCGCGCCTGGCGCACCCTGACCGCGTATGTGCGCGGCACGGTGCTCGTCGCCCTGATCGACGCCATCTTCATCGGATTCGGCCTCTACGTCCTGAACGTTCCGCTCGCGGTGCCGCTGGCGGTCTTCATCTTCCTGTTCGCCTTCATCCCGCTCGTCGGCGCCGTGGTCTCCGGGGCGCTCGCGGTGGTCGTCGCGCTGGTCACCGAGGGAGTGTGGACCGCGCTGTGGGCGCTGGTGGTGGTCCTGGCGGTGCAGCAGATCGAGGGCCACATCCTGCAACCGTTCATCCTCGGCCGAGCCGTCCGGGTGCATCCGCTCGCGGTGGTCCTCGCGGTGGCGACCGGCGGCCTGGTCGCGGGCATCGGCGGCGCGGTGGTCGCCGTACCGCTGGTCGCCGTGGTCAACACGGTGGTCGGCTATCTGCGCTCGTACGGGGAACCGGGCGAGCGGAGCGGCCACCACGGGGCCACCGCGCTGTCGATGAGCCCGGCGCACGCGGGGCCGGAGACGCCGCCACCGGGTCCGCAGGATCCGCCGGGCGAACCGGCGCGGGAGAACAAGCCCCCGCAGGAGTAGCGGAACGGAAGAAGAGCCCCGGGGACGGTCGGTCGTCCTCGGGGCTCTTCTCGTACCAGGGGTGGTGCGGTGTCACTACTCGGCGAGTACGGCCTCGGCGTCGAGGGTCACACCGACCGCCTGGATCACCGAAGCGACCTTGACGGCTTCCTGAATGGTCTCACGGTCCACGCCGGCCTTGCGCAGCACCTGCTCGTGGGAGTCCAGGCACTGGCCGCAGCCGTTGATCGCGGAGACGGCGAGCGACCACAGCTCGAAGTCGACCTTCTCCACGCCCGGGTTGCCGATGACGTTCATCCGCAGGCCCGCGCGGAGCGTGCCGTACTCCGGGTCCGACAGCAGGTGCCGGGTCCGGTAGAAGACGTTGTTCATCGCCATGATCGCGGCCGCCGACTTCGCCGCGGTGTACGCCTCGGCGGAGAGGTTGGCCTTCGCCTCGGGCTCCAGCTCGCGGAGCACCTTCGGCGAACGCGAGGCGATCGCGCAGGCCAGCACGGTGCCCCACAGCTGCTGCTGCGGGAGGTCGCTGTTGCCGATGACCGAGCCGAGGTTCAGCTTCAGGTCCTTGGCGAAGTCCGGTATGGCGGACTTCAGTTCGTCGAGAGCCATGTCGGTATCAGCTCACTCGCCCGAGAGGAGCGCGACCGGGTCGAGGGTGTTCTCGCCCTTGGTCCAGTTGCACGGGCACAGCTCGTCGGTCTGCAGGGCGTCGAGGACCCGCAGGACCTCCTTGGGGTTACGGCCCACGGAACCGGCGGTCACCATCGTGAACTGGATCTCGTTGTTCTGGTCGACGATGAAGACGGCGCGCTGGGCGAAGCCGTCCTCGCCCTCGATGCCGAGGTCACGCATGAGCTCGTGCTTCGAGTCGGCCAGCATCGGGAAGGGCAGGTCGGTCAGGTCCGGGTGGTCCTTGCGCCAGGCGTGGTGCACGAACTCGGAGTCGCCGGAGAAGCCGAGGACCTGGGCGTCGCGGTCCAGGAACTCCTCGTTCAGCTTGCCGAAGGCGGCGATCTCGGTGGGGCACACGAAGGTGAAGTCCTTCGGCCACGCGAAGACGATCTTCCACTTGCCTTCGTAGGTCTTGTGGTTGATCTGCTCGAACTCCTTGCCGCTTTCCAGCGAGACACAAGCAGTCAGGTCGAACTCGGGGAACTTGTCACCGACAGTGAGCACGCGCTCTCCTTGCAACGTCTGGAATTCCCCTTTTGGGGGCGTTCCTGAGGGTTGGACGAGTTCCACCTTGGCACAGAGTGCATTGATCGCGGAAATAGCTACACTCGGTCGAGATGATCGGAGGTGCCTATCAGTGGGCCAGGGTAATCAGGGCATACGCCCCAAGCAGTCCGGTAAGTCGGCCGCCAAACAGCCCAGCCTGTCGCAGCTGCGCGCCTTCACGGCCGTGGCGGAGCATCTGCACTTCCGGGACGCCGCGGCAGCAATCGGGATGAGTCAGCCCGCACTCTCCGGAGCGGTGTCCACCCTGGAGGAGGCACTGGGTGTCCAGCTCATCGAGCGTACGACGCGCAAGGTGCTGCTCTCGCCCGCGGGGGAGCGGCTCGCCGTGCGGGCCGGGGCGGTGCTGGAGGCCGTCGCCGCGCTGATGGAGGAAACGGAGGCGGTCCGGGCCCCGTTCACCGGAGTGCTCCGGCTCGGCGTGATCCCGACCGTCGCCCCGTATCTGCTGCCCACCGTGCTCCGCCTCGTCCACGAGCGGTACGTGGACCTCGACCTCCAGGTCCACGAGGAACAGACCTCCTCACTGCTGGAGGGTCTCGCCGCCGGGCGGCTCGACCTGCTCCTGCTCGCCGTGCCGCTCGGCGTCCCCGGAGTGAGCGAGATCCCCTTGTTCGACGAGGACTTCGTGCTGGTCATGGAGCAGGACCACTGGCTCGGCGGCCGGGCGGACATCCCGCGCGACGCCCTGCGCGAACTGCCGCTGCTGCTCCTGGACGAGGGGCACTGCCTGCGCGACCAGGCCCTGGACATCTGCCGTGAGGCGGGCCGCACCGAGGGCGCGCCGGTGACCACGACCGCCGCCGGGCTCTCCACCCTGGTGCAGCTGGTGGCCGGCGGGCTCGGGGTGACGCTGCTGCCCCGGACCGCGGTGACGGTGGAGACCGGCCGCAACGAGGCGCTGGCCACCGGGTACTTCGCGGACCCGGCGCCCACCCGGCGGGTGGCGCTGGCGATGCGGACCGGGTCGGCGCGGGGCGGCGAGTTCACGGAGCTCGCGGCCGCCCTGCGCGAGGCGATGCGGCCGCTGCCGGTGCGGCTGGTGGCGGAGGGCCCGTAGCGAGCGCCGCCCTCGCGCGGAACGCGGACCGGGGCCCCTGTTCCCAGGGGCCCCGGCTCTACGCGGGTCGTGCGGGTCTCACTCGGTGCGCAGTCCGTCCGGGCGCATCATGCGCCACAGCGGCGGCAGCGACAACAGGGTGACCAGCAGGATCAGCGCGCCCCCGACCCCCGTCACCGGCCAGAACAGCCACCAGTCGGAGACCTCCTTCTCGATCAGGTGGACGAGCGTCGCCCCGAGGCCCAGACCGCCCGCGACCGCCACCACCAGACCGAGCACCACCGGCACGGCCGTCTGCCACAGCACCGACCAGCCGAGCGTGGAGCGCCGGGTGCCGAAGGCCACCAGCACCGACAACAGCCGCCTGCGCTCACGCAACTGCTCCAGCTGGGAGACCAGCATCGACAGGGCGATCAGCAGCAGCACCGCGCTCGCGCCCACCTGGAGCCCGGTCTGGATGCTGGCGTACTGGCGGTCGCGTTCCACCGAGTCGATCGTGACGAAGCGCATCCCGGGGTCGATCCTGGCCGCAGTGTTGCGTACGTACTCGGCGACGTCCGGCACACTCCGGTCGACCCGGATCTGGGTGGTGATCGTCGCCCCGGGCAGCTTGCCCGCGTCGACCGCGCCGATCGTGGCCATGATCCCCCAGTGGGGGTCGCCCATCGGGTCGGTGCGGCCCGTCACGGTCCGGGCGTCGGCGGGCAGCGTCCACCGCATCGGCTTCTTCCCGGAGCCGATCTCGACCACCTCGCCCTTGCGGGCGGTCTCGTCGACCCAGGCGGTCATGTCCTTGTCGTCCTCCGGGTGGACGACGAAGGTGTCGCCGTCCACGCAGGCGCCGATCCGGGCCAGCTCGCGCAGGGTCTCGCAGGTGCCGACGGTCAGCGAGGTGGTGGGCTGGACCTCGTCCTCGGCGTACGTGCCGGGCTTGGACGCGTACGCCTCCACCGAGCCGATGACCACGTCCACGCCCTGGGTCGCGCGGAACTGCTCGATGGCCGCGGTGGCCCCCTCGCCCGTGACGTTCTCGGAGTACCCGGCGAACTGCGCCCGGGTGGGGTCCGCACCCGTCATCCGGTTGAAGTCGGCGTTCATCGAGGCGAACATCATCTGGAGGGCGATCGCCCCCGCCACCGCCACGGTGACCCCGCTGACCGCGCGGGACGCGGCCCCGCTGCTCAGCTGGAGCCTGCGGGTGGCGAGCTGCCACGGCACCGGGCCGCCGCGCAGCCGGTTCACACAGGCCTCGACCAGCCAGGGCAGCAGCAGAGCGAGCCCGAACAGCACCAGCACGGCGCCAGCGGTGATCGGGAACGGGTTCACCGGGGCGTACTCCTCGACCCGGCCCCAGAGCGCGAGCACCACGAGACCCGCCAGCGGCACCGGCAGCCGCCACCACAGGCGGCGCCCCCGCTCACGCCCCCGGCGCACGACGCCGAGCGGCTCGATCACCACGGACCGCATCGCCACCAGGGTGACGAGGACGGCCGTCAGCGGCACGGCCAGAGCGATCAGCGACGCCAGCCGGAGGTCCGGCGCCAGGTCGGCCGGGAACGCGCTGACGTCCCAGATCTCCACCGCGCCGACGAACTGGCGGCCCACCAGGAAGAACACCAGGCCGAACAGCAGCCCGAGCAGCGCGCCGAACAGCGCCTCCCCGGCGGCGATCCGCCGGGTCGTCCGGATGTCCGCGCCGACCAGGCGCAGCGCGGCCAGTCGCCGGTCGCGCCGGTCGCCGCCGAAGCGCACGGCGGTGGCGATGAAGATCGCGACCGGCGCCAGCAGCACGACGCAGACCATGATGACGAGCACGATCAGCAGGGGCGGGAGGGGATCGCCCTGGCGGTCGTCGCCGTACGTGGCGATCCGGTGGCCGCCGTTGGCCGGCGTCAGGGTGTCGCTGCCCGCGTAGTAGAGGAGTTCACCGGGGGAGAGCAGCCCCGCGTCCCCGATCGTGCCGGTGATCTCGTACGGGAGCCGATCCCGCAGCAGCTCGTTGCCCGGCTCGTCGAGCAGCTCCCGCAGGGCGGGGGAGACGACCATCGTGTCCGGCGCGGGGAAGCGGTCGATCCCCGGCGGCAGGACGGGCTTCGAGCCGTCGGGGCGCATGAGATGGCCCGCGACGGTCCGGTCGTGGTACTCGGTGGTCGTGTCGATCCGCAGTACCGAGCTGTCCGATTTCGGGGCGTTCGCGTCGGGGAAGTCGGAGATCCGGGACTCGCTGCGGGCCTGCTCGCGCGCGCTCCGCTCGTCGAGCAGATGCGGTACGGAGGAGGCGAGCAGCAGCAGGGCGACGCCGAGGCCGACGCCGACGGCGGTCAGCAGCGTACGGATCCAGCCCTCGCGGCCCCCGGCGGCGGCGAAGCGGATGCCGAGGCCGAGGTCGCGGAGGGTCACCGCGCCCCGCGTGGGAGCTGCCGGACGCGGTGGCGCGACGGGCGGCCTTTCTTCGAGCAGCGTCATACGGCGTGCTCCATGTCGCGGGCCCGGCCGTCGCGCACGGTGATGTCACGGTCGGAGTAGGCGGCGACGCGGGCCTCGTGGGTCACCAGGACCACGGCGACATTGGCGGAACGGGCGGCCTCGGTGAGCAGCTCCATCACCCGCTCGCCGTTGAGGGAGTCCAGCGCGCCGGTCGGCTCGTCGGCGAAGATCACCTTCGGCGACGCGGCCAGCGCACGGGCCACGGCGACCCGCTGGCCCTGCCCGCCGGAGACCTCGCCGGGACGCTTGGCCCCGAGATCGTCGACCTCCAGGCGCTCCATCCACTCCAGGGCGGTGCGCTCGGCGGCCTTGCGCCTGACGCCGTTCAGCCGCAGCGGCAGGGCGACGTTCTCCACACAGGTCAGCTCCGGGACGAGCTGGCCGAACTGGAAGACGAAGCCGAAGTCGCTGCGCCGCAGAGCGCTGCGCTCGGCGTCCGACATCGCGGACAGCTCGCGGCCCGCGTAGGTGATGGTGCCGGAGTCGGGCGTGATGATCCCGGCCAGGCAGTGCAGCAAGGTCGACTTGCCGGAACCGGAGGGGCCCATCACGGCGACGACCTCGCCGGGGTGCACGGAGAACGACGCGCCGTCCAGGGCGGGCGTCGAGCCGTAGGTCTTGCGCAGATCGTGCGCGGCGAGAAGAGAGCCTTCGGGAATCACGGAGCCACCACCTTGGCGAGCTGGTCGAGACGGGCAGAGGTCAGTTCCAGCCAGCGCAGATCGGCTTCCAGGTGGAACAGGGCGTGGTCGCAGATCAACTGGTCGGCGAGGTCGCCCCCGCGCTTCCGGTCGGTGAGGACGCGCATCATCCGCAGGTGCGCCGAGCGCTGGGTGTCCAGCAGATCGGCCGCGCTGCGACCGGTCAGGAGCGCCAGGACGACCTTGGTGTAGAGCGTCGACTGGAGGTAGGGCTCCGGCTTCTCGGGCTGGGCCAGCCAGTGCGAGACATCGGTGATCCCGGCGTCGGTGATGGCGTACCGCTTGCGCTCGGGTCCTCCTTCGCTCTCGACGCCGTCGACCTCGACGAGTCCGTTCTTCAGGAGCCGGGACATCGTCGAATAGACCTGGCCGTAGTGGAGCGGGCGGTCCTGGCCGAACTTCTCGTCGAAGGTCCGCTTCAGGTCGTAGCCGTGTCGGGGGCCGGACTCCAGGAGCCCGAGGAGGGTGTGACCGATAGACATGAGAAGAACTGTACACGGTGTGTATACCTGCCGTGTATACGCGTCTGGAAAGCGACCCCGGCCCATGAGGGAGGGCCGGGGTCGCGGTGCTAAGAGGTGTCCTGGGCGTCGGCTCCGGGCGGAGGATGCGGTGTGCTCGCCCCGGGCTCCGGCGGGGCTTTCGGCTCCTCCGGCGGCTGTCCGGGCGGCCGCCCCCGGCGGGCGATCGGACGCGCGGCCCCCGGCAGCCGGCCCGCCTCCGCGAGCGCCCGCCGCAGCAGGAACTCGATCTGCGCGTTGGCGCTGCGCAGTTCGTCCGAGGCCCAGCGGGCGAGTGCGTCGTGCACCGCTGGGTCCAACCGCAGCAGCATCTGCTTGCGCTGCCGCGACCGGGACGCCGGTGTCCGCCGGGGAGGCGTCTGGTCGGTCACTGGTAGAGGGAGCCCGTGTTGAGGACCGGCTGAGCCGCGCGGTCACCGCACAGCACCACCATCAGATTGCTGACCATGGCCGCCTTCCGTTCGGAGTCCAGCTCCACGATGTCCTGCTCGGCGATCCGGCTCAGGGCCATCTCGACCATGCCCACCGCGCCCTCGACGATCAGCTGGCGGGCCGCGACGACCGCCCCGGCCTGCTGCCGCTGGAGCATGGCGGAGGCGATCTCGGGGGCGTACGCGAGGTGGCTGAAGCGCGACTCGATGATCAGGACGCCCGCGGCCTGCACCCGGGCGGTCAGCTCGACGGCCAGCTTCTCGGTGATCTCCTCCGCGTTGCCGCGCAGCGAGAGGCCGTCCTCCTCGTGGGCGTCGTACGGGTACTCGATGGCGATGTGCCGCACGGCCGCCTCGGTCTGGGTGGCGACGAACTCCCGGAAGTCGTCGACCTCGAAGAGGGCCTGGGCGGTGTCCTCGACCTTCCAGACGACGATCGAGGCCAGCTCGATCGGGTTGCCGTAGGCGTCGTTGACCTTGAGGACGGCGGTCTCGTGGTTGCGGACGCGGGTGGAGATCCTGCGGCTGGAGGTCAGCGGGTTGATCCAGCGGAGCCCGTCGGCGCGGATGGTGCCGACGTACCGGCCGAAGAGCTGGATCACCCGGGCCTCGCCCGGAGCGACCATCTTCACACCGCTCATGCAGAAGAACGAGGTGATCACCAGGAGCACCCCGACGATGAAGAGCGGGACGCCGACCGCGTTGTTCCCGCCGGCCCCGATCACCCCGCCGACGATGGCGAGGCCGACTCCGGCGAACACTCCGACGACGGTCAGGAGCAGGCCGACGCCACCCGGGATGGAGTGCGCGGTGACCTCCCTGACCTGGGGGGCGGGCATGTCGGGGGCGTCGATGGAGAGGTCGGCGGCCGGTGCGCCCGGGCGGTGGCCGTCGTGCTGTGCGGTCATGGGATCCCCCGTTCGGCGCGGTCTCGCACCGCGCTAGCAATGTGATTCCACATTAACGGTTGTCGCAACCTTGTCCACCTCTGGGGAGTCGGTTCCTAGGGAACGGGTGCTGATTCTCACGTCCGTAAAAGACCGGATCGCTCGTCTTTTGTCCCTGTCGGCGGTGTTAGCTGGCAGGTCTGAGCGAACTGAGGAAACCGAGCGAGCCGGTCGAGCAGAGAAGCGGGAGCAACACACCAATGGGTCGAGCGGATGCGCGACGAGCCCAGGCGCGGGAGTCGCGCCGGGCCCCGAAGAGCGGCGGCATACGCAGACTCTTCACGTGGAAGAAACTGCTGGGCGCGTTCTTCGGGATCGTCCTGCTGGGTATGGGAGCCTTCGGGGCGCTCTACGTCTACGTCGACGTCCCCGCCGCCAACGCCATGGCGGAGCGGCAGAGCAACGTCTACCAGTACAGCGACGGCTCGGTCCTCGCCCGGACCGGCAAGGGCGTCAACCGCCAGATAGTCGACCTGGACGAGGTGCCCGAGAAGGTCCAGCACGCCTTCGTCGCCGCCGAGAACAAGTCCTTCTACAAGGACCAGGGCGTCGACCTGAAGGGCACCACCCGCGCCCTCCTCAACACCGTCAGCGGCAAGGGCAAGCAGGGTGGCTCGACCATCACCCAGCAGTACGTGAAGAACTTCTACCTGACGCAGGACCCCACCGTGAGCCGCAAGCTCAAGGAGCTGGTGATCTCGCTCAAGGTCGACCAGCAGGAGTCCAAGGAGAAGATCCTCGCCGGGTACATCAACACCGCCTACTACGGACGCGGCGCGAGCGGCATCCAGGCCGCCGCCCAGGCGTACTACGGCGTCGACGCCAAGGACCTGAACGTCTCCCAGGGCGCCTACCTCGCCTCCCTCCTCCAGGCCCCCAGCCAGTACGACTGGAACACCGCGACCGACACCGGCAAGAAGCTGGTCAAGGAGCGCTGGGCCTACACCCTGCGCAACATGGTCGAGATGAAGTGGCTGACCGAGTCCGAGAAATCCGGCCTGAAGTTCCCCGTCCCCCAGGAGCCCAAGCCCGCCCAGGGCATGGAGGGCCAGGCCGGCTACCTCGTCGAGGCCGCCAACAGGGAGCTCGACAAGCAGGGCGTCTCCGCCGCGGACCGCGACGCGGGCGGCTGGACCTTCACCCTCACCGTCGACAAGAAGCGCCAGAAGGCGCTGGAGGAGTCGGTGGACGACCAGTTGGAGTCCAAGCTCGACCGCGAGGGCAACAAGATCGACGCCACCGTCCAGGCAGGCGCCACCTCCGTCGACCCGAAGACCGGCAAGGTCGTCGCCCTGTACGGCGGCGAGGACTACATCAAGCACTACATCAGCAACGCCACCCGCCAGGACTACCAGCCCGCCTCCACCTTCAAGCCGCTGGTGCTCGCCTCGGCCCTGGAGAACGAGTCGAAGACGCAGGACGGCAGCCTGATCGGGCTCAACACGATGTACGACGGCACCAGCAAGCGGCCGGTCGTCGGCAGCGACACCCCGTTCGCCCCGCAGAACCAGGACGACCGCAGTTACGGCCCGGTCTCCGTCCAGAAGGCCTTGAACAGCTCGGTCAACTCCGTCTTCGCGCAGATGATCGTCGACGTGACGCCCGCCGCCGTGAAGGAGACCGCGCTCGCCCTCGGCGTACCGGACAAGAACTTCCCCGAGCGCCCCGCCGTCACCCTCGGCACCATGAACGCCTCGACCTGGGACATGGCTGGCGTGTACGCCACGCTGGACAACCACGGCCGGAAGGTCACCCCGCACATCCTCCAGTCCGCCGAGCACCGCGACCGCACGGTGAACGCCGAGAAGCCCAAGCGGGAGCAGGTCATCAGCCGCGCCTCGGCCGACACCGTGACCAAGGGGCTCACCGGGGTCGTCGACGCCGGTTCCGGGGGCGCGGCCAACAGCCCCGCCTACGACGCGGCGGCCAAGACCGGCACCTCCGAGGACAACAAGTCGGCCTGGTTCGCCGGGTACACCCCGGAGCTGAGCACGGTCGTGGCCCTCTTCGGCGAGGGTGACGGCGGCCGCAAGCAGGTCTCCCTGACCGGTACGGCCAACTCCGGCCGCGCCAGCGGCAGCGGCTTCCCGGCCAGGATCTGGGCCGACTACACCCTCGGCGCCCTCGGCGGCGGGTCCGACAAGACGTTCGACCTCCAGGACGTGGAGCGCGGCGAGGTGCCCGCCCCGCCGACGCCGTCCGACACCCCCTCCGAGGACCCCACCCCGACCAAGGATCCGACCCCGTCGGACACGCCCTCCGAGGAGACGCCCAGCGGGACGCCCAGCGACACCCCGTCGTCGTCGACGCCGCCTCCGCCCAGCAGCACGCCCACCACCACGCCCCCCACGAGCCCGGAGGTGCCGCCCCAGCCCGGGGAGGACGACGGCCAGCCGGGCGAACGGCCGGGCGGCAACGGACTGTTCGGACCGTGAGGCCGTGACGACAGGAGGGGGCGGGCCCGCGGGCCCGCCCCCTCCTCCCATGGAGCCTCCAGCGGGCTCGTCACTGCCCCCGGGGCGCCATCTCGAACCACACGACCTTGCCCGTCGACAGCCGCGTCGCACCCCACCGCCGGGCCAGCCGGTTGACCAGGAACAGCCCGCGCCCGCCCTCGTCCGTCTCCCGCGCCCGGCGCTGCCGGGGCAGCTGCGGCGAGTCGTCGCCGACCTCGCAGCGCAGGACGTCGGTCCGCAGCAGCCGCAGCGTCACCGGCCGCTCCGCATAGCGCACCGCATTGGTGACGACCTCGCTGACCAGCAGCTCCACCTCGTCGGCCAGGTCGTCCAGACCCCAGCGGCTCAGCGCCCGCCGGGCCAGCCGGCGGGCCCGGCCCGGAGCCGCGTCCTCCGGCTCCAGGTACCAGTACGCCACATCGCTCGGCGCGATCCCGTCGAAGCGGGCGGCGAGCAGCGCGATGTCGTCGTCCCGGTCACCCGGGCCGAGCATGTCCAGCACGTCGTCGCACAGGGCCTCCAGCGGCGGCGAGTGGTCGTCACCGGTGAGCTGCGCGGTCGCCGCGAGGCGCTCCCGCAGCTGCTCGATGCCCGTCCACACGTCCCGCAGCCGCGACTCCACCAGGCCTTCGGTGTAGAGGAGCAGCGTGGCGCCGGCCGGGGCGTCCAGCTCGACGGCCTCGAAGTCGACGCCGCCCACCCCGATCGGGGCGCCCGGCGGCACCACCAGCACCTCGGCCCGCCCGCCCAGGTGCAGCAGCACGGGCGGCGGGTGTCCGGCGTTGGCGATGGTGATCCGGTGCGCGACCGGATCGTAGACCGCGTACAGGCAGGTCGCCATCCGGTCGCTGCCCAGGCGCTGCGCCTGCTCGTCCAGGTGGTGCAGGACCTCCTGCGGCGGCAGGTCGAGCTGCGCCAGGGTCTGCGCCGTCGTCCGGAGCTGGCCCATGATCGCCGCCGAGGTCATGGAGTGGCCCATCACATCGCCGACGACCAGCGCGACCCGGCTGCCGGGCAGCGGGATCGCGTCGTACCAGTCGCCGCCGACCCGGGCCGTCTCGGCCGCCGGAAGATAGCGTGAGGCGAGCCGGACGCCGGTGGGCTGGGGCAGCGAGTCGGGCAGCATCGTGCGTTGCAGCTCGTCGGCGATGTAGGCCTCGCGCCCGTACAGCACGGCCTTGTCGATGCCGAGCGCGGTGTGCGTCGCCAGTTGCGCCGCGACCAGCAGATCACTGGCCTCGAACGGGGTGCGCTCGATGCCGCGCACGAACACCGCGGCCCCGATGACCCGGCGCCGGCCGCGCAGCGGGGCGAGGATCGCCCGGTGTCCGGTGGGGACGGACCGGCCGGGGCCGAGCAGTTCCGGCAGGGCGGCCCGCGCCGCCGCCGAGTCGCCGAAGACCGGCCGCACCCCGCGCAGCACCTCGGCCAGCGCACCGCCCGCCCGCACTTCGCACAGCTCGGCGGCCGGCATCAGGTCGGCCTGCGGGTCGAGGATCAGCGGGCGCAGCCGCTCGGTCTCCGATCCGGTCGCCTCGCCGGCCTCCTCGCCGCTGACGCGCAGCCGGTCGCTGCGGCGCAGCCGCAGGACGAACGGGCTCACCGGGCGCTCGTCGCCCACCGGGAGCGGGTCGCGCAGATAGACCAGGATCGCGTCGGAGAACGTCGGCACGCTGGCCCGGCACAGCCCGAGGACGATCTCGTCCAGGTCTATGCCCCGGGCGATCCGCCGGGTGGCCGCGCCGACGAAGCGCAGCCGGTCGCCCTCGCGGCGGGTGGCCGCCTGCGCCTCGGCGGCGGCTCCCGGACCCGGGTTCGGCGCGGCGGCCGGAGCCGGGACCGCGGCAGCGGCGGCCGCTGCCGCGGCGTCCTGCTGCCGGGGCCGGGTGCGCTCCTGCTGCCGGGCCGCCAGAGGCTGCCGGCCTTCGTGGGAGGTGGGGTGCTCCGTCACGCGTGGGATTCCGTCCGTCCGGGCCGGTTGTATGAGGCAGTCACCTCGTGGGGCGTTACTGTGCCCCGGCAAGCGCGGGAAGAACAACGGCTGTCACCGGATGCCCCCGATGAAGGGGCCGAAACCGAGCGCCTCGGAGATGGCCGACGGGCGACCCCGCCGACGGCGGACGCGGTGAGAGGGCAGCGGACAGCGTGCACGTCTCCACCCCCTCGTAGTGGCTCCCGCGACCGAGCGGAACGTCCGGGTCCGTGGCCCGTCCCTCCGCACGACCGGTGTGGTGACTTGTGGTCAGTTCCGGTGTGGTGACCGCTGGTTGCGGTGATCAGCCCTCCGTACGACCGGACCTGCCGACCGGACCGCCCGAAGGGTCTCTCCAGGGTCTCACGACGGCATACGGGCAGGGGTGCGGTCCCAGTCATCCGGCAGCGGTGGCACCTGCCACCGCGGATCGGGCCGCCAGTGCTCCCAGCCGTCCCGGAACGGCGCCCCCCACCCGGTGATCACCTCGACCGCCGCGAGGCCCGCCGCGCGGACCCGTGCCGCGGTCTCCCGGTCCATCAGACCGACCTGCTGCGCCTGGGCGAACTCGTCCTCGTCGAGCCATTTCCAGCTGCGGTCGGGGTTCACGGAGATGTCGAGAAAGTGATCCTCGGAATCCACGCCTCCGGACCACCGGGTCCGGGGCTCCTCCAGATTCACGTACCAGTTGCGGAACATCCAGCCCCGGTCCCAGAACAGCCACACCGACCACGGGTCCCCGGGCCTGGCCAGCTTCAGCACCCCGGAGCCGAACCAGGTCGAGCGGGCCGTGGTGCGGGGTGCGGTGTAGCGGGTGGCCAGCGGCTCGGCGTGCACCTGGGTGCCGTCGGCCAGCACCGGCCGCACGCATTCGGTGCCGGGCGCCATCCAGACGGCGAGCAGCTCGTCGGTGTCCTGGACCACGGTCACCGGACGGCAGATGTGCACGGGCGGGGCGCCGGCCGTCCGGTGGGCCCGGCCGTTGTCGCGGTAGCGCCAGAGGATCCGGTCCCCCGGCGCCCAGCGTGCGTGCTCTCCCGTACCTGTCATGGAGGGATCTTACGGAGCGCTCCCACCGGCCCGCTGCGACTCAGGTCACCCGGCCCCGATCCGCCGGACACCTCAGCCGTCATGGCCACCCCAGATGTCACGGCCACCCCAGGTGTCACGCGGTCACCCCGGGGGCCGCCGGGCGCCCTCGGACGTCACCGGGCGGCGCCCTGGCGGCCCGCGCTCACGGACGCGTCATCCGCAGCACGTCCAGCGCCTCGTCGAGCTGCTCCATCGTCAGGTCGCCGCGCTCGACGTACCCCGAGGCCAGGACCGTCTCGCGGATCGTCGTCCCGTCCTTGAGCGACTTCTTGGCGACCTTCGCCGCCTCCTCGTAGCCGATGTACCTGTTCAGCGGGGTCACCACGGACGGCGAGGACTCGGCGTAGGCGCGGGCCCGTTCCACGTCGGCGGTGATGCCGTCGACCGTACGGTCCGCGAGCAGCCGGGAGGCGGCTGCCAGCAGCCGTACGGACTCCAGCAGGTTCTTCGCGATGACCGGGAGCATCACGTTCAGCTCGAAGTTGCCCGCCGCGCCGGCCGTGGCGACCGTCGCGTCGTTGCCGGTGACCTGGGCGGCGACCATCAGGACCGCCTCCGGGATCACCGGGTTGACCTTGCCCGGCATGATCGAGGAGCCCGGCTGGAGGTCGGGCAGCGCGATCTCGGCGAGGCCGGTGCGCGGACCCGACGCCATCCACCGCAGATCGTTGCAGATCTTGGTCAGCGACACGGCGATGGTCCGCAGCTGGCCGGACGTCTCCACGAGCCCGTCCCGCGCGCCCTGCGCCTCGAAGTGGTCGCGGGCCTCGGTGAGCGGCAGCCCCGTGGCGTCCGCGACCTCCGCGATCACGGCGGCGGAGAAGCCGGGCGGGGTGTTGATGCCGGTGCCCACCGCCGTACCGCCGAGCGGCAGTTCGGCGAGCCGGGGAAGGGAGGTGCGCAGCCGCTCCACGCCGTAGCGGATCTGGGCCGCGTAGCCGCCGAACTCCTGGCCGAGGGTGACCGGGGTGGCGTCCATCAGATGCGTACGGCCGGACTTCACGACCTCCGCGAATTCGGCCGATTTCCGCCCCAGGGATTCCGCCAGGTGGTCCAGGGCGGGGATCAGGTCGGCGGTGACGGCGGCGGTGGCGGCGATGTGGATGGAGGACGGGAAGACGTCGTTGGACGACTGGGAGGCGTTCACGTGGTCGTTGGGGTGGACCTCGCGGCCGAGGCGCTCGGTGGCGAGGGTGGCGATCACCTCGTTGGTGTTCATGTTCGACGAGGTGCCCGAGCCCGTCTGGAACACGTCGACCGGGAAGTGCGCGTCCCAGCGGCCCGAGGCGACCTCGGCGGCGGCCTCCTGGATCGCGGCGGAGATGTCCGGATCCAGTACCTTCAGCTCGGCGTTGACCTTGGCCGCCGCGCCCTTGATCCGGGCCAGCGCCTCGATGTGCGCCCGTTCGAGCCGCTGCCCGGAGACGGGGAAGTTCTCCACCGCCCGCTGGGTCTGGGCGCGCCACTTGGCATCCGCGGGGACCTTCACCTCGCCCATCGAGTCGTGCTCGATCCGGAACCCGCTGTCACGGGGCGTGTCACCTGACGTGTCGACCATGGTGTTTAAACCTCCTGAAAAAGATGAGCACTTCTCTTGTTCCGTGTATTCCCAAGTCGCCTACCGACCAGTAAATACCGGGGGTAACCACTACCGGGAGGCGCAATGAGGCGCACCAGCACCAGACTTCGAGGGCTCGGAAGCCTTCGCCGGCTCCGTGTCACGGTCGCGGCCGCCGTCGCTCTCGCGGCCGCCGTCGGCGGTATGGCCGCCGCCGGACCCGCGGGCGCGACGGAGTCGGGTACCAGCTCTATCGCATCCACCCCTCTCCCGCCCGCGCTGGAAGCCGTCCGGGCCGCCGAGGCCACCCAGCTGTACGGGAGCCCCGCCGAGCGCCCGCTCGGCGACCGCAGGACCGGGCTGATCTCGCTCGGCGACAGCGAGATCTCCGGCGAGGGCGTCGGCACCTACGACCCCGGCACCAACGGGCCGGACAACTGGTGCCACCGCTCGCCGGACGCCGCCATCCACCGCACGGGCATCGCGGCGGACGTCACGTACAACGTCTCGTGTTCCGGCGCCTATACCGGAAACATCAAGATCGGCGGAAACAAGCAGTACGCCGACGAACTCGTGCAGAGCGACAGCCTCGCGATCAAGGCCCGCAACACCCGCATCAAGATGATCGTCCTGGTCGCCGGGGCCAACGACGACCTCCAGTTCGGCCCGGTCATGACCGACTGCGTGGTCCGCTACATCAGTCTCCAGGGCCCCTGCGAACCGAAGTACGCGGGCGGCTGGCAGGCCCGGGTCGACGCGCTGGTCCCCAAGGTCGAGCAGACCGTCCGCGACCTGCGCACCGTCATGACGGGCGCCGGGTACGCCAACAACGACTACAGGCTCGTCCTCATGGGCTACCCGAGCCCGATCGGCCCGGACTTCCGCGACAACCCGAAGTTCCCCGGCAAGCTCGTCTGCGGCGGGCTCGGCTACGACTCCGACACCGTCTGGGGCCGCAACACCGCCGTGCCCGCCTTCCAGGTCGGCATGCGCAAGGCCGCCGCCGCCACCGGGGCGTCCTACCTCGACAACTCGCGGCTCTTCCACGGCCACGAGGTGTGCACCGAGGACACCTGGGCGCGCGGGCTGTTCATCGACGTGACCAAGCCGGGCCTGCCCGACGAGAACTCCGTGCGGCAGTCCTTCCACCCCAACGCGGCCGGCCACCGGGCCTTCGCCTCCTGCCTCACCCAGCTGTACGACTCCGGGCTGCGCGAGGCGAGCTGCGCCGACCCGGCGAGCACGGGGAAGCCGGTCCTGACGGGAGCGGCCTTCGACGACCTGTTCGCCCCGCTGAAGAACGAGGCGACCGGGGCCTGTGCGGACGTGCCTGCCTCGGTCACCCGTAACGGCACCGCGATCGGCGGCTGGGACTGCCACGGCGGGCGCAACCAGAGCTGGTGGTACGACGCCGGTACGCAGACGGCGCGGACCGCGCTGAGCCACGACCGCTGCCTGGACGTGCCGGGCGCGAAGTACGACGCCGGCGCCACGCTCGTCGTGTGGGACTGCTCGGGCGCGGCCAACCAGAAGTTCGTCCGGCAGGCGGGCACCGTCCGCCCGGCCGCCGCGACGAACCTGTGTCTGACGCTGGCGGGGGCCAAGGACCCGCTCAGGCTCCAGAAGTGCGACGGCGGCGCGAACCAGCGCTTCGTGTAACCACCGCGTGCGAGGGGGCGGCCGGCGTGACGCGGTCGCCCCCTCCTCATGCCGCTCTCACGCCTCCGGGAACAGCGCTTCGGACAGCGCCCCCAGCGTCGGCGTCAGATACAGCTGCCGCAGCGGTATGCCCGGCAGCCCGCGCTCCCGGGCGAGCGTGGCGATGCGGATCGCGTACAGCGAATTGCCTCCCAGGTCCCAGAAGCCGTCGTCCGGGCCGATCTCCTCGACGCCGAGGACCTCCCGCCAGATGGCGGCGAGGACGGTGGTGGGGGAGGCCTCCACGCGGGGCGGTGGGGCAGGGGTCCGGCGTGCTCCGGGCGCGGGCAGCCGGGCCGGGTCCAGCTTGCCGTTCGCGGTGAGGGGGAGGGCCGGCAGCACGGTCACCGTCACGGGCACCATGTGCGGGGGGAGCAGCCGGGCGGCCCGTGCCCGCACGGGCCCGGCGTCCTCGCCCGCCCCCGGTGCCGGGACCACGTACGCGTCGATCCGCACGGCCGCGGCGTCGCCGCCCCCGCCGGTCACGGTGACCGCGACCGCCGACACCGCCGGGTCCTCCAGCAGCACCTGCCGGATCTCGCCCGGCTCGATCCGGAAGCCCCGCACCTTCACCTGGTCGTCGATCCGGCCCAGGTGCTCCAGCGTCCCGTCGGGCAGCAGCCGCCCCAGGTCGCCGCTGCGGTAGAGCCGCCCGGCCGGGTCCAGGGGGTCCGGGACGAAGCGTTCGGCGGTCAGGGCGGGCTGGTGCAGATAGCCCAGCGCCACGCCCGACCCGCCCACATGGATCTCCCCGGGCGCCCCCGGCGGCACCGGCCGCCCGCGTCCGTCCAGCACCCGGACCGACCAGCCCGGCAGGGGCCGTCCCACCGACCGGGACCCGGCGAGCGCTTCGCGGCGGGTCACCGTGGCCGCCGTGACATGCACCGTGGTCTCGGTGATCCCGTACATGTTGACCACCCGGCAGCGGTCCTCCGGGTGCCGGTCGAACCAGTCCAGCAGCGGGCGGGCGTCCAGCGGCTCGCCGCCCAGCACCACCAGCCGCAGGGCGGACAGCCCGCCGCCCGTCCGGTCGGCGGCGGCGAGCTGGGTGAACGCCGACGGGGTCTGGCTCAGCACGCTCACCCGCTCCCGTGCCAGCAGCGCGTGGAAGTCCTCCGGCGAGCGCGAGGTCCAGTGGTCCACGAGGACCAGTCGGCCGCCCGTCAGCAGCGCCCCCCAGATCTCCCACACCGAGAAGTCGAACGCCGCCGAGTGGAAGCACGTCCAGGTGTCGCCGGGGGAGAGGGCGAAGTCGTCGCGGACGGCGTCGACCAGGGCCGTGACGTTGGCGTGCGGGACGAGCACCCCCTTGGGGCGGCCGGTCGATCCCGAGGTGTGGATGACGTAGGCGGGGGCGCCGGCCTCCCTCCGTTCCGCCGCGGGGCGGGGCGGGTGGCCGGTCAGGGCGGCCGGGTCCTCGACGGTCAGCCGGACCCCGGCGTCCTTCGCGGTGCGCTCACGCCGGTCCGCCGGATGCTCCGGATCCAGCGGTACGTGGACCGCGTCCGCCTTCAGGACGCCGAGCATCACCGCCACCAGGTCGGCTCCGCGGGGCAGGCAGAGCCCCACGAGGTCACCGGGGCGGACGCCGTGGGCGTACAGGCCGTCGGCGAACTCCTCGGCCAGGTGGTTCAGTTCGGCGTAGGTGAGGGAGGCGGGCCCGGCGGTGAGCGCGGGAGCGTCCGGGCGGGCGGCGGCCTGGGCGGCGAAGGCCTCGTCGACGCGGAGGGCGGGGGTCCTTCGCGGTGAGCCGGCGGTCAGTTGCGCCGCCGACTCCGCCTTGCTCAGCGGATCCAGGACCGAGAGCGGGGTGTTGGGCGAGCCGCTCACCAACTGCTCTCGTACACGCCCCACTTGACTCGCCGGTACGGGGAGGGCGTCCGGACCGGTCGGCAGCGTGGCGGGTCCGTCCCCGTCGCCCGCCAGCATCAGCGCGGGCGGTTCCTCGCCCTCGGCCGGAGGGTCCGGCTCCGTGGCGAGCAGGTCGGCCACCGTCCGGCCGGGCGACAGGTCCGCCGTGAACACCGCGTACCCGTCGAGCGCCCCCAGCGCGTACGGAGGCCGGTCCCGGGCCGGTACGGGGACGGCGACGCGCACCGTGGCCGCGCCCGTGTACCGCCCTGCGGTGAGCGCGAGCGCGACGGCGAGCCCCCGGGTCTCCTCGGCCACGCGCAGGTCCGGGGGGAGCGGCCCGTCGTGCGGCGACACCGCGTCCGGGGGCACCTCGCCCAGCAGCACCCGGGCGACGGTCCGCAACGACCGGGCGTCCAGCGCGGCTCCGTCGGCGGTCAGGACGAGGTCGGCGGGGCGCTCGTCCGCGTACCGCAGCAGCACCGCGCGCAGCCGGTGGCCGGGCGCGACCGGCCGGCCGGCCTCGGCCGTGCGCCGCCGGGCGGCGGCGCCGGACCCGGCCGGGGCGGGCACGGTCTCCGTCCACAGCCGGGGGCGGCGCTCCCCGGGCCACCACAGTTCGGCCGCCGCCGTCAGGGCGGCGGCGAGCGCGATATCGGCGAAGGACGGCGGCAGACGGACCGTCAGGGAATGATGGGCAGGCGGCACGTGCACAACCTCTCGTCCACGGAGGGGAAACGGCTGATACGACGGTCAGCGGGCGGTGAACCCGCCGTCCACGGTCACCACGCTGCCGGTTACCTGCCGGGACTCGTCCGAGGCCAGCCAGAGCACCGCGTCCGCCACATCGCCCGGCTCCACCAGAGCGTTCATCGGCTGGTCCCGGAGGAACGCGGCCTCGTGCTCCGCGACCGGCACCTCCAGCGAGCGGGCGATCTCCGCCAGCATCCGGCCCTCCATCGCCTCGTCGTCCCGCACCGAGCCCGGACACACCGCGTTGACCCGGACCTTCCGGGGCGCGTAGTCCAGGGCCACCGCCTTCGTCAGGCCGACCAGACCGTGCTTGGCCGCGACGTACCCCGCGAAGTGCCGGTAGCCCACCAGGCCCGCCGTCGAGGCGATGTTGACGATCGAACCGGACCCCTGAGCGGCCATCCGGCCGCCGACCGCGCGGATAGCCCGCCACGCACCGCCCAGATCCACGTCGATCATCAGCTGCCACTCGGCCTCGGTGATCTCGTGCGCCGGGCGGCCCGAAGGGGCGGCGATGCCCGCGTTGTTGACCAGGACGTCGATCCGCCCGAAGCGCTCCTCGGCCGCCTCCGCCACCGACTCCAGCGCCGCGAGGTCCCGGACGTCGGCCTGCCGGGTCAGCACGGCGGACCCGGCCTCGCGGCAGAGCCGCCCGGTGTGCGCGAGCTGCGAGGCCGAACCGAGCGGATACGGCACCCCGGGAAGCCCGCCCGCCACGTCCAGCAGCACCAGGTCCGCACCCTCGCGGGCGAACGCCAGCGCACAGGCCCGGCCGAGACCGCGTGCCGCTCCCGTGATCAGCGCCGTACGACCGGCGAGCCGGGTGCCGCCGCCCGCCGGTCCAGGACCACGTCCGCCGGCGGCACGCCCCGGGCCACCGCCGCCCGTCACCGGCCCCTCGCCGCGCGTACCTCGGCGGCCACCAGCTCCAGCAGCTCGCCCGGCCGCTCGGTGAGATACATGTGCCCGCCGGCCGGCTCGGCCACCGTCAGCTTCCCCGTCGTCGCCCGGCCCCACTCGGCGGCCTCCGCCGCCCCGACCAGGGCGTCCTCCCGCCCCCGGACGGAGATGACCGGGACACCCAACGGCCTGTCCGTGGACGGCGTATACGTCTCGTGGAGCCGGACGTCCGCCCGCAGCGTCGGCAGCAGCAGCTCCCGCATCTCCGGGTCGGCCAGCGCCGGATGGTCATATCCGGCGAACGCCCGGACCCGGGCGGCGAACTCCTCGTCCGGCAGCCCGTCCGCCCGGTCCGTGCGCGGCGTCCAGGGGCCGGGCGCACCGCTGACCACCAGCGCGGCCAGGCGGATCGGCCCGCCCGACCGCTCGATCCGGTGCGCCAGTTCGTACGCGAGGACCGCGCCCATGCTGTGCCCGAACAGCACGACCGGGCCGCCGGTCCCGTCCTCCTCACCGAGGACCGCCGTCACCTGCGCGTACGCGTCGTCGACGGCCGGGGCCGCCGAGGTGTGGGCGGGCTCGGGGAACCGCTTCTCCCGGCCCGGCAGCGACACCGGGAGGATCCGCAGACCCTCCGGGGCCAGCTTCTTCCAGGGCGTGAAGAAGGAGGGGCCCGCCCCGGCGAAGGGCAGGCAGATGAGGACGGTCTCTTCGTCGGCCACGGTCGTTCCTGTTCTCTTTCTCTGCTACCGGCGTTCTCTGCTGCCGGCGTTCCCTGTCACCGGAGTTCGGTGCTACCGGATTTCGGTCAGTCCCCGACCATGATCGTGGTGAGGATCGCGGCGAGATGGCCCGGGTCACGCACCCCGCACAGCTCGCGCGCCGAGTGCATCGACAGGCCCGGCACCCCGACGTCCACCGTGGTGACGCCGAGGCGGGCCGCCGTGAGCGGGCCGATCGACGTACCGCAGGGCATCGCGTTGTTGGAGACGAACGGCTGCCAGGGCGCTCCGGCCCGCTCGGCAGCCGCCGTGAACACCGCGATACCGGTGGAGTCGGTGGCGTACCGCTGGTTGACGTTCACCTTGACCGTCGGGCCGCCGTTCGGGAGCGGGCGGTGGTCGGGGTCGTGCCGCTCCGCGTAGTTGGGGTGCACCGCGTGCGCCATGTCGGCGGAGACGCAGAACGCGCCCGCCAGCGCCCGCGACCAGTCCTCGTCGCTGCCGCCGCGCGCCGACACGGACCGCGACAGGATCCGCTCCAGCAGCGGGCTCTGCGCACCCGTCTCGGAACCGCTGCCGACCTCCTCGTGGTCGAAGGCGGCCAGCACCGGTACGAAGGAGGGCTGCGTGGTCCCCGTCGCCGCGTCCACCAGCGCGGTCACCCCGGCGTGCACCGAGACCTGGTTGTCCAGCCGGGAAGCCACCACGAACTCCCGGTCCACGCCCAGATATCCGGGCGGCTGGATGTCGTGCAGCATCAGGTCCCAGGCCAGCACGTCCGCCGGGTCCTCCCCGGCGGCCGAAGCGACCCGGCGCAGCAGCTCGCCCTCCCGCGGGTCGCCCAGCGCCCAGATCGGCGCGATGTGCCGCTGCCGGTCCAGGGCCACGCCCTCGTTCACCGAGCGGTCCAGGTGAATGGCCAACTGCGGCACCCGCAGCAGGGGTTCGTCGATCTGTACGAGCCGGCTGCGCGGGACGCCGTCGGGGCCGCGCAGGGCGAGCCGGCCGGAGACGCCCAGGTCGCGGTCGAGCCAGGTGTTCAGCGGGACCCCGCCGTAGATCTCCACCCCGATCTGCCGCCAGCCCGACGTCCCGGTGTCCGGAGCCGGTTTGATCCGCAGGTTCGGCGAGTCGGTGTGGGTGCCGACGATCCGGAACGGGGTGTGGGCGGGCGCGCCCTCGGGGACGTACCAGGCGATCAGCGCACCGGCGCGGCTGACGAAGCAGCCGCCGGTCGCCCCGGTCCAGTCGTCCGTGCCGCGCAGTTCGCGGAACCCGGCCTTCTCCAGGCGCTGGGCCGCACTGGCCACCACGTGGTACGGAGAAGGGCTGGCGGCGATGAAGGAGAGCAGGTCGTCGGTGTGGCTGCGGTGGGGGGCCGGAGTCATACGGCGTCCGCCTTTCCGGTGTTCGGCAGTGACTGGGAGGGTGACGGTCCGCCGGGCTGGTCGGGCCCGGCGCTCGCGTCCCCGGCGGAGCCTCCGGAGCCTCGGCCCGGCGGCCCCTGCCAGGGGCGCTCCCCGAGGAGTTCCCGCACCGGCCGGTCGGGCCGGGCGCTGAACTCCGCGAGCAGGTCGGTGTACGACGAGAGAAGGTCGTGGGCACTCTCGTGGTCCCACAGGTCGGTGGAGAATTCCAGGAACGTTCGATAACCCTTCGCGGGGTCCCGGCGCGGCGCAAGCCCGAAGCACAGCTCGCTGCGGGAAAGCGGCGGTGCCAGATCGGCCACCTCGACCCGGAGCCCGGGGATCTCGATGTCCGTGTCGACGGAGTTCTGGAACGCCAGGACGTGCGGCACCCGGTCGGGGACGCTGACAGCGCCCGCGTCCCGCATCGCCTGCATGATGCGCGCGGTGGGAAGAACATGCGCCATGGCACCGAGCGCGCCCGCGCCCGTACGGACCGCGAGCTCCGCGCACGTCTCGTCAAGATTGGCTGAATCCAGTCGTACGCGGACCATCACCGCGGTGGACGTCATCGCCACGAGCGACTCCGAAGCGGTGCTCTCGCGGTTGGCGTACGGCACGCTCAGCAAGGTGTCCTCCTCTCCCGACAGCCCGGTCAGGAACACCCCGAGAGCCGCCGCCGCGACCGCGAACGGGGTGGTGCGCCGGTCGGCCGCCAGCTTCTCCACCGCCGCCCGCACCGCACCCGTCGCGACCCCGCGCACCGTGTCCCCGTGGCCGCTCAGCTTCTGCGGCCGCGGCCGGTCCGTCGGTACGGGGACGGCGGACGGCACCCCGTCCAGATAGCGGGCGCAGAACGCGGCCCGCTCCGCCTCGGCGGCGGGATCGTGCCGCTCCCGCTGCCACCGGGCGTACCCGGGCGCCTGCATCGCCGGATCGGGCAGGCCGTGCGGGACGCCCGCGGCGGCGGCCGTGTAGAGCGCGGCGATCTCCGAGAGCAGCACGGACAGCGACCAGCCGTCGGCGCAGATGTGGTGCAGGACGAACATCAGCTCCCAGCGGTCCTCCTCGACCCGCAGCAGCCGCGTCCGGGGCCGGAGCGACCGCGTCAGGTCGAAGGGGGCCGCCGCGTCGGCCCGGCACAGGGCGTCCGCCCGGGGTTGCCGCTCGTCGGCGGGGAGGCCGCTCAGCTCCTCCACCGGCAGCGCCACCGGCTCCGCCGCCAGCACCTCCTGCCACCACGGCCCGTCCGGCACCCCTTCCTGCGCGAACCTGGTCCGCAGCCCGTCGTGCCGGGCGACCAGCTCGGTCACGGCGGACCGCAGGGCCGCCGGGTCCAGCGCCCCGGTGAACGTGATGCGCGTCGGTACGTTCCACACGGCGGGGTCGGGCATGGTGTGGTGCCCGGCGATCATCCGGGCCTGCTGGTCGCTGACGGGGGCGCGGTCGACGACGGCCGCGACGCCCGTCTCCGGGGCGTCCGCTTCCGTGCCGCCCGTCTCCGGGCCGTTCGTCTCCGGCCCGTCCTTCTCCGCCGGGCCGTCCGCTTCCGGGCCTCCCGTCAGCTGCCCGGTCATGGCCCGCAGGGTGGCGTCGGCGAAGAAGTCCGCCAGCGGGTAGTCGACTCCGAGCGTGTCCCGGACCCGGTTCACCAGGCGGATCGCGGCGATCGAATTGCCGCCCAGATCGAAGAAGTTGCCGTCGTCCGCGAAGCCGTGCACGCCGAGGACGGACTCCCAGACCTCGCGGAGGAGCGCGGCGGTGCCGGAGGCCGCCCGGGTGCCCGGCTCCGCACTCTCCGGCTCGGCCCTCTCCGGCTCCACCGCGTCAGGCCCCACCGCGTCCGGGGCCGTCATCGTGTCCAACCGCTCGTCCAGCTCGGCGAGATACCCCTGCGCCGTCGCCGCGTCGAACAGGTCCGCGTCGTAGCGCAGCCGCAGCCGCAGGCTCCCGTCCGGGACGTGGGTGGCCATCAGCGCCAGCTCCAGCGGCGCCGACTCCGTCCCGGCCGCCACCGCCTCCGCCCGCAGCCCGGGCAGGTCGATTCCGGCCAGCGCCGCCCGGTCCAGATCGACCGATACGGTCACCAGCGGGCGCGGATTCCCCGGGTCCGGGTGGACGGCCGCCAGGAGCGCGTCCAGGTCCACCCCGCTGTGCTCGTCCGCCGCGAACAGCGCCCGCCCGGTGGCCCGTACGGCCTCCGGTGGCGGGGTCGCGTCGGTGGCGGACAGCGGCAACGGCAGCAGCGCCACATGGAACCCGACCGTGTCCGCCGTCGCGGCCGGCCGCCGCCCGAACGTCGTGCCCAGCAGGAACGCGTCCTGCCCCGACCGCCGCCGCAGGACCAGCTGCCAGGCCGTGCACAGCGTCGCGAACAGGGTGACGCCCTGCTGCCCGCTCCACTCCCGCAGCCGGTCCGCCCGCTCCCGGCCCACGGTCCGGGCCACCGCCCCGCCGCGCCCCGCCACCCGGCGACCGCGCGGCCGGTCCGTCGGCAGGACCAGCACCGGCGGCCGGTCGCCCAGCGCCTCGCGCCACCAGGCCAGATCGGCCGCGTCGCCCGAGGGCTCGGGGGCTTCGACGGTCGTTCCGGCGGGTCGCTCGAAGACCGGCGGGCGTCCGGCGCGGGCCGCCGTGTACAGCTCCCGGAGGTCCCCGGCGATCAGCGCGGCCGAGTGCGCGTCCGTGATGATGTGGTGCGTACCGAGCACCAGGACGTGGTCGTCCTCGGCCAGCCGGAGCAGCCGGGGCGTGAACAGCGGTCCCGCGGCCAGGTCGTAGGACCGGCCGCTCTCCTCGGCGAGCAGTGCCCCGATCGCCCGGTCGGCGTCCTGCCCCCGGGCGTCGGTCACCGTCAACGGGATGCGGAGCCCGTTCCGTACGACCTGGACGACGCCCGCCTCCTCGGCCCGGAACACCGTGCGGAGCCCCGCGTGCCGCTCGACCAGGCCGTCCACCGCCGCCCGCAGCGCCGCCACGTCCAGCGGACCGCGCAGCCGCACGGCGCCCGTCTCGTTGTACGCCGCCGGGTTCTCCAGCAACCGCGCGGCCAGCCACAGCCGCCGCTGCGCCGAGGTGGCGGGCGCGACGGTGTCCGGAACCTGGGCGTCCGGAACCCTGGTGTCCTGCTGCCGTTCCCGGGTGCCCCGCTCCCGCGTCCGGCGGCGCAGCACGTCCAGGCGCTCCAGCCCCGACCGCAGCCGCTCCCGGTCCATCCCGAAGTCGACCAGGGCCGCGATCTCGTCCACCCCGGCCCCGTGCAACGCGTCGACCAGCGGCGCGACGCTCGTCGGCGTGCCGATCAGGGCCCGCCGGTCGCAGTAGCGGTCGTACGCGCGGCGGAACAGATAGTCCAGGTCCTCCTCGCTCGCCGCCGCGACGTCCTCGTGCCGGGACCCCGCGGCGGTGGCCGCCGAGCGCATCAGGAGCGAGGACCGCAGATACCGCACCATCGGCTCCAGCGCCTCGGCCCGGGCGGTGGCGTGGTCGTCGCCGAGATACGTGTGCACCAGCACCGTCACCCGCCCGCCCGCGGGGTCGAGCCCGCACTCCGCACGCGTACGCCGGTAGTGCGCGACGTTCGCGCCCAGCTCGTCCACGGTCTGGCTCATCAGGTTGGTGACGACCCCGAGGCCGCGCCGGGCCGCCTCCTCGTACGACGCCCGCTGCCCGGAGGTGGCGAGGAAGAACGGCGGCTCCTCCTGCACCGGGCGCGGCCGGATCCGGATCTCCGCCTCCGCGCCCTCGCCCGTGCGCCGCCGCACCGCCTCCCCGCGCCACAGCCGGCGCACCTCGTCGAGGTGGTCGAAGGCGATCCGCCGCCGGTCCGCGAACCGGTCCGGGTGCAGGGCGAAGTCCCGGGCGTGCCAGCCGGTGGCGCAGCCGATGCCGACCCGGCCGCCGGAGAGGTTGTCCACCACCGACCACTCCTCGGCGACCCGCACCGGATCGTGCAGCGGCAGCACCACCGAGCCCGCGTTGATCCGGACGCTCCCGGTCTCCCGCGCCACGGCGGCGGCGAGCACGGCGGGGTTCGGGAAGATCCCGCCGAAGGAGTCGAAGTGCCGCTCGGGCAGCCAGACGGAGGAGAAGCCGTGCTCGTCGGCGAAGCGGGCGGTCTCCAGGACGGTGTCGTACGCCTCCGGGACGCCGCTGCCGCCACTCCCGGCGCCGCCGGTGTCCGGGTGGTCGCCGAAGAAGTAGACGCCGAAGTCGGGTGCGGGACGGCGTGCTTCGGCCCGCTTCACCGCGGCCGGACGGGTGGACCGGGGGAAGAACCCGCCGTCGCGCAGCTCGCGCAGCGATCCCTCCACCGCCTCCGCGACCCGGTTCACGTCCTCCTCCGTGTGGGCGGTGGAGAGGTAGAAGCTGCGCCACTCCCATACGTACACGCCGCGCAGTTGGAGGTGGTGGTAGAGCAACTCCAGGTCGGCGCGGTGCCGGAAGCGGAACATCGACCCGAAGTGGGCCAGTTCGAGCGGGAATTCCTCGTCGCGGAAGAAGGTGTTGAGCCGGTCCGCGAGCGCCTGGGTGCGCGCGTTCAGCCCGCTCTGGAGCCCGGGCCCCCGTTCGGTGAGGTGGGTGAGCACCGCACGGGCCGCCGCCATCGACAGCGGGTGCTGCATGTACGTGCCGCCGATGAACGTGGTCTCGCGCGAGGGGCCGCCGGGCTCTCCGTACCGCCAGAAGCCGCCGTCCACCCCGTCGAGCAGATCCGCCCGCCCGGCCACCGCGCCGATCGGGAAGCCGGCCCCGAGCGCCTTGCCGTACGTGGCGAGGTCCGGCACCACCCCGAAGTGATCCTGTGCGCCGCGCGGGTGGGGGCGCAGCCCCGTCAGCATCTCGTCGAAGAGCAGCACGATGCCCCGGCGCGCCGTGAGTTCGCGCAGCGAGCGGACGAACTCCACGGGCCGCAGGCCGGGGTTGCGGCACTGCACGGGCTCGACGAGCACGGCCGCGATGCTGTCCCCGAGGGCGTCGATCGCCTCCAGGGACTCCTGGTCCCCGTACTCCAGCACGATCAGCTCCGCCACCGCGCTGGCCGGGATGCCCCGGGAGACCGGCACCGCGTGCTGCCCGGGGCCGCCCGGCCGGCCGAGGACGGAGTCGATGTGCCCGTGGTACGAGCCCCGGAACATGACGACCTTGTCGCGCCCGGTCGCGGCGCGGGCCAGCCGGATCGCGGCCGAGTTCGCCTCCGTGCCGGACGAGGCGAAGGCGACCCGGTCCAGGCCGGTGAGCGAGGCGAGCAGGGCCGCGGCCTCCCCGGTGTCGGGGGACCGGGGGCCGAAGCGCAACCCGTCGGAGAGGTGGCGGCGCACGGCGTCGGTGACGGGCTCCGCCTCATGGCCCAGCAGCAGCGCGCCGAACCCCATGGTGATGTCGGTGTAGGTGTTGCCGTCCACGTCGGTGAGCCGGGAGCCGTACGCCGAGCGGGCCGCGACCGGATAGAGCATTTCCTTGGTGGCGTCCCGGAACCCCACGACCGCGCGGCTGTCGGCGAGCACCGAACGGTGCCGCTGGGCCGACTCCTTGGAGGTGCGGGTGCGCTCGGTGAACCGCCGGACCAGGGAGGCGGTGTGGGCCCGCTGGGCCTCGTCGGCCCCCGCCCCGGCCATCCCGCCCGCCGCGTCCACGACGAGACGGGGGCCGTGGGCGGTCTCCCCGGCGGCGTGCTTCGAGCCCTCCGCCGAGACCTGGCCGCGGGCTTCCGCGAGCCGGGCGGTGAGCGCGCGGGACAGCTCCGCCGCGCGGGCCACGGCCCCGGCGGCCGCTTGGGCGGCGGCGCCGGCGGCGTCCGTCCCGGTCACGGCCCCGGTCACGGCCTCGGCGGAGCCGGGTATCCCCGCGCTCATCGCCCGTCCGTCCCCGTGGTGCGGGCGGTCAGCAGCGCGACGGCCTCGGAGAGCTGGGTGAGCATGACGGCCTGGGTCTCGGCCAGTTGACGTAGCTGCTCGGACAGGGCGGCGACCTCGGCCCGGGTCGCGTACACGGGCGCGCCCGTGACCGGCGCGTCCGTGACCGGCTCCACCATCGCGGGCCCCGGCTCCACGGCCGTCGGCGCCGACTCCACGTACGCCGCCGTTGTCGCGGGGGCCGCCCGCCCGGCTATCAGCGCCGCCGTCAGCCGGGGTGTGCCCGCCTCCTCCAGGACCTCCCGCATGCTGATCTCCGTGCCGAACTCGGCCTCCAGCTGCCGCACCATCCCGATGAGCTGGAGCGAGTCCGCGCCGAGGCCGACGAACGTACGGTCGGCGGCGACCTCGCCGGGCCGGTGGCCGAGATGGCGCGCGGTCAGCTCCAGCACCCTGTCCAGTACGGCCTGTTCGGTCATGCGGTCCTCCGTGGAGCCTGGGGATGGGTGAGCGGCCCCGCCCGCCGGGGCGGTCAGCTCCGTGAGCGAGGTGATCGAGGAGAGCGGGCTGGGCGAGCTGGGCGGCACCGGGGGTGTGTACGGGGCCGGGCCCCTCCAGTGCGATCGGCGCTGGAAGGGATACGTGGGCAGCCGGACGCGCCGGCCGCCGCAACGCTCCAGCAGCGCCGCCCAGTCCACCCCTGCTCCGGCGCAGTGCAGCGCGGCCACCGCCCGCTCCCACTGCCGCGTCGGTACGCAGACCGCGTCCGGCAGTGACCGGCGGACCATCCCCGTCAGCACGGCGGACGGGCCCAGCTCCAGCAGCGGCGGGGACCCGGCCAGCCGGTCCAGGACGGCGGCGAAGTCGGCCGTGCGGCGGGCCTGCGCGACCAGGTAAGCGGCGTCCGGGCGCCACCCCGCGGGGCGGACCGTACCGTCGATGCCGTCGACGAACTCCGTGTGCAGAGGCCGGAGTTCGGCCTTTTCGGCCAGTACCCGGAAGTCCTCCAGGGCCGGTTCGAGCAGTGCCGTGTGGAACGCCCGGTCCACCGCCAGCACCTCGTACGCCTCACCCCGCGCCGCCAGCAGCGCCCGTGCCGCGTCCACCGCCTCCGGCGGGCCGCCCAGCACGTGGTGCGCGGCTCCGTTGACCACGGCGAGCTCCAGCCCGGGGACGGCGGCCAGCAGCTCCCGCACCCGGGCCCGGGGGACGAACGCGGAGACCATCGCGCCCGGGGCCGCCCGCTCCAGCATCAGCCGCCCGCGCCCGCACACCAGCCGCATCGCCTCCTCGGTCTCCAGCGCCCCGGCCACGCACAGCGCCGCGTACGCGCCGACGCTGTGCCCGGTGACCCGGGCCGGGGTGATCCCGAGCCTCTTCCACAGCCGGGCCTGGGCGATCTGGAGGGCGAACAGGGCGGGCTGCGCGAAGGCCGTGTCCCACCGCTCGGGGCCCTGCCCGTCGACGATCCGGGTGAGGAAGTCGTCCCGTCCGGTCTCCTCCGCGTACACCCGGGCGCAGCCTTCGAGCACCTCGGCCACCACCGGGAAGCGCGCGGCGAGCTCCGCGCCCATGCCCGGATGCCCGCCGCCCTGGCCGCTGAAGAGGAACACCGGCCGCCCCTCCCGTACGCCGTCGACGACGCCGGTCGTGTACGCCTCGCCCGCCGGGGCCCCGGACAGGAACGCGTCGAGGCCGGCCACCGGGTCCGCGGCCGTGACGACCAGCCGGTGCGGCAGGAGCCGCCGCCCGAGCGCGGTGCTGGTCAGCAGATCGGCGGGCGGCGGGGGCGATCCGCCCGCCAGGCGGTCCCGGAGGGAGACGGCGTACGCCCGCAGCGCGCCGCCGTCGGCGGCCGAGAGCGGCAGCAGCGCGGGCGCGGGCACGTCGTCGGCGGACGCGGTGTGCGGGGTCTCCGGCGCCTGTTCCAGGATCACATGAACGTTCGTACCGCCCATGCCGATGGAGTGCACACCGGCTCGCCGCACCCCCGCCAGCGGCCAGGGCCCCTCCCGTACCGGCAGCAGGAACGGGCTGTCGTCCACCGCCAGCGCCGGGTTGGGCCGGGAGAAGTTCACCAGCGGTGGGACCACCCCGTGCCGCAGCACCTCGACGGCCTTGACCAGCCCCGCCAGCCCCGCGGCGCTGTCCAGGTGGCCGATGGCCGGTTTCGTCGAGCCGAGCGCGCAGAAGCCGGTCCGGTCGGTGTGCGCGCGGAACGCCTCGGTCAGGGCCGCGAATTCGATCGGGTCGCCCTTCAGCGTGCCCGTGCCGTGCGCCTCCACGTAGCCGATCGACGCCGCGTCCACGTCCGCCGCGCGCAGCGCCCCGAGCACCGCGTCCCGCTGCCCGGCGACCCCGGGGGCGGTGAACCCTCCCCTCCCCGTACGGTCGTTGGTCGCCTTGTCCGAACCGTCGTTGGTGACCGCCGAGCCCAGGATCACCGCGTGCACGGTGTCGCCGTCGGCGAGCGCGCGTGCCAGCGGTTTGAGGAGGACGGCGGCGGCCCCGTTCCCGCCGACCGTGCCGTCCGCGTCCGCGTCGAAGGCCCGGACCGTGCCGGTGGGGGAGAGGGTGGAGCCCTTCACCGGGACCTGGCCGGTGACCTCCGGCAGATGCAGGGCCGCGGAGCCCACCAGCATCAGCTCCGCGTCCCCGGCGCGCAGCGCCTGGCAGGCCAGGTGCACCGAGACCAGAGCGCTGGAACAGGCCGTCGACACGGTCAGCGCGGGACCGGTCAGACCGAGCCGGAAGGCGGCCCGGGTGGCGGTGAAGTCGGGGTAGTTGCCGACCTGGACCTGCTTGGCGGTCATCCAGTCGCCCGAGGAGGCCTCCGCCGCCAGGTTCTCCGCGAGATAGCTGTGCAGCGAGTACAGGCGGTAGCCGGAGCTGCCGTACACCCCGATCCGTACGCAGTCGCCGTCGCTGTTCGCGTAACGGTCCTCGCCACCCGCGTAACCCCCGTCCTCCAGGGCGTGGAAGCAGCACTCCAGGAACAGCCGCTGCTGCGGATCGGTCAGCTCCGCCTCCCGCCCGCTCATCCCGAAGAACCCTGTGTCGAAGCCGTCCACGTCCCCCAGGAGCGCGCTCGCCCCGCCGAACCCCGGCCGCTCGTACTCCGCCGCCGGGACCCCCGCCGCGGCGAACTCGGCCCGGGTGAAACGGCGTACGTGACCGGCTCCCGCCCGGATGTCGCGCCAGTACGCCTCGGGGGTGTCAGCCCCCGGAAACCTCAGCGCCGTCCCGATCACCGCGATCCGGTCGTCCCTCAACGGCTTCTTCCTTTCGCAGCCCCGCACGCCCCGTAAGCCCCGCACGCTCCGCCCGCCGCACTCCCGCCACCCTCAGCAGGAACACCACGGCGACGACGATGGCGGCGCCGTGGGACCAGCCCACCACGGCCAGCGGGGAGAACCGGTCGAGGGCCGCCGCCACAAGGATCATGCCGACGCCGAAGCCGAGGTTCTCGAAAGTGGCCGAAAGACCGAAGGCATGGCCGCGCAAGGTGGCCGGAAGTGTCTGGAGATGCGAGGTGTACGCGACCTCGGTGAGGCCGTCCGCGGCCCCCGCGATCAGCGCGATCACCGCGGTCACGGCCAGCGGGAACCCGGCGAACGCCGCGATGAACGCCGCCGACATCACCACCGTGCCGTAGCCGAAACCGAGCGCTCCCACAGAGCGCCCGGTGCGCTGCGCGTACCGCTGGATCACCTGCTGGGCCCCGATGTTGCCCAGCGCCCACACACACCAGAACGCGCTGACGAACACCGCGGGGTTCGACGCGTCGAGCGAGGTGGAGTAGATCGGCAGCGCCGCGTTGTGGGACGAGGAACCGAACGCGTCGACCCCGCGCAGGGCCACCATCAGTCCCATCCCGGGTGCGGCGGCCAGCGCGAGGAAGGCCACGGGCCGCCAGCGCCTGGCGCCCTTCGCGGACGAGGCGCCCGAGGCGTCCTTCCCTGCCCCGGAGCCGTCCGCTCCCTTGCCGTTCGCTGCCCTGTCGCCCGCTCCCTTGCCTCCGGCGATCGGCAGCAGGGCCACCGTCACCGCGCAGGCCACGAACGTCGCCATGTCGACCAGGAAGGCCGCTGTGTACCCGACGAGGGACACCACCAGGCCCGCCGAGGCGAACCCCGCCACCATGGCCAGTGAACGACCGGTGATCGAGAGGGAGTTCGCCCAGGCCCTGCGGTCCTCCCCGACCATCTCCGGGATCGAACTGCGCAACGCCACCATGAACAGCGTCCCGCACGCCCCGATCACCACGGAGACGGCCATCAGCGCCCCGGTCAGCAGGCCGTCCGGCGCCAGGATGAGCACCAGCATCACGGCGCCCTGCGCGACATTCGCCCACAGCATGATGCTTTTCGCGCTGAAACGGGCGAGCAGGCCGCCCACGACGAGACCGGCGACGAATCCGGAGGCGAGCCGCACCGCCATGAACAGCCCCATGGCCAGCGCCCGGCCCGTCGTCTCGTAGACGAAGAGATTCAGCGCCACCATATTCAGGAATGTGCCGTAGGAAGACACCGCGTATCCGGCGACGAGGAATCGGAAACGCCGCTCGGAGACCGCGGTGTCCCGGTCCTTCCGGGCGCCGCCGTCCGCCTCGTCCGTTTTCGGCCCGTCCGCGTTGTCCATTCCAGATGTCACCCGGACATACTCGTCGAGCGCGGGCGCCGGACGAGGGACTGCCGAGTGCACAAAGGTAATCTGCATCCTTGTGAAGGACGATCATTCCCCCTCACCGGTATGTGATTGCCGTGAATCACCCTCGGACCGGTCGATACCGGAACAACCCTGCGAGGCGGCGCTCGCGGCCTATCGCCGTGCGCTGACGGAGGGCGGCCTCGCGGCCGGCGCCGCGCCCCCCTGCCTGCTGTCCCTGCATCTGATGGTGGCCGACCAGGAGTCGCCCGGCTACCTCATACCCGTGCCGCCGGAGACCGCCTCCTTCGCGGCGCTCGCCCCGATCGAGGAGGCGATCGTCGAGCAGCGCCGCACCCTGCGCTCCGCCCGCGCCACCCTCGCCGCCTTCGAGGGCCTCTACACCGAGATGAACCGGCCGGAGCGCCGCGCCCTCACCCGGCTCTCCGGCACGGCCGTCATCGGCAAGGCCCTGGACGCCGGGGTCAGCGGCTGCCGCGCCGAGGTCCGCACCGCCCACCCCGGCGGCGGACGCCCCGCCCACGTCCTGGAGCAGGCGCTCCCGCGCGACCTGGGCAACCTGCGCCGCGGCATCCGGCAGCGCACCCTCTACCAGCACACCGTCCGCTCGGACCGCACCACGCTCGCCTACATCGAGCAGGTGACCGCCGAGGGCGCCGAGATCAGGACCCTGGCCGAGGTCGTGGACCGGTTCATCGTCTTCGACCGGGACCTCGCCCTCATCCCGTTCTCCGACGAGCCGCACACCGCGCTGCGCGTCCAGCACCCGTCACTGGTCCGCTTCCTGGTCCGCCACTTCGACGAGGCGTGGTCCCGCGCGGTCCCGGTCCGGCCCGAACGCGCGCCGCTGCGCACCCCCGTGGTCACCTCCGACCTCCAGCGCGCCATCCTCCAGGCCGTCGTCAACGGCGAGACGGACGCCGCCATCGCCCGCCGGATCGGCATGAGCCGCCGCAGCGTCGCCGAGCACATGCGCAAGGTGTCCGAGCAGCTGGGCAGCAACAGCCGGGCGCAGCTGGGGTATCTGGTCGCGACCTCGGGCCTGCTGGACGGCTGAGAACGCGCGTCCTGTCAGGCCCTGGTCAGCAGCAGGGCGTGTCGCAGCCGGGCGAGGATGTCGGCGACGGAGAGCGCCCCGGAGACGGCCCGCCGTCCGTTGAACGAGAAGCTGGGCACGCCGGTGACTCCGAGTCGGGCGGCGCGCTGTTCGTCGGCGCGCACCGCCTTCCCGAACCGGTCGCCGTCCAGCAGCCCCGCCACCTCCGCGGTGTCGAGCCCGGCCTCGGTGCCGAGCCGGACGAGCGTCTCCCGGTCGCCCAGGTAGGCCCCTTCGGCGGTGTATCCCCGCATCAGACGCTCGCGTACCGGCTCGCCGAGCGAGCGGTGCTCGCCGAGATGGATGAGGCGGTGCACATCGAAGGTGTTGACCGGCACGGCGTTCTCCAGCCGGTACTCCAGCCCCATCTCGGCGGCGAGCCGGGTGACCATCGCCAGGCCCGCGGCAGCCTGCTCGGGCGACATGCCGAGATCGCGCCGCATGCACTGGGGAATCGTCAGCGTGCCGTCCTGGGGCCCGTCCGGGTCCAGTTCGAAGCTCCGCCAGGCGACAGTGACAACGTCGCGTTGCTCGAACCGCTCCAGAGCGGCCTCGAAGCGGCGCTTGCCGATATAGCACCAGGGGCAGACGACGTCGGACCAGATCTCCACGGTGATCTCGCTCATGGACGCCACCGTAGAGGGCGGGCTTTCTTTTCGTAAGGACATACCTCGCGGTAAGCGCCGACACGGCTGTGGGCCGGGCGGGATCGCCCGGCCCACAGCCGTGTGGTCTCAGCCGAGACCCGGCCCCCGCACCGGAATGCTGGTGAACGTCGGAGCCGGGGCGGGCTCGGTGAAGAAGTCGTTGCCCTTGTCGTCGACGACGACGAACGCGGGGAAGTCCTCGACCTCGATGCGCCAGACCGCCTCCATGCCGAGCTCCTCGTACTCGACGACCTCGACCTTCTTGATGCAGTCCTGCGCGAGGCGGGCGGCGGGGCCGCCGATCGAGCCGAGGTAGAAGCCGCCGTGCGCGTCGCAGGCGTCGGTGACCTGCTTGCTGCGGTTGCCCTTGGCGAGCATCACCTTGGAGCCGCCCGCCGCCTGGAACTGCTCCACGTAGGAGTCCATCCGGCCGGCCGTCGTCGGGCCGAAGGAGCCGGAGGCGTACCCCTCGGGCGTCTTCGCCGGGCCCGCGTAGTACACCGGGTGGTCCTTCAGGTACTGCGGCATCTCCTCGCCCGCGTCCAGCCGCTCCTTGATCTTGGCGTGCGCGATGTCGCGGGCCACCACCAGCGGGCCGGTCAGCGAGAGCCGGGTCTTGACCGGGTACTTGGTCAGCTCGGCCAGCACCTCGTCCATCGGCCGGTTGAGGTCGATCTCCACGACGTCCCCGCCCGCCCCGTCGAGGTGCTCGTCGGTGGTGTCGGGGAGGAAGCGCGCGGGGTCCTTCTCCAACTGCTCCAGGAAGACGCCCTCGGCGGTGATCTTCGCGGTGGCCTGGCGGTCGGCCGAGCAGGAGACGGCGATGGCGACGGGCAGCGAGGCCCCGTGCCGGGGCAGCCGCACCACGCGCACGTCGTGGCAGAAGTACTTGCCGCCGAACTGGGCGCCGATCCCGATCCGCTGCGTCAGCTCGAAGACCTTCTCCTCCAGCTCCTTGTCCCGGAAGCCGTGTCCGGTGGGCGAGCCCTCGGCGGGCAGCTCGTCCAGGTAGTGCGCGGAGGCGTACTTGGCGGTCTTCAGCGCGAACTCCGCCGACGTGCCGCCGACCACGATCGCCAGGTGGTACGGCGGGCAGGCCGCGGTCCCCAGCGAGCGGATCTTCTCCTCCAGGAACTTCATCATGGAGGCCTCGTTCAGGACGGCCTTCGTCTCCTGGTAGAGGAACGACTTGTTGGCCGAGCCGCCGCCCTTCGCCATGAAGAGGAACTTGTACGCGCCGCCGTCGGTGGCGTACAGCTCGATCTGCGCCGGGAGGTTGGAGCCGGTGTTCTTCTCGTCCCACATGGTCAGCGGCGCCATCTGCGAGTAGCGCAGGTTGAGCTTGGTGTACGCGTCGTAGATCCCGTGCGACAGGGCCTCCTCGTCACCGCCCTCGGTCAGCACGTTCTGCCCGCGCTTGCCCATGACGATCGCCGTACCGGTGTCCTGGCACATCGGCAGCACGCCCGCGGCGGCGATGTTCGCGTTCTTCAGGAGGTCCAGCGCCACGAACTTGTCGTTGGAGGACGCCTCCGGATCGTCGACGATCCGCCGCAGCTGGGCCAGGTGGGCCGGGCGCAGATAGTGCGAGATGTCGTGCATCGCCTCGGCGGCCAGCGTGCGCAGCGCCTCCGGGTCGACCTTGAGGAACGTCCGGCCGTCGGCCTCGAAGGTGGAGACACCCTCGGCGGTCACCAGACGGTACGGCGTGGTGTCCTCCCCCAGGGGGAGCAGATCGGAGTACGCAAACTCTGCCATGACGGCCATTCCTCACTCGGCGACAGCGGCTGGCCTCCCTCGGGCAGCGCATCCACCAGGGTAGAGCGCCGCCTCCTGGAGGTTCCTGTGAGGTAAGGCTCACCTGGACGCCGCCGCGGGGCGGTGCGCGGGGCCCGGGGCACACCGGTTGGAGGGGTAGTCGCGATCTATCGCGTTTGGGTACGCTGGGTCGGTGGACCTAGAGAAGCAGCCCCAGCAGCCCCTCGCGCCGGCCGTCCCGCCGCCCGCCGAAGTCCTGGACGGCGATGGCATCCGCGCCTCCGACGCCGACCGCGACCGGATCGCGGACATCCTGCGGGAGGCGATGGCCGAGGGCCGTCTGACGGCGGACGAGCACGCGGAGCGGATCGACCTGGTCTATCGGGCCAAGACTGTCGGCGAACTCCAGCCGATGGTCCGGGACCTGCCCGCGTCCTCCGGGCCCACGGTCCGCCCGGACTCCCAGCCCTATGTCTACGGCCCCGAGAGCCCCGACGGCCCCGCGGAGAACCTCGTCGCGGTCTTCAGCAGCGCCACCCGCAAGGGCCGTTGGCGGGTCGGCGGCCGGACGAACGCCTTCGCGCTCTTCGGCAGCGTGGAGATCGACCTGACCGAAGCGCTTTTCGGCCAACGCTTCACCGTTATCAATGCGACGTCCATCTTCGGCAGCGTCGACGTCCGGGTGCCGGAGAACATTTCCCTGCGCGGCAGCGGCACGGGCGTCTTCGGTACGTTCGAAGTGCGCACGCTCGAATCCGCGGACCCGGAAGCACCGGTCGTCGTGGTCAACGGCTATTCCGTGTTCGGGAGCGTGGAAGCCAGGCCGAAGCGGGGCAAGTTCGTCGCGGACCTCCAGCGGCGGCTGCGCAAACATCTCGGCCACTGAATACGGCGGGGCGCACGCCCTCCGGTAATCGGCCATGAATCGGCCATAAAGCCGCGGGGGCGCATTGCGGTGCCTCGGGCGCTGGTGCCACGCAGTGCATAGGCGTACGTACAGCGGGTAGGGAATGCTGCATCGACTCTCGCTCGCGAAGCCGTAGCCGTCGTCAGGAGTAGACCGTGCTGCAACCGCCGCATCAGCCTCTGCAGGTCGCCGCCGTTCCGGCCCAGCGGACCCCCGCCCGGGAGGACGACGCGGGCCCCTGGCACTCCGATGCGGCCTGCCGCCGCGACGAGGCCGGCCTGTTCTTCGCCCCGTCGAAGGAGCCGACCGCGGCCCGGCTGGCCCGCGAGGAGGCCGCCAAGCGGGTCTGCGCCCGGTGTCCGGTCATGGTGGAGTGTCGCGAGCACGCGCTGATGCAGCCCGAGCCGTACGGGGTGTGGGGCGGCCTCACCGCGGCGGAGCGCCGGGTGGCGCTGGCCCGGCGACGACGCCGGGACATCGAGCTCACGGCCGCCGCGACGAAGGCCGAGCACATAGCCGCGGCGGGCTGAACGCGCCCGCGTACACGGGGATCCGCGGACAACAGCCTCCCATGTACACGGGATCCGCGTGTACGGGGAGGGGGTGCGGGGCGCGGACCATCGCTCCCCGCACCCCCTCCCCGTTCCGGCGGTCGGCTACTTCGCCCGGTCGAAGTCGACGGCGCTGTAGGCGCGCAGCTTCGACAGCCGGTGGGTCGAGGAGATCGTCCGGATCGTGCCGGACTTGGAGCGCATCACGATCGACTCGGTGGTCGCCGTCTCCGCGCGGTACCGCACACCGCGCATCAGCTCACCGTCGGTGATCCCCGTCGCCACGAAGAACACGTTGTCGCCGCTGACCAGGTCGTCGGTCGACAGCACCCGGTCCAGATCGTGGCCCGCGTCCAGCGCCCGCTGCCGCTCCGCCTCGTCCTTGGGCCAGAGCTTGCCCTGGATGACACCGCCGAGGCACTTTATGGCGCACGCCGAGATGATGCCCTCGGGCGTCCCGCCGATGCCCATCAGCAGGTCGACGCCGGTGCCCTCGCGGGCCGCCATGATCGAGCCCGCGACATCGCCGTCGGAGATGAACTTGATCCGCGCGCCCGTCTCCCGGATCTCCTTGACGATGCCCTCGTGCCGGGGCCGGTCCAGGATGACGACGGTGACGTCCTCGGGCATGGAGTTCTTCGCCCGCGCCACACGCCGGATGTTGACCGACACGGGCGCGTTGATGTCGACGAAGTCCGCCGCCTCGGGCCCCGTCACCAACTTGTCCATGTAGAAGACCGCGGACGGGTCGAACATCGCGCCCCGGTCGGCCGCCGCCAGCACGGCGATGGCGTTCGGCATGCCCTTGGCGTTGAGCGTGGTGCCGTCGATCGGGTCGACCGCGATGTCGACCTCGGCGCCGGTGCCGTCGCCGACCCGTTCGCCGTTGAACAGCATGGGCGCTTCGTCCTTCTCGCCCTCGCCGATGACGACGACGCCGTTCATCGAGACGGTCGAGACGAGGGTCCGCATGGCGTTCACGGCGGCGCCGTCGGCGCCGATCTTGTCGCCGCGGCCCACCCAGCGCCCGGCGGCCATGGCGGCGGCCTCGGTGACCCGGACCAACTCCAGGGCCAGGTTGCGGTCGGGGGCCTCCGGGGAGACCTCCAGTTGGGACGGCAGATGATGCTCGGACATCGGAGCGCACCTTTCTGTACGGCGACGACCGGATATGAGGGTGCTGCGACTCTATCGGTAGGTCGATAAAATGAGCAGGCCGGGTCACGCATGAGCGCCGGGCGAGAGGCCCTCGGCGTCGCGGTCGTGAGCGGCACCCTGCGGCCGGGCGTGTCAGGCCGCGTGCCACCATGGATCCCGTGGCAAGCAAGCGAGGCAAGCAGACAGTCCGGGACATGATCCTGTCGACCTTGGTGATCGTCGCCTGCGCGGGCGTCATCTACCTCTTCATCCCGAAGGACGAGCACGCCGATCCGCTCAAGGCCGTCGACTTCACCGTGGAGCTGGCGACGGTGCGGACCGCCGCCCCTTACCCGGTGGCCGCGCCCGAGGGCCTGCCGAAGGAGTGGAAGGCGACCTCCGTCCGGTACGACGACGCCGCGGGCAAGGCCTGGCACCTGGGCTTCCTCGACGCGGACCGCAGGTACGTCGCGGTCGAGCAGTCCACCGCCGCCGCGGGTACGTATGTCCCCGAGGTCAGCCGGAAGGCCAAGGACACCGGGCGCACCGAGACGGTGGCCGGCCGGGAGTGGCAGTACTGGGAGGGCGCGAAGTACAACGCCCTCGTCCTGCCCGGGAAGGGCCATACCACGGTGGTGACCGGCTCGGCGCCCAAGGAGAGCCTGGTCGAGATGGCCGCCGCGCTGAAGACGACGCCGCCCGCCGCGCCGGCTTCCTGACGCGCGACCCGCTCCGGACCGCGTACGCGAAGGGGCCCCGGAACACCAGCAGGTGTTCCGGGGCCCCTTCGCGTACGCGGGACTCAGACGGTCGTGACGACCTCGTCGAAGGAGAGGCGCGGGCTGCGCGGGAACCAGGCGTCCTCGCCCGGCTTGCCGATGTTGACGACCATCAGCGGGGCGTGGTCGTCGTCCAGGAACTCCTTCTGGATGCCCGCGGCGTCGTAGCCGGTCATCGGGCCGGCGGCGAGGCCGGCGGCGCGGACGCCGATGATGAAGTAGGCGGCCTGGAGCGCGGCGTTGAGGCCGGCGGCCGACTCGCGGGCCGGGCGCTCCGAGAAGAACACGTCCTTGGCCTGCGGGAAGTGCGGGAGCAGCGCCGGAAGCTCCTCGTGGAACTCGTTGTCGGCGGCGAGGATCGCGACCAGCGGGGCCGTGGAGGTCTTCGGCTGGTTGCCCTCGGCCATGTGCCGCACCAGGCGCTCGCGACCCTCGGCGGAGCGGACCAGGACGACGCGCAGCGGCGACTGGTTGAAGGCGGTCGGCCCGAACTTGACCAGGTCGTAGATCGCCTGGACCTGCTCGTCGGTCACCGGCTCGTCGGTGAAGGTGTTGGCGGTACGGGCCTCACGGAAGAGGAGGTCCTGGGCGGCGGGGTCGAGAACGAGGGACATCTGGTGCAAACCTTCCGAACGTACGCGGTGGGGAGAAGGCTCGAACGTACGCCAGAAATAGGTTAACTTTCAACTAAAACTGGCCGGGAGTGATCCATTGCACAGCGCATCTGTCTTGTGCGCCGGCCCCGGTTCCGACGCCGGACGGCCACCCCGAGGAGCACCCCGCGCCACCACCGCGCCGGCGCTGTGCGCCCCGGGCGGCCGCTCAGCCCTACTCGTCCTCCTGGGGCCGGGCCAGGGCGGCGTCCAGCCGGGCACGGGCGCCCTCCAGCCAGTGCCGACAGACCTTCGCCAGCTCCTCGCCCCGCTCCCACAGGGCCAGCGACTCCTCCAGCGTCGTGCCGCCCGCCTCCAGCCGGCGTACGACCTCGATCAGCTCGTCCCGCGCCTGCTCGTACCCGAGCGTGCCCGTGCCGGCAGCCGCCGTCGTGCCGTCGTCGTCCGTCATGTGATCCACCCTAAGCGTGAGCTGTTACGACGATGTGGGCGCTGCCGCCCCTGAGATACGGCCGCCAGGCCGCCCTGTTTCCCGCTTCCCCCGGCCTCACCCGTCCACCCGTACCGTGAACTCGCCCTCCGACACCCGCGCCCGCAGCGGCTCGCCGGGCGGCCCGGCCTCCTCGGGGGAGCGGACCACGTGCCCGTCGGGCCGCTGGAGCACCGCGTACCCCCGCTCCAGGGTCGCGGCGGGCGACAGCGAGACGACCCGGGCGAGCGTGTGCGACAGCTCCGAATCGGCCCGGTCCAGCAGATGGCCCAGCACCCGGCGACCGCGCCCCAGGAGTGCGTCCACCTCCGCCTCGCGCTCGTCCACCAGCCGGTGGGGCCGCTCCATCGCGGGGCGGCCGAGCGCGTGCGCGAGCCCGCGCTCCTCGCGGTCCAGCAGCCCCCGTACGGTCCGCAGCGCCCGGTCCCGCAACTGCTGCACCCGCTCCAACTCCTCGCCCACGTCGGGGACGACCTTCTTCGCCGCGTCCGTGGGCGTGGAGGCACGCAGATCGGCGACCAGGTCCAGCAGCGGCGAGTCGGGCTCGTGGCCGATCGCGGAGACCACCGGCGTACGGCAAGCGGCCACGGTCCGGATCAGCTGTTCGTCGGAGAACGGCAGCAGATCCTCGACGCTGCCGCCGCCCCGGGCCACCACGATCACATCGACCTCGTCCAGCGCGTCCAGCTCCTCGACCGCCTGCACCACCTGGGCGACCGCGTTCACCCCCTGCACGGCGGTGTTGCGGACCTCGAAGCGCACGGCGGGCCAGCGGCGGCGGGCGTTCTCCAGCACATCGCGCTCGGCGGCGGAAGCACGCCCGCAGACCAGCCCGACGAGCTGCGGGAGGAACGGCAGCGGCTTCTTGCGGTCCGGGGCGAAGAGCCCCTCGGCGGCGAGCGACCTCTTCAGCTGCTCCAGCCGCACGAGCAGCTCACCGATGCCGACCGGCCGGATGTCCGTCGCCCGCAGCGACAACTGCCCCCGGGGCGCGTACCACTCGGGCTTGGCCAGCACGACGACGCGCGCGCCCTCCGTCACCACATCGGCGATCCGGTCGAAGACCTGCCGGAAACAGGTCACGCTCACCGAGATGTCATGGGACGGATCGCGCAGCGTCAGGAAGACGACCCCGGCGCCCGGCCGCCGCGACAGCTGGGTGATCTGCCCCTCCACCCAGATGGCGCCGAGCCGGTCGATCCACCCGCCGATGAGCCGGGACACCTCGCCGACGGGCAGCGGCGCTTCCGCGGACGTGTTGAGAGCCATACGGGCGAGCGTATCGGCAGCCACCGACACGGCCCCCGCCCCGCGCGGAGGACTGCGGCCACGCACCGCCCGAAGTGGCACGGAACGCGAAGCGGTACGGATGCGAAGCGGTGCGGGACCCACGGCTGTGCGGGGCGCGAAGCCGCACGGACGGGCGCGAAGCCGTGCGGGACCCGCGGCCGTAGTAGGTAGTCCTATGGGGCAGGGGTCCCCTTCCCCGTGGCGCTGCCCGGGCCCTCCAGGCCGCCCCGGCGGCCCGTCCCCTGCACCGCCAGCACCACGAGGCCCACCCCGAGCCAGCAGACTCCCACCACCTGGGAGGACGTCGTCGCCTCCACGATGACCGCGACCAGCACTCCCGCGCCGACCACCGGCACGAGCACATGCCGCCACCACACCGGCGGCCCCTCCATCCGGCGTACGGCGAACCAGCCGACCACCGACGCGTGCAGCAGGATGAACGCCGTCAGCGCGCCGATGTCCACCACGGAGACCAGATGGTCGAGGCCGTCGTCGCGCCGGGCCGCCCACACGGCGGCCACCAGCGTCACGATCGCCGCGCACAGGATCGCCACCCGCGGCACGCCCGACGACGGGTCGACCCTCGCGAGGATGTGCGGCAGGCGTCGCTCCCGGGCCATCGCGAAGACGAGCCGCCCGGCGGCGGCCTGCCCCGCCAGCGCGGCGAACGCGGCGCCGATCGCCTTGCTGACCGCCACCAGGTCATGCAGCCACGTCCCCACCGAGGCGTCCACCGCGTCGTAGAAAGCCGACCCCTGCGCCGCCGGGTCCGCCGCCAGCTCCGCCGAGCTCACCGGCTCCAGCAGGGCCGCCAGATACGACTGCGCCACGAACAGGACGCCGGCCAGCACCAGACAGAACAGCACCGCCCGCGCCACCTTCTGCGAGCCGCCCGTCACCTCCTCGGCGAACGAGGCGATGGCGTCGAAACCCAGATAGGAGAGCACGGCGATCGACACGGCCCCCAGCACCGCAGCCATGGAGAACCCGGAGTCCCCCGTCAGCGGCGTCAGCCAGCCGCGCTGCGCCCCGTCCCGTACGAGGACGACCACGGCCGAGACCACGAAGACCAGCAGCACCACGATCTCCATGGCCAGCACCGCGAAGCCGACCCGGGCGGCCGCGCGCACGCCCCACAGGTTGAGCAGGGTGGTCACGAGCACGGCGATCGCGGTCCACACCCACCGCGAGACCTCCGGGACCAGCGCGTTCATCGCGATCCCGGAGAAGAGGTAGGCGACGGCCGGGATCAGCAGGTAGTCGAGCATGGCCATCCACCCGGCGATGAACCCCGGCCCTTCCCCGAGCCCCTTGCGCGCATACGTGAAGACCGAACCGGCGAAGGGGGCGACCCGCACCATCTGGGCGTAACTGAAGGCGGTGAACCCCATCACCACCGTGGCCACCACATAGACGAGCGCGACCGCGCCGTCGGACCTCGCGTCCAGGGTGCCGAACACCCCGACGGGGGCCATCGGGGCGATGAAGAGGAGCCCGTAGACGACCAGATCCCGGAATCCGAGCGTCCGACGCAGCCCGCCCGCTTCCGTACCGCTCCCCGTCCCGCCGCCCGAACCGCTGCCCGTCCCGCTGCCCGAACCGCTCTCCGGCACCGACGTCATCGCCCCTCCATCACCATCCGTCATTCCTCACGAACGCACCGCGACCAGTCTCCCGACCCGGCCGTCCTCGCGCCTGTTCGCCACGGCCTTACGATGGGACGCATGACTGCAACTCCTGCCCGCCGTGTCCTGCTCGCCGCACCCCGTGGCTACTGCGCGGGCGTGGACCGTGCCGTGATCGCCGTCGAGAAGGCCCTGGAGCAGTACGGGGCCCCGATCTACGTGCGCCACGAGATCGTGCACAACAAGTACGTCGTGCAGACCCTGGAGAAGAAGGGTGCGATCTTCGTGGACGTCACCGCGGAGGTGCCCGAGGGCTCCATCGTGATGTTCTCCGCGCACGGAGTCGCGCCCACCGTCCACGCGGAGGCCGCCGAGCGCAAGCTCGCCACCATCGACGCGACCTGCCCGCTGGTCACCAAGGTCCACAAGGAAGCCGTCCGGTACGCCAAGGAGGACTACGACATCCTCCTGATCGGCCATGAGGGGCACGAGGAGGTCATCGGCACCTCCGGCGAGGCCCCCGACCACATCACCCTGGTCGACGGCCCCGAGGACGTCGCGAACGTCAAGGTCCGCGACGAGTCGAAGGTCGTCTGGCTCTCCCAGACCACCCTGTCCGTCGACGAGACGATGGAGACGGTCGACGCCATCAAGGCGAAGTTCCCCAACCTCCTCTCGCCGCCCAGCGACGACATCTGCTACGCCACGCAGAACCGCCAGATCGCGGTGAAGAAGCTCGCCGAGGACGCCGAGCTGGTCATCGTGGTCGGCTCCAAGAACTCCTCGAACTCCATCCGCATGGTCGAGGTCGCCCTGGACGCCGGAGCGCCCGCCGCCCACCTGGTCGACTTCGCCGACGAGATCGACGAGGCCTGGCTGGAGGGCGTGACCACGGTCGGCCTGACCTCCGGTGCCTCCGTCCCCGACGTCCTCGTCGACGGCGTCCTGGAATGGCTCCAGGAGCGCGGCTACGCGGACGTGGAGACGGTGAAGACGGCCGACGAGTCGATCACCTTCTCCCTCCCCAAGGAGCTGCGGCGCGACCTGCGCGCCGAGGCCGCCGCCCTTTCCGCCGAGTAGCCGGGCAAGGGGCCCGGCCTGCCCGTACCGTGGTTCCATGGAGATCTTCGGCGTGGACATCGGCGGATCCGGGATCAAGGGCGCTCCCGTGGACCTGGACCGCGGAGACCTGGCGCGCGAGCGCCACAAAGTGCTGACACCGCATCCGGCCACGCCCAAGGGTGTGGCCGACGGTGTGGCCGAGGTCGTGGGCCATTTCGACTGGACGGGCCCGGTCGGTATCACCTTCCCCGGGGTCGTCACGGACGGCATCACGCGTACCGCGGCCAATGTCGATAAGGGGTGGATCGACACGGACGCCCGCACCCTGCTGGGCGAGCGGATCGGTCAGCCCGTCACCATCCTGAACGACGCGGACGCGGCCGGGGTCGCCGAGATGACCTTCGGCGCGGGCAAGGGCCGCGCGGGCACGGTCATCATGCTGACCTTCGGAACGGGCATCGGCAGCGCGGTCTTCACCGACGGCCGGCTCGTCCCCAACACCGAGCTGGGCCACCTGGAACTGCACGGCCACGACGCGGAGAAGCACGCCTCTACGAAGGCCAAGGAGGACGAGGACCTCAGCTGGCAGCACTGGGCGCACCGGGTCCAGAAGTACCTGCTGCACGTGGAGATGCTGTTCTCGCCCGAGCTGTTCATCATCGGCGGTGGGGTGAGCCGCAAGGCGGAGAAGTTCCTGCCGCTGATCGAGAAGGTCCGGGCCGAGATGGTCCCGGCCCAGCTCCAGAACAACGCGGGCATCGTGGGAGCGGCGATGGCGGCGGGCCAGACGCACGACCGGAGCTGAACAGCCGGACGCATCACGGGCCCGCACCAGCACAGACGCCGCCACGGGCACCGAATCCGGCAGCGATGGCGGCACGGGCGCCGACACCTGGCAGCGATAGCGGTACGGGCACCGACAGCGACCGCGGGTACCGGCCGAGAGCCGCTCAGGGCCGTTGAGGACGCCGGGCAACCGCGCCCGCCCCGCCGGCCCCGGCCCGTACGGGCTTCGCGGCAGCGGCGGGAGACGAGGCTGCCGCCCGGGGAGCCCGCCCGGGTTCGGCGCCACGCCCCTGGGCCAGCACATACCGCCGCCGGGCCCGCATCTGGCGCACCTTGCGCACGGAGGCGATGAGCCCCGCGACCAGCGTCCCGCCGTACAGCCAGCCGGCGTGCACGGCGAGGGCGGTGACGAGGCCCATGATCTGCCCGCCGAGGCCTTCGGACCCCCCGGAGATCGGAAACACCCCGACGGCGAAGGCGATGGGCACGCTGATCGGCGCGGTGACCAGATCGGCGGGCCGGACCCAGAGGGCGGTCAGTGCGCTGACGGGCAGGAAGAGCAGCCCGTAGACGAGCTCCGAGCTGTCGAACAGCAGCCGGTCGACGCAGGCGAGCACGAACATCGTGAGGGCGGCGAACAGCCCGGCCCCGATCCCGGTGAGCCGGGGATTGGGGAACCGCCTGAGCGCGAGAACCACGGGCGGCACGCTGCGCACCCGCACCCGGTACACGGCGGAACTCTCACCGGCGGGACCACCCGGCGCGGGCGGGGCGGGCGCGGCCTGCGGGGGCTGCCTGCGCTGCGGGGGACGTGTCCTGTGCTGCTCCACCTGTACAACGTAGGTCGCGGAGGGCGGGGAATCAGGCGTTGGACACGCGCTTTGGCCGACCTTGGCGTTGCGTTCGATGTCACACGGCCGAAAGGCGCACTGTTCGGGCCGGGGGCGGGGACCGTGAAACCGCACTGTTCGGACCCGCGGAGCAGCCCCGTAAACTGGAGAATCGGTCCCACTCCGGGACCCGGCTGACCCGGCCCGAACAGCCGAGCCGGACCCGGACGCCCCTGACCCCCTCCTCACTCCAGGAAGTCGCCAAAGTGTCGCTCACGATCGGAATCGTCGGTCTGCCGAATGTCGGCAAGTCGACCCTGTTCAACGCCCTGACCAAGAACGACGTGCTGGCGGCCAACTACCCGTTCGCCACGATCGAGCCGAACGTCGGCGTGGTCGGCGTCCCGGACCCGCGCCTGAACAAGCTCGCGGAGATCTTCAGCTCCCAGCGGCTCCTCCCGGCGACGGTCGACTTCGTCGACATCGCCGGCATCGTCCGGGGCGCTTCGGAGGGCGAGGGCCTGGGCAACAAGTTCCTCGCGAACATCCGCGAGTCCGACGCGATCTGCCAGGTCATCCGGGCCTTCAAGGACGAGAACGTCGTCCACGTCGACGGCAAGGTCTCGCCGAAGGACGACATCGAGACGATCAACACCGAGCTGATCCTCGCCGACCTCCAGTCCGTCGAGAAGGCGGTCCCGCGCCTGACGAAGGAGTCCCGTCTCCAGAAGGAGAAGGTCGCGGTCCTCGCCGCGGTCGAGGAGGCCCAGAAGATCCTGGAGTCCGGCCAGACGCTGTTCGCGGCGGGCATCACGGCATCCACCGAGAGGGGCCGCCTCCTCCACGAGCTGCACCTGCTCACCGTCAAGCCGTTCCTGTACGTCTTCAACGTCGACGAGGACGAGCTGGTCGACGAGGACTTCAAGAACGAGCAGCGCGCCCTGGTCGCCCCCGCCGAGGCGATCTTCCTGAACGCCAAGATCGAGTCCGAGCTGATCGAGCTCGACGACGACGAGGCCCTCGAACTGCTCCAGTCCATGGGCCAGGAAGAGCCCGGCCTCGCCACCCTCGGCCGCGTCGGCTTCGAGACCCTGGGCCTCCAGACCTACCTCACGGCAGGTCCGAAGGAAGCCCGCGCGTGGACCATCAAGAAGGGCGCCACGGCCCCGGAGGCGGCCGGTGTGATCCACACCGACTTCCAGAAGGGCTTCATCAAGGCGGAGATCGTCTCCTTCGCCGACCTGGTGGAGACCGGCTCGGTCGCCGAGGCCCGCGCCAAGGGCAAGGCCCGCATGGAGGGCAAGGACTACGTCATGCAGGACGGGGACGTGGTGGAGTTCCGCTTCAACGTCTGACTGGATCATGTGACACCACGCTGGCATCCCGGCAAACATGCAGGTCAAAAGGGGTCGGCTCGTGCGGGAACCGGCCCCTTGTCCTTTCCCGTGCTGGGGCGGTGCTGGGAAAGCTGATTTGTCGTCACCTGTCAGCAGCTATGCCCACCTCTGCCGTGCTGGGATTCCGGCCGGAGCTCACGAGGAACGCACGAGGGAAGGCTGCCCTGGTCCGGGTGCTCAGGTCCGGGAAAGGAGCACTCTTCCCGCGAGGGTCGCGATAGGGTCGACCAGGCATTATGCGGCCCTGTGGGGCGAGGGAGACGCGGGAGGACGGGACAGTGACCGCAGCGGGAGGGGCCTCAGTGTCCGGGGTGCCGAAACCTGGCCCGGTGAGGCCGCCCCGGCAATGGTCACAGGAGCGAGTCTCGCCGTACCCCTGGGAGCAGGATGCCCTGGACCACGTCCGGCACCTGATGCCGCACGCCGAGCCTTACCGGGCCTGGGCCACCTTCTCCTTCACCGCGCAGTCCGGACGCGTCAATGAATGCGATCTGCTGATCGCGGTCCCGGCCGGGCTCTTCCTCGTCGAGATCAAGAGTCATCCCGGACAGCTCCACAACACCGGCTCCACCTGGAACTTCCGTGGTCAGGACCGCACCCGGACCCTTACCAATCCACTGCACTTCAACGACATGAAGTCCAAGGAACTGAAGAGCCAGCTCCAGTGGGCAGCACGCAAACTGGGCCTGAGCGATCGCGTTGTGCCGCGCGTCGAGCCGGCCGTGTTCCTCTCGGCCGAGGGTCTCGAAAGCCACCTGGACGAGGTCCAGCAGATCAAGGTCTACGGCCGTGACGACGGCACGAGCGGCTTGAAGCGGATCTGGCAGGACTTCCTGGGGCTCCCGCCGGAGCGCCCCGAGCGGCGTATCACCCCGGAGTTCTCCCGCCACACGCTGCCGCAGCTCCTCAAAGCCATCGGTATCCGCCAGTCCGCCGCCCATCTGCGGTTCGGCGATGCCTGGAAGATGGAGCCCCACCCCCTGGACGCCGGTCCGTCCTGGGAGGACCGCCTGGCAATCCGGGACGACGGGATGGTCCAGGAGGAGGGCCGGGTCCGCATCTACCTGGTCAGCCAGATGGCGACCGAAGCAGCCCGCAAGGCCACCGAGCGCGCCGCTCGCCGCGAGTATCAGGTGCTTCAGGGCATCAACCACCGCGGCATCGTCGACGCCGTCGAATTCCGTGAGCACCAGGGCGGGCCGGCGATTCTCTTCCGGCACCGCCACACAGATCTGCGTCTCGACCAGTACCTGGACACCTACGGCGGGAAACTCACGCCCGAGACACGACTCGACCTGGTCCGGCAGCTCGCCGAGGCCGTCCGCTACGCCCATAACCGTTCCCTGTACCACCGAGCGCTCGCGGCCAGATCGGTGTACGTCTCCTTCAGGGACGGCGGTTCGCACCCTGAACTGCGGATCACCGACTGGCAGACCGCGGCCCGGGACTTCGACTCCAACGCCACCTTCTTCCGTTCGATCGGTGGCTCCGCGCTCGACGCCGCCCTCATCGAGGACGCCGCACGCGTTTATCTCGCTCCCGAGACGGACCAGCCGTACGCCGACCCCGGCGACCTGGACGTCTTCGGTCTCGGAGCGGTGGCCCACCTGATCCTGACCGGTCAGCCGCCGGCCTCGCAGCGCAGTGCGCTGAGCGACCGGCTGCGCGCGGACTCGGGCCTGCGCCTCTTCGCCGTGGCGGACGGACTCCCGGACGCCCTGGATGATCTGGTCTTCCAAGCGACCCGGACCGACGTCAACGACCGCCTCGGCTCGGTGGAGGAGTTCCTCGATCTCCTCGACGAGGCCGAACGTGCCAGCGTGCTGCCCGACTCCCCGGCCTCGACCGGGGTGGATCCTCTGGACGCGCTGCCCGGTCAGTCGCTCGACGCCGAGTGGTCGGTCCGACGGGTCCTCGGCAGCGGGGCCACGGCGCGTGCTCTGCTCGTGGAGCGTGCTACCGAAGACGAAGACGGACACATCCAGATCGACGAGCACGTCTTCAAGGTGGCGCTCGACGAGGAGCGTGCGGGCAGGCTGCGGGCCGAGGAGCGTGTGCTCGGCATCGTCGGCGGCGGAGCCGTCGTCCAACTGCGCGGGGACGGGCTGCGGGAGATTGGTGGCCGTACGGTCCTGGAGCTGGAGTACGCCGGGGAGCAGTCCCTGGGCGAGCGGCTGAGGGGTAAGGGGAGACTCACCTATCACGAGCTGGAACGCTTCTCGGACGACCTGTTCCACGCGCTGGACCAACTTGCCGGACACGGGGTGCGCCACCGTGACATCAAGCCGGACAATTTCGGTATCCAACGTCGCAAGGACCGTACCTGGCAGTTGAAGCTCTTCGACTTCTCACTGACCGACGCCTCCGACCGTGACGTCAAGGCCGGTACCCGCAGCTATCTCGACCCGTTTCTCGGATCGATGCGCCGCGCCCACTACGACGATCACGCCGAGCGGTACGCAGCAGCCGTCACCCTTCATGAGATGGCCAGCGGTGAGCGACCGGCTTGGGGCGACGAGCAGAACGACCCGCTCACCAATGAGTCCGTTCCTCTCCACATCGCGGCAGAGCTGTTCGAACCGGCCCTGAGCGAGGGCTTCGCCCGCTTCTTCCGCCGGGCGCTGCACCGTGACACGGAACAGCGCTTCGATACCCTGCGGCAGATGCGGGACGAGTGGCGCGAGGTGTTCCGCGCGGCCGACTCGACAGGCCCCACCACCACCCCGTCCACGGTCGGCACCGCCTCCGACGACCCCGAGAAGGACCGCGACAGGGCCGCTGCGGCAGCCGACACCACGACGCTTCTGGAAGCCGCGGGTCTCTCCCCCCGGGCGGTCTCCGTCGCCAACGACCTGCATGCCTACCGGGTCGGCGAGCTGCTGAATCTCCAGCCCTACGTCATCTCCCGGGCGCGTGGCGCCGGGGCATTGGTCCGCAAGGAGCTGAACCGGCGTCGTAAGCAATGGGCGGCGGCGCTGCTGCCGGCCGCCGAGGGGCGGGCCTCCCAGGCCGTACCCGTCGCTCCCACCGCCCCGGAACCCACCGGGCCGGACGACGCGGCCCTGGAGCGGATCCTCTCGATAGACGAGATGGGCGCCCTGCTCACCCCTGCCCCGGGCCGTAAGGGCTCCCACCGCACGGATGTCGTTCGGCTCACCCTGGGGATTCCGCCCGAGGAGGGCGGCCTGTCCCCGCTGGGATCCTGGCCGGTTCAGGCGCGGATCGCCGAATACTTGGGCATCAAGCAGCCGCCGGTCTCACGGCATCACCGCATCGAGATCAAACAGTGGGCGGAGGCGGCCTGGCTCGGACGGGTACGGGGCGAGCTGGTCGACATCGTCACCACCGCCGGGCGGGTGATGACCGCCACTGAGGCAGCCGCCGAACTGCGCGCTCGCCACGGCGCGGCCAGTGACACCACTGAACGGATCCTCGCGAGGTCGCTCGCGGTGGTCAGAGCCGCTGTAGAGGCCGAGACCGCGGAGGGCGTCGAGGGCGCCAGGCAGCACGAGCCTCGTCTCGCAGTGCACCGGCGCGGCGACGCGATCCTCATCGCAGCCGAGTCGCTGCCCGGGACCGAGGACCCCAGCCCGCGCGAACTCGCCGACTACGCGACGTCGTTGGGGGCGACCGCTCATCAGCTGGCCCGGCGCGACCCGCTGCCCGGCCGCACCGAGATCCTGCGTGAGCTGCGTGGCGTCCCGGCTCCTGACGGTTTCGCTCCTCTCGCGGACACCCGCCTGGTGGCGCTGGCCGCCACGGTCGCTTCCCGGACCGCGGCCACCCCGCGTCTGGAGCTGTACCCGCAGGATCTGAGCTTGGAGCGGGCTCTGCGCATCTCCCAGGCAGGGGCCGGAGTCCGTCATGACCGGGGCATCACTGTCCCTGGCCTGGTGGCGCGGTTGCGGGCCCGGTTCCCCGACCTCGACCTTCTCGCGGGCGGCGGCGAGCCGACCCATGTCGAATTCGAGGACGCCCTCGAAGGGGCACGCTTCGACCTGAGGTACGACGACGAGTCCCGGACATTCTTCCCGCGCCGGACCGAGCTGTCCGGTGCCCGCACCTCCACCGGCGCCCTGACCAGCTACCTTCCTCCCCGACCGGTCTCCCGGTCGGAGCGGGAGGACCCGCAGGGCGTGATGCGTGCCCGGCTCACCGAGCGGGCGGGGCGCGGCGGTTTCCTGGCTCTCACGGTGAAGCGCACCGTGCTCGCGGGAACGGCGGAGCGGATCGCGGCGGCCTTCGGACCCGAAGGCGTCGTCACCGTCGACGTGGCGGAGACGTTCCTGCGGATGCTCCGCGAGCTGGCGGAGGAGAAGGGCCAGGACTGGCAGAAGTTCCTGCGCGCCGACAGCAACTCCGCACCCGGCCGCATCAAGCCCGGACTCGCCTCCTTCGCCCGCCTCGTCTGGCAGCGGATGGAGGACGCACTCCTGGAGCGTGCCGCTCCGCCGCGCACGGTCCTCTTCCTCCACGACGCGGGCCTGGTCGCCCGCTACTGGGACGAGGGCGGCCACGGCTTCCTGACCCGCCTCCAGGGCGCAGCCCGTCGCCCGGAGTCCGCTCCCCACGGCCTGTGGCTGTTGTGCCCGGTCGAGACGCGGTCCCAGCAGCCGCGGCTGGACGGGCGGACCGTCGAGGTGATCGGGGGGGACGGCGAGCGGGAACACCTGGAGGCGGACTTCGTGGAGTCGCTCGGAGGGTGAGGGCCCCTGGGGGCGTCCGCCGGGGAACCGTCAGGCCTTGCTGCGCTTGACGCCGCCCTTGCGGCCGATGTCGAAGGCGAGCCGGTAGATGTCGGGGAGGTCGACGGCCCCGTTGGTGCGGTAGGTGATCACGCCGAGCTTCTCCAACTCCTCGACCAGCGCCACGGGATTGTCGGCGTGCCGGGGCCCGCTTCCCTCGCTCTCGCGTTCCAGTACCTCACGCAGTCTGGCCAGGAATCCTCGTGAGCTCCACGCGTAGTGGACCGCGGACGGCTCCATGGGCACTTGGCTGCCCGCGAGGAGTTCGACCGCGAGCGCGGCCCAGCCGAGATCGTCCTGGAGTTCGCGCACCCGGACCGTGGCGGCGTGGCTGAGACTCTCGCGGATGGCCTCGTAGTACAGCGGCAGGGGGTGGGTCGCGTTCGCGCTCTCGGTGAGCTGGGCGGCCTTGCGCAGTGTGAAGAGCAGGGTGCGCGGGCTGATCCGGCCCAGCCCGTCCTGAAGGTGGTTCGGGATCCAGGTGTAGGTGTGGCCCTTGCGCCGGTCCGTCCCCATGAAGGGACCGGTCAGCGTGACGAGGAGGCGTTCCTGAGCCTTCTGGTCGGCGAGCACTTCCACGGGGGCGATGTAGCGGCCCTCCTCGATGCGCCATGTCCCCTCGGTGGAGTCCCTGAACGCCTTCGCCTGGTCGGAGGTGTGGTTGCCGAGCTGGTGGAAGAACAGCCCGTAGAGGTTCTCCCGGCTCCACGAGAGATCGGCTGCGTTCGCGTCCAGCTTGGAGGCGTCCGCGAAGTTCCGGGGGGCGCTGTCGTACATATCCGGCCGTACGAAGATCTTGGCCCGCAGCGTTGTCGTGGTGAGCCGCAGCTCCAGTGCGACCTCGAACAGTCCGGACAGCAGCAGGTCGACGTGTTCGCGTTCCGAGTGGAGGTGTTCGAGCGCGTCGAAGAGGAGGATCAGGGTCTTGCCCTGCTCCCGGGTCTCCCGGTCCGCCCTGCGTAGGGCACTCTCGTACGCGTCGCCGTTGCGAGCGGTCCACCGGATGCGCTCGATCCAGCTGTCGAGCGCGATGACCTGAGGCACCTTCAACGCCATGAGGACGACCGCGGACCACAGGTCCTTCGGCTGAAGGTCGTCCTCCCCGCCGAAGTCCCGGACGAGGGAGGCGATGGCCCGTTTGCCGGGGAAGACCGGCTCGTCTCCGCCTTCGAGGCCGAACGCCGTGATGACCTCGGTCTGGCTGAGCCTGGGCATGTGGTAGGAGCGGGCGGCCACCTCGCGGAGAACGGTGTCGGTCAGCGCCTTCGCCCAGTACGTCTTGCCCGTGCCCCGTGCCCCACGCACCACAGTGACGTCCGGAGCCAGGGCTTCCCGGTGGGACGAGGGCGTGAACATGGTCCGGAGGTCCGGGGTCGTGGTGTTGGCGTCGGGAGCGTCTCTGAGTGCCTCGATGATGAGGTTGCGGTTGGCCAGAGTCGTCGGGTCCGTCATGCGAGATCCTCGTCCAGGTCGTGCACAAGTTCTTCCACCGCGCCGAGGAAGTCCCGGTAGGCGGCACGGACGAACGGCAGTTTCGTCCAGTTGAGGCTGCGCTGCGGGTCGAGCCCCACGAGATCGTTGCCGAACAGGATGGGGATGGGGGCGTACGGCTTGTCGTCGACATCCCCCTCGGCGGGGAGGTACGGCTCGGGGGAGTCGTCGTCGGGCAAGTCGTACAAGGTGGCCATGAAGACGTCGTAGGCGTGCCTGCGCAGCGTGTTCAGCCGCTCTATGTCACCGGCGGAGTGGAACATCGCCGCCACGATGCTCAGGCGGTCCCGCATCGCGCGTGCCTGGTCGGGCTGCTGCTTCCACTGCTTGAAGAGCATCCGGTAGCCCTCCCAGGTGGAAGGGTTGTCGACCGCGAAGAGCAGGGCCCGGTCGCTGAGCCGGGTCAGCGTGACCGCCGCGATGTCGTGGATGCCCGCGCGGCTGTCGAGCAGGACGACATCGGGCCGACGGCCGTTCTGCCGCTCCGTCTGCTCCTCACACGCGGCGATCGCGTCCTCAAGGCGCTGGGCGAAGGGTCGGGGTTTCTCGCCGGGCCGACCGGGCGGCAGGTCGCTGTAGATGCGGTTGAGCTTGGCCAGGTAGTCGTACGACTCACCCTTGCGCGGGGTGCCGGAGGCCGAGGCGAGCCAGATCTCGCCGTTGCCTTCCTTCGGAGTGAGGGAGGACTTGGCGAGGAGGTCGAGCCCGTCCGCGTTGCCGACGGCCGACTCCACCAGGTGATCCACGATGCCGTGCCGGGAAGCGGCTCCCGGATCGGCGAGCAGATTGGAGATGCCGGGGGATTCGAGGTCGAGGTCGACCACGAGCACGCACTTGCCGAGCTCGGCCAGGTGGCGGGCCAGCACGGCGGTCGCGGTGGAGCGGCCCACGCCACCCTTGAAGCCGTACAGGGCGATACGGGGCCACGAGCGGGGAGAGGAGCCCTCCCGCTCGATGCCGGGAGAGGACCAGTCGGCGCCGACGACGGTCCGTTCCAGGGCGCCGACCCGGCCGGGGCCGTTCTCCTCGCGGTCCTGGAGGATGATCAGTTCAGGAGCGTCGAAGAACACGTCCGCCGAGAACATGGTGCCGGCCGTCTGCACGGGATCGCCTGCGGCGAAGGGGCCGAGACGCTCACGGAACGTCTGCCGGAGCAGGGTGAGGCGGTCGGAGTCCGGTGCGATCTCGTCATCCCGGTCGTCGATCAGCAGGGTGGAGCGGCCGGACAGGTCCCGGACGAGAACGACATCGTGCCCCTCGGCCGCAGCGTCACCGGCGAGCGCGCACGCCTGTTGCCACGCGCTGTCGAATCGGGTTGGTTCCGTCATGGGGTCCAGTCGCTCCCTGGTGTCATTTCGCCGAGTCGTAGGCGTTGATCAAGACGAGGACCGTCGCAAGGTGGCGAGGGAGCCGCTGCGGGTCAAAGTCGTCACCGTCACGGTAGCGGTGGTAAACGTCCCATTCGTCGGACGGGGTGCTGAACGGGTTCTGCGTCGGCAACTGCTGACGGATGAGTTTTCCTCGCGTGCCCGACGCGATGAGCTGGAGGTGGTCCCACACCTTGGGCATGTGCTCGTGCCAGGTCCGCTTGTCCTGCGGGGTCTTCTGGCTGTACGGCCTGGCATAGGGGATGTCCTGCTTCGCGTTGAAGAAGTCCATCAGCATCGCCTTGACCACGCACTCCGCCGCGAGACCGGCGAGGTGGTCGGCAGGGCCGGCGAGCTTCACGTCCTGCGACAGCCGTAGAGCCGCCTTGTAGTGGTCGTGCCCCGCCTTGAGGAAGGTGTGCGGGGGAGGCGTCGGGGTGGTGGGAGCCGTCACGACGATCACTCTAATGGCGGGGGTGGAGCGTGGAGGGAGTGTTTCCGCACACGGGAGGGCCTGGCCCGTTATCCAGCTGGCAGGATTGGGGGGCCTGGTGCGGGATACGCGGCAGGCTGCGACGCGGTGTGGTGAGAAGGAAGCGGAAAGTGACTGTGGACACGGCGGGTATGGCAGAGCAGGACAGGGCTGCCCTGGACAAGGCTGCTCTGGTGAAAGACCTGAAGCGACAGGTCCTCGACCTGGAGGACGACCTGCGTGCCCGCAGTCAGACGGTCGACGAGTTCCGTGAGCGGCTGGCGGAGGAGTACCGCCAGGCCAAGCACGCCAAGCGGATCGCGGCCCCCTACGCCGCCTGGCGTGACGAGCGCGTCACCCAGGCCGCCGCCGCGTGGGTCCTCGCCTGTGTCTTCGTCCGCTTCTGCGAGGACAACCACCTCATCGAGGAGCCCTTCCTCGCCGGCCCCGGCGAGCGGCTGGCCGAGGCTGAGGCCCGGCACGACCTGTTCTTCCGCGAACACCCGCACCTCAACGACCGCGACTGGCTGATCGCCTCCTTCCGCCACCTCGCCGGTACGAACACGACCGCCGCCGGCCTCTTCGATGAGCACCACAACCCGCTGTGGAGCCTCACCCCGAGCTACGACGCTGCGACGAAGCTGCTCGCGTTCTGGCGCAGGTGGGGGGTGGCCGGTGAGATCCGCTACGACTTCACGGACGCGGAGTGGGACACGCGGTTCCTCGGCGACCTCTACCAGGAGCTGAGCGAGCACGCCCGCAAGACGTACGCGCTGCTCCAGACGCCGGAGTTCGTCGAGGAGTTCATCCTCGACCTGACGCTGGAACCGGCCATCGAGGAGTTCGGTCTCAACGCGTCGCGGGAGGACCCCCTGGACCCGGACGGTGAGCCGCTGCGCGGACTGCGGACCATCGACCCGGCGTGCGGGTCGGGCCACTTCCTCCTCGGCGTCTTCCACCGCCTGTTCGACAAGTGGCGCGTCGCGGAACCGGGCACGGACAACTGGACCCTGGTCCGCCGCTCGCTGGAGTCCGTCCACGGCTGCGACAAGAACCCCTTCGCGGCGAGCATCGCCCGCTTCCGGCTCCTGGTGGCGGCGATGAAGGTCGCGGGTGCGCGGAGGCTGGCGGATGCGCCGTCCTTCCCCATCAACGTGGCGGTGGGCGACTCGCTGCTGCACGGGCGGGGCGCGGCGGGCATCCAGACCGAGATGGACCTGGACATGTTCCTCGCGGACACGGCCGTGGGGCGCGAGGACGGGCAGGCGTACGCGTACGCGACGGAGGACGTCTGGGAGTACGCGAAGCGGGCGGACCTCCTGGGACGCGGCTCTTACCACGTGGTGGTGGGGAACCCGCCGTACATCACGGTGAAGGACAAGCAGGAGAAGGAAAACTATAAGAAGGGTTATAACGCTAGCATTGGGCTCTTTGCGCTGTCTGTGCCTTTTGCGCAAAGGTTGTTCGATCTGGCAGTTCGGGGGCCTGGCGGGATCCTCGGCGGGGGCGGTTTCGTAGGGCAGATCACGGCTAACTCCTTCATGAAGCGCGAGTTTGGTAAGGACCTTATCGAGGTCGTATTCCGTGGCGAGGTCGAGCTCTCGCACGTGATCGACACCTCGGGTGCCTATATTCCCGGGCACGGCACACCGACGGTCATCCTGGTCGGGCGAAATCGGATCCCCAGCGATTATAGAAACATTCGCGCGGTTCTGGGTGTCCGAGGGGAGCCGGAGCAGCCGCTCAATGCGGCCGATGGTTACGTTTGGCAGGCAATCATCAGTCAGTTCCGAAGCCCGGGCAGCGAATCCGAATGGGTTTCTGTTGCCGATCTGGATCGTGCGAGTTTCGCTAACGCGCCCTGGTCGCTGAGCGGTGGCGGGGCTGCTGCGGTATTCGGGCACCTGACGTCGGCAGGGGCGTCTTCGCTCGGCGCGAGGGTGAAGCTTATTGGCCGAACAACGCACACCGGTGCCGATGAGGCGTATTTTTCCCCCCCTGGCAGCTGGAGCAGGCAAGGTGTGGCCGATCGGCACGTGGTCCCCCTGGTCGAAGGCAATGTTATTCGGGATTGGGACCTTCGGCCCGCAACTGAGGCGCTCTTCCCCTACGGTTCCGATTTGAGCGCCGATCTTTCGGACGCTGCCGCCTACCGGCTCCTCTGGATGCAGAGAAGTTCGCTGCGCCTACGTCGTGAGCCAGGAGGTACTCACGAGGAGATCGGGCTCACTTGGTACGAGTGGAGTCGATGGCACCCGGAACGCTTTTCGGTGCCGCTCGGCATCGCGTTCGCTTTTGTGTCGACGCACAACCACTTTGTTCTGGATCGAGGTGGAAAGGTATTCAATAGGTCCGCGCCAGTCATCAAGCTGCCGGAGGGGGCGAATGAGGACGCACACCTGGAGCTATTGGGGGTGCTCAACTCGTCGGCGGGTTGTTTCTGGCTGAAACAGGTAAGCCAAGATAAAGGGAACAGAGGAGGTGAGCGTTCGACCGGTCGGTATGCCTGGGAAAGTTTTTACGAATTCACCGGAACCAAGCTGCAAGAGTTTCCACTTCCGGGCGAGCTGCCGCTATCGCTGGGGCGCCAGCTTGATATTCTGGCCACCACTTTGGCAAGTCTAGAGCCGTCCGCTGTTTGCTCAAGCGCAACCCCTGACGGGTCAATTCTAGCCGAGGTGAAGTCTGAGTATGCGCGCATCTGGCACCAGATGATTGCTCTTCAAGAGGAGCTGGACTGGCGGGTCTATGGGTTGTACGGGCTGCTCAGCGGCGATGATTTGGCGCGCGTCACCGTGAGCGAAACCGCCTCCGCAGTTCCCGAAGTACGCCTGGGGGAGAGAGCGTTCGAGTTGGCAATGGCTTCACGGGCCTCCACCGACGAAGCCGTGGAGCAGTGGTTCCGGCGTCACGATTCGGAGCCGGTCACGGAGATCCCCGCCCACTGGCCCCAGTGGTACCGCGAGATCGTTCAGGCTCGGATCGACATCATTACCTCGCGCCCCAAGGACATCGGCCTCATCGAGCGTCCCGAGTGCAAGCGGCGGTGGTCCGCCGACTCCTGGGAGAAGAAGGAGCGGGCCGCCCTGCGGACCTGGCTGCTCGATCGGTGTGAGGGTGACGAGTTGTGGTACGAGCTGCGGGACGGGCTGAAGCAGCCACGCTCGATGACCGTCAATTACCTCGCGGACCGGATGAGTTCGGATGCGGATTTCGTCTCCGTCGCCGCGCTCTATGCCGCCGATCACCTCGGGAAGCCGGACCTGCCGCTGGCGCAGGTGCTGACCGAAGTCGTCGCCGACGAACATGTGCCCTACCTGGCCGCCCTGCGCTACAAGGACTCCGGACTGCGCACCCGCGCACAGTGGGAGGAAGTGTGGAAGGAGCAGCGGGAAGAGGACAAGAACGGTGTGCGCCGCGACATCGATCCGCCCACCAAGTACAAGACGTCGGACTTCCTGCGGCCTTCGTACTGGTCCCATCGGGGCAAGCTCGATGTGCCCAAGGAGCGGTTCATCTCCTATCCCGAGGCTAGTCCGGACGGGGACTCGACCTTGATGCTCGGCTGGGCCGGGTGGGATCACAAGGACCAGGCGCAGGTGCTGTCCCAGTTGGTCGACGCGCGGACCAAGGGCGATGGCTGGGACACCGAACGGATCGTTCCGCTGCTCGCGGGGCTGCGGGAAGTCATGCCGTGGGTCCGGCAGTGGCACGGTGAGCCGGACGCGGAGTGGGACGGCGATGTGCCGGCCGACATTTTGGAAGCAGACTTCGAGGCTCTGTTGCGCAGGCACACGGTCGGCGAGGCGCAGCTGAAGGCGTGGCGGCCGGTGAAGAGGCCGCGCGGACGCAAGGCGACCGAGCCGAAGAAGAGGGCCGTCGAAGAGGCGGGGACGGTCGAGGAGTAGGAGAGCCGACTCCTGTGAGGCGGCAGACCCGCCGCCTCACAGGCCGTGCGGCTGCGTGGGTCAGGAGCCGGACGCGTACGTGGTGAAGGCCGACCAGGCGGCGGGCGTCACGGCGAACGGGCGGAGGCCGACGTCCTTGGAGTCGCGTACGCGGACCGCCTCGGCGTCAATGGCGACCTCAACGCAGTTGTCGCCGCCGCTGCCGCTGTAGCTGCTCTTGAACCAGTCCAGTTCCGTACTCATAGCGCTCCTTGAATCCGCTTCAGCAGGGCCACCGTGGCCTCGTGGCTCAGCGCCTGTGAGCGCATCTTGCCATAGCGCTGAAGCATGGCACTGACCACTTTCGGGTCAGTCAGGAGGGTGCTGGAGTCGTGGCCTTCGACGTAGCCGAACCAACTGTTGGAAGAGGTCTCCGCGAGATACATCTGCCCGTCGATGCCGGAGTGGTCCGGTTGTTTGAGCGGCATGAGGAGGATTTCCACGTTGCGTCGACCGCCATGCGTGAGCAGGTTGTCGATGAGTTCAGACGTGACCTCGGGGCCTCCGAGCTGGCGCTCCAGGACGGATTGTTCGATGAGGAACGAGAACGAGGTGTTGGGGCGCTCGGTCAGGAGCTTCTGTCGTTCGAGACGTGCGGCTACCTGCTGCTCGAACTGCTGCTCCGACAAAGGCGGCAGGCGTCGGTCGAAGACGGCCCGGATGTATCCCTCGCTCTGCAACAACCCCGGAATCCCCCGGCACTCATACGCGTACAGCGTGATCGCCTCCTCCTCGACCCCCGCCCACTGCAAGAACCACGACGCCAGTCCCGCCTTCCTCCGCAGGCTGCGCATGGCTGCCCCGAGGACCTTCCCCGCGACCGGCCCCAGGACGTCTTCGGCCCGCCCCGGGAGGTTCTCCGGCGGGAAACGCTTCCCCTGCTCGATCTTCGCGACGTACGCCGTCGAGTACCGCACACGTGGCGCGAACTCCTCCTGGGTCAGCCGGTTTGCCTCCCGTAGCGCTTTGAGGACCGCGCCGAAAGTCCGGAGGCTGTCGGAGAGTTCGGGATCGCCACCCGCTGTCGTGCTGCTTCCGTTGTCCGCCGTCATCGCAGCCCCGCCTTTCACGCTGAGTCCAGCCCACGAAGGGTCACGGGGAGTTACCCGCCCAGTCCACAGTGTGAACTGGTACAGGCGGATCTGTATCGGTGTTGTTCCTGTTGGTGGAGGGGGATGGGCCGCAACGCTGTGACTCATGACAGCCCATCAGGCACAACCGCCTGTAACCGTAAATGTGTTCGTCCGGCGGTTCTCCGCCACCCGTCTCGGCGCCAGTCGTGCGCGCGGGTTCGCCCTGCGACAGCTCGACGACTGGGGGATCGCGTACGGCTCCCCGCTCTCCGACGACGTGGCCCTCCTGGTTGCCGAACTCGCGGCCAACGCGGCCCTCCACGGGCGGGTGTCGGGGAGGGACTTCGAGCTGCGCCTGCTGTACGAGCAGGCGACAGCCGTCGTCCGGGTCGAGGTGTCCGACACCCACCCCCGACGGCCGGACCCCTCGGCTGCCACCGCTGCCGACGCGGACGCGGAGTGCGGCCGGGGCCTCCACCTCGTCGGGGCCGTGGCCTTCCGATGGGGCGTGAGCGACCGCACCGGGCCTGGCAAGACCGTCTGGGCGGAGACGAGGCCGGTCGGCGTGCCGGAGGGGCTGGGGCTGGAGGGGTCGGAGGGAGGCACGTACGCGGGGGGTTGCTCAAGCGGACCGTCGTACGCCGGGTGCCCGGGCGACCAGCGCCCGTAGTTCGTCCCGGCCCCGGTCCACGACGGCCAGCAGTTCGGCGGGGCGGGCGCAGGGAGGCAGCGGGGTGTCGGCGACGAGGTCCAGCACCGTGCAGGGCCTGTCCAGCCAGCGCTGGAGGGCTCGCCAGTGCGCCGTGCGTTCCGGGGTGAGGGACGGGTCCCAGGGGTCGGCGGCGTAGGGGGTGCGGTCCTCACCGTAGGCGTACAGCATTCCTGACCGGCGGACCAGGCAGGGGAAGCAGAGCCCGCAGTGGTTCAGGCGCGGCCGAGCCGCACGCCCCCCGCCCGGCGGCCGCCGGGCGGGGGGCGCGCCACAGCTCAGGGTGGCCTCCAGGACGCTCTGGTCCAGGCCGGCGTCTCTGGCCGCCGCGCACACCTCGCCCTTGGTGAGCCCGGCGAAGGGGTTGACGACCCGGACCGGGGACGGGGAGGAGCCCGCGACCTCCTCGATGATCTGGTTGAGGTGGTGAAGGGTCCAGGGATGCACCGAACGCGTCGAGCAGGCACCCGAACGGGCGGCGGAAAGCGGGGGGTTCAGCGCGAGCTGGCCGTTCTCCGGGACGTGGACGACGGGGACGCGTTCGGCCGCCGCGGCATGTACCGCGGTGGCGGCGTACAGCAGGCCCCTTGAGCGGGTGGTCAGTTCGGGGACGGCCCCGGCGGCCTTCGGCCGCACGCTCTGGCTCTGTACGAGTCGGCGCAGGTGACGCGGGAACCGTTCCCGCCGCGCACGCAGGCGCACGGCCTCGTAGACGGCGTCCTGGAGCGGTTCGAAGTTGCGTTCGCCGAGGGTGATCAGGAGCAGGGCGCCCGGATCGCTCGCGGTGGCGCGCCGGGCTGCCCAGCCCAGGGAGTCGAGGCCGCCGGAGAAGAGGGCCACCTCGTGGGCGTACTCCTCGGGACCGAAGGGCAGAGGGCGGGCGCGGGGTCGCTCGTCGGCGTGGAAGGGGCGGAACTCGACCTCCCAGCGGTCGCCCGTGACGGTTCCGAGCAGCGTGGTGAGGTGCGGGAGAGCACGGGACCACGCGTCGGGAGTGACGACCGGGACGGAGAGCCGGATGTGGCGGGTCCAGTGGTCGAACGCCGCCTTCCGCGGTGTGCAGCGATCCGCGGCGAAGACGGCCCTGGCGACCCGTTGGAGGTCGTCCGCCCAGTCGGGGGCATGACCGAAGAGTTCACGGCGGTCGGGGGCGCGTGCCGGGGACTCCCAGTACAGGGCGTCGCTCAGTGGCCGCCACGGGGGATCGGGCGGTGGGGCGTCCGGGTGGGAGAGCCAGAAGTGGCGGACCGGTGTTCCTGTCATGCCGCTGATGTCCCCTCGCTCGGCATGGCGCCCGGTCCGGCACGGGCGCCGGTGGAGGCCCCGATCCAGGCATCACCGTCGGTCTCCGGGAGCAGACCGAGCGCCGCGCCGACCGCGCGCGGGACGAGACCCCGGGCGACCTGCGCGAGAGTGGCGTCGGCAGGATCCTCAAGGGCTGTGACCTCGCCCTCGCCCCGCTCGGCCGCCTCCGCGAGGTGTGCGGCCTCCTCGCACGGGCTCGGCACCAGGTGGAGCACCTGCTCGGCGATCCAGTCCGCGACGCGGTCCTCCGGATCGGCCGCCGGCAGCACCGGGACCACGAGCTTGACCTGCTCCGCGACCGCGACGCGCAGGAATTCGGTGACGACGTCCGCGAAGAACCACTGGTAGAGGAGGCACAACAGGTCGCCGGACCAGTCGCTCCCGCCCCGGGCGAGCGCCCCGGCGTCCTGCCGCGCGACCCGGCCCGCGGTCACCGCGGCAGCCCGGCGTACGGTCGCGTCGGCGACCGTGCCGCCCTCGCCGCCCACGGCCCGGACGAAGCGGGCCGCGAAGTCCGTACCGTCACCGCTGTCGTCCGCCCCGGCCTCGGTGAGGGTCTCCCGACCGTCACCGGCAAAGGTGTCCGGATCTGCCTCCCGGCCCGGTGCCAGGGTGTCCATGACGGCCGTCAGCCGTTCGCCGGCCGCGCACGCGGCCTCGTACAGGCCGAAGGCCGAGGGGTCCGCGCGCAGAGTCCGGTGCAGCGTCGCCAGAGCGTCCTCGGCGATCTCGTCCAGTCGTGCCTCGGCGTCCGGCCGGCCGGGGCGCCATGAGGAGAGGCGCCCGCGCACACGGCTCCAGTCTCCGGCCGGTGTGCCGGGAGCTCCCCTCGGTCCGGGCCACCGCGATGACGTACCCAACTTCATCCCCTCATGGGTCAGTACGACCGTGCCCCAGCCGCGCCGCCGGGCCTCTTCAGAGGAACAGGAGGGAGACAGCGGGGATAGAGCGCCTATCGGCCAAGCCCGAAGAGTCCGCCCTGGCCTGCGCTCACGACGCTGAGTGAGATGCGAGACCGCAGTGGCACGAGTGGTTACCCAGAGCGATCTAGTGACCGGCGAGAGGCCGGATGGCGCTCACTCGCAGACACACGGCCTGGCAAGATTGACAGGGGCGCGCGGCAGCAGCGTGTCACCGGTCCAGTCGAGTGAGGGAATGATCGCCTGATGCCCAGCGGAGAGCTCGTCCTGCGTGATGTCATCGCCGTCAAGGAAGACGTCCATGCGGGTAATTTCAAGATCGATCTCTCTCAGGGCTTCAACGAGACCGACGCGCGCGTGGCTGAGTACGTCGTCACGGAGCAGCTGCAGAAGCAGTTCCGCAAGGCGCTGGGCATCGTCGCCGCCGCCGTGCGCAGCGGCGACTCGCACGCCGCCTACCTGCACGGCTCGTTCGGCGCCGGTAAGAGCCACTTCCTGACCGTGCTGCACGCCGCGCTCAACAACCACCCGGCGGCCCAGGGCAAGCCCCGGCTGGCCGAGGTCATGGCCGAGCACCAGGACTGGCTGCCCAAGAGCCGGTTCCTGATGGTGCCCTACCACCTGGTGGGTTCCACCGACCTGGATTCGGCGCTGCTCGGCGGTTACGTGCACACCGTGCGCGTGCTGCATCCGGAGGCGCCCACCCCCGCCGTCTTCCGGGCCGACGCACTTCTCGCCGACGCACGCAGGCAGCGTGAGTTCCTCGCCGACGACGCCAAATTCCGGCAGTGGCTCGGGGCCGGAGCGCCGGCGGCGGGCGCCGCTGATGTGCCGGAGGACGAGGACGACGTAGCGGTCATCGACGCGGGGACGGGCGATGTCGCCGTCCAGCTGGGCTGGAGCAGCGCCGAACTGGACCGTGCGTTCGCGGCGCAGGCCGGTGACCCGGACCGCGATCGGCTGGTGTCGGCTCTCGTCAGTGGTCCCATGGCGTCCTACGCCGAAGCGGCGCGTGGTCAGAAGGACTCCTTCATCCCCCTGGAGAACGGCCTGAAGGCCATCTCTCAGCACGCCCAGTCGCTCGGCTATGACGGAGTCGTCCTCTTTCTCGACGAGCTGATCCTCTGGCTCCAGGCGCACATGGGGGACCAGGACTTCGTCCGTGACCAGGTGCAGCGTCTGGTCAAGCTGATCGAGTCCGCGGACGGGAACAGGCCCGTGCCGATCGTCTCGTTCATCTCCCGCCAGCGCGATCTGTCCCAGCTGATCGGCGCGGACGTCGCGGGCGCCGACGTACAGAACCTGGAACAGCAGATCGACTATCTCGCGGGGCGGGTGGACGTCGTCGAGCTGGAGGACAGCAACCTCGTCGAGATCATCAAATACCGGGTGCTGGCCCCCCGGCCCGGCATGGAGCAGGCGCGCGACGACGCGTTCAAGCTCGTCGAGTCCTCCAGGGACGAGGTGCGGCAGGTCCTGCTCGACTCGCAGGGGCGCACCGAGGCGAACTGGGACGACTTCCGCACGCTCTACCCCCTGTCGCCCGCGCTGCTCAACGTCCTGGTCGACCTCTCGGGAGCCCTTCAGCGTGAGCGGACCGGCCTCAAGCTCGTACAGGAACTGCTCGGCCGACGCCTGGACGACCTGAAACTGGGCGACCTGATCCCGATAGGGGATCTCTGGGACGTCATCGCGACCCGCACCGGCGAGGCGTTCACCGCCAAGCTGCGCGCGGAGGCGGACAGCGCACGCCGCTTCCACGAGCGCGTGACCGAGCACCTGCTGACGAAGTACGGCTCGGCGGACGACAAGCGGTTCCAGACCGACGACCGACTCGTCAAGACGCTGCTGCTGGCAGCCCTCGCCCCGCACGTACCCGCCCTGTCCCGGCTCACCGGCGGCAAACTCGCCGCCCTGAACCACGGCACGATCAGGACGAGGGTGGGGGACGCCGGATCGGTCGCGGTCAAGCGGCTCCAGGAGCTTCAGTCGGAGGGCTTCGACGGCGAACTGCGCAGCGAGGGCGACAACGCCGACCCGGTGTTCCACCTGCATCTGTCCGACCTCGACGTCGAACCGCTCCTCGAAGAGGTACAGGGCGTCGCCGACCAGCTCGGCTACCGGCGGCAGTGGATCAAGGACCAGCTGTGGGCCGCACTCGGAATCCCGGACACCCAGGCGTTCATCTGTGTCCGCGACGTCGTCTGGCGCGGAACGAAGCGCACGGCCGAGTTCGTCTTCGGCAACGTCCGCGACCCGCATCTGCCCGACGACGCCTTCAAGCCGCAATTCGGCAGTGACATCCGTCTCGTCTTCGACTACCCCTTCGACGACGGAGACCACTCTCCGATGGACGACGTGCAGCGGGTCGACCGGATGAGGCGGGCGGGGAAGGCCGCCCCCACCGTCGTCTGGCTCGCCGACTTCCTCTCCGAGCAGAAGAGCCGCAACCTCGGACGCCTCCTCAAGATCAACTACCTGCTGGAACGGGACCGGCTCGAAGAACACACCGCCACCCGCCCCGCCGAGGAACGCATCCAGATCCGCAACCAGCTCAAGGCGTCCAGGGACAGCCTCACCGGCCAGCTCACCGACGCGCTCCAGCAGGTGTACGGCATCGCCCGAGCCGAGCCCGGGACCACGGGAGCGGAAGTCCCCGAAGGGAAGCACCTGCTCACCCTTCAGCCCGGCTTCACACGCGACAACCCCGAAGCGGCCGTCGGCTTCGAGGAGAACCTCTTCCTCATCGCCGACGGGATTCTCGCGGCGCGCCACCCCAAGCATCCGGACTTCGACCCACGGCTCACCCGTAGGGCCATCACCAAGGGCGACCTGAAGACGACGCTGACGTGGATCAACCGGGCCATGGCGGACGGTTCCCGCAGGGTCGTGGTCGACGGTCACCAACTGGTCTCCGTACGGAGGATCGTCCATGCTCTGGGGCTCGGCGAGGTGCACGACGGTCCGCTCAACGTCACCAACGAGTGGCGGCTGCGGATCAACAAGAAGGCCGCGGAGAACCCCGACACCGGCACCGACCTGTCGGTCGAGGACATCCGCGAGTGGATCGAGGAACTCGGCTACACCGGCCTCGACCGGAACGTCAGCAACCTGGTCATCGCGACCTACGCTCTGCTCGACGACCGCACCTGGGTCTATCAGACCTCCCCCCTGCCTCAGGCTCCCGAGATCGACCGGATCGGACCGGGATACGGGCTCCGGGCGGTGGAGCTCCCTGGCGAGGAGGAGTTCACCGTCGCGCTGGGCCGGGCCGGGAAGGTCTTCGGCGAGACGGTCTCGCGGGTGCTGTTCGCCCGTAACGTCGCCAATCTCGCGGAGAAGGTCCGTAAGTCCGCGGACGACCACCGGACGCCGGTCGGTGAGGCACGCACTCTGTTGCAGAACAACGCCGCTCGCCTCGGCCTGGAGGGGCCGGGCGGCGCGGACGCCCCGCGCATCAAGTCGATGAAGGCAGCGGCCGACCTCGTCGCGCGCGTCATGCGGACCGGTGACCCCGCTTCGTTGATCAGGGAACTGGCCGCAGCGACGTACGACGTCGCGGACGGGGAGATCGGGGCGGCGCTCAAGCAGGCCCCCGAGGTGCTCACCGCACTCAAATCCCCCGACTGGGCAGAGGATCTCGACACGGTCCGCGAGCTCGCGAACCGGGACGACAGCGTGGGTGACCGCGCCGGCCGTCTCCTCGCCCAGGTGTCCCGGACCGCCAACGAGCATGAAGAGGCGTCCTCGCTGGTTCCCGTCCTGGACGGGTTGCGGGACAGTACGAAGGCGCTGATGCGCGAGGCGACCCGGCTGGCGCAGGCCGGCCGGCCCGTGATGCCTCCGGAGCCGACCCCTTCGCCGCTCACCGCCCAGGACATCCGCCTGACCCAGCACGGCAGCCCCCGTGTCCCCACGTTCCTTGTCCGCGATGTGGACAACGTGTCCGTGCCCGAGGACCGGAACCGGACCGACGCCCCCGGCCTCGCACACGTGGTGGAACCCACGCGTCTCGAAGCGACCCTGGCAGCCACGGTCGCCGGCATCGGGGACGAGATCCGCACCTACCTCACCACTCACCCGAACGCCCGGGTCCGGGTCACCTGGCACCCGGTGGACGGCGACACGGCCGATACCGCGGACACCACCGACAGCCCGAAGGCGGGAGACTGATGGCCCCCGCCGCGCCTCGGGTGGGCCGCCGCACCGTCGAAGCGCTCCTGGCCACGCACGCGGCCAGCCTGCGCGACCGCAGCCTGGTCCTGGTCCACGGGCACTATGTGCCGGGAGCACCGACCCGCTTCACCGCGACCCTTGATGACGAGCCCCGGCGCGTCCAGGTACGCGACGAGTCCTCCGTCCTCGGCGTGATCGCCGCGTGGCAGGATCACCGGGACGAAGCCGGTCCCGGTGACGTCCTGGTGGTCACCACGGGCGTGGATGACGAGCAGCTCGGCTGGGACCTGCGAGGACAGGCCGTACGCCGCCGTACGCTCACCGTCGAGAGCGCGGAGGTCGTCACGCAGCGGTTCGGCGCCACCGGCCTCGACGTGCGAATGTACGGCAAGGAATGGCTCCTCGAAGCGCTCCTCGAAGCCGAACCCTCCGACACCGGCTGGCCGCGCATCGGCGGACTGCTTACTCTCGACACCGCCCTGCGCGCCCTGACCGTGCAGCGGCTCGGCCTCGGCGAGGCCGACTCCGGATCCGGCACGCAGGCCCAGCCGCCCACGCTCGACACCGACACACTGCTCGCCTGGTCCCGTACGCCGGCGGGCCCGCTGCGTTTCGCCGGACTTCCCGCCCTCGAACGCGCCGAGCTGAAGAAATGGCTCGGCGACACCGCGGGCCCGGCGGCCCCGGTGCTCCTCTCCCTTGCAGAAGCGGGACTCGGCCACGACAGCATGGCCCTCGGCGTGCTGGCCGCGGCGCTCCGGGACCCCGCGGTGGCCCCCGACACCGCTCTTGCCATCGGTGGCCTCTTCGGACAGGTCATGCCCCGCAGGGCCGCGCTCAGCGCCTTCACCGACGCGGTGGAGGGGACCTTGACGCGCTGGATCGCACAGGCGAGAACCAGCCAGTCGGCCCGACAGCGGGTCTTCGCCGTCATCGACCGGGCGGACAAGTTGGCCGATAAGGCAGGGCTGGTCGGCGCCCTCACCACCAGCCGGTTCCTGCCCACCGGATTCGCCGCGCAACTCGGCCGAACCGTAGCCGAAGCCCGCCGTTCCTCCGCGGCGGGTGAGATGGCGCTCGCTGACCTGGCGGGCCACGGTCTGGCCGCGCTCCACCCGGACCGGGTACACGTGGCGGAGATGGCGGTACGGGTCGCCCGTTGGCTGGAACTGGCCGAACCGTCCGTGCCCACGGTGGCCGAAGGCACTCGCTCCCAGGCCACCGACTGGGGATGGGCGGACCATGCGCTCACCCTCCTATGGGCAGGGGACCCCGGAGGGGACCTGGCGACGGCCCGCGAACTGCGAGGGTTGTACGAGCAGGGGCGGGCACGCAGAGAACGCCTCGACGAACAGTTCGCCCGCCGCCTCACGGCCTGGTCGGAGCACGCCACCGCACACCAGCCGGACGGGGCTCTGGTCATCGAGAACGTCCTGGAGTCGGTCGTACGTCCGCTGACCGGTGCGGGTGCCCCGCTCATCGTCGTACTCGACGGAATGAGCTGTGCGGTCGCCATCCAGCTCGGCGCGGAACTGGAGCGCGAAGGCTGGTGGGAGGTCGTGCCGCGCCCCGCAGAGGGACAGACGGCCGGTCGGGTGTCCGCCGTGTCCATGCTGCCCTCCGTCACCCGGACGAGCCGCGCCTCACTGCTCACCGGGGGACCCGCCCAGGGCGGGCAGTCCGTGGAGACCGCCGGCTTCGCCGCCTTCTGGAAGCGGCGCCGCAGGGAAGCCGCTCTTTTCCACAAGGCCGATGTCGGCGGCGACTCCGGCCACGCCCTCGCTCACGAACTCATGGGCGCCCTCGCTTCCGAAGTGGTCGTCGGTGTCGTCCTGAACACCATCGACGACGCACTTGACAAGGGACAGCAGGGCCGCGGTACGACGTGGGCCCTCGACGACGTCACTCACCTGCGGGACCTCCTGTCGGCGGCCAGAGGGTACGGACGCCCGGTCGTCCTGGTCGCCGACCACGGGCATGTCCTGGAGCGCGGAAGCCGTACCGACAGCGCGTCCGTGTCCGGAACCGGGGCGGTGTCTCCACGCTGGCGCACCGAGGGGCAGGCCGAAGACGGAGAGACCGAGATCCGAGGCCCCAGGGTGCTGGAAGGGGGAGGCCGCATCGTCGCGCCGTGGCGTGAGGACATTCGGTACACCGGCCGCAGGGCCGGCTACCACGGAGGCGCGTCACTCGCCGAGATGACCGTCCCGGTTCTCGCCCTGGTCGTGGAGGCCGAGCGGACTCCCAAGGGCTGGGAGGTGCTGCCGCGAGAGCGGTCGACCCCAGGATGGTGGCGCGAGCCGGTGCCGGGAGTCGATCCGGTCACGTCGCCACGTCCGGCTGCCGCAAGCGGTGGGCCCACGGTGTCGGCAGCACCGCCGCGTCAGGCCGCCCCGGCCGCTGTCGGCGCGCCCCCCGAACGGGCTGCCTCTCCCGCCGGCCGGCAGGTCGCCACCACCCTGGGCAGTGAGGTGGTGGCGAGCGAGGTCTACGAAGCCCAGAAGGAGTATGTGCGCAAGGCTCCGGAGGCGAAGGTCGTGTCCGCGGTCATCGACGCCCTCGTGGCTGCGGGCGGCACGATGTCTCCGGCGGCTCTCGCCGCCGCGATCTCCGCGACCGGACGGGTCCGGCGCAACATCGAGGGATTCGTTGCCACCGTTCAGCGGCTGCTGAACGTCGAAGGCTATCCCGTCCTCGGTTTCGTCGACGCGGGGCACGCGGTGAAGCTCGATGTTCCGCTGCTGCGTGACCAGTTCCTGCCGAAGCCGAAGGAGTAACAGATGACGCCCCCCGCCCCGGTGAGCGTGGCCAGGCGCCGCGAGGTCATCGACGCACTGCGGCGCGGCACCGTACCGCAGGCGGGCCTGGACCTGTTCGCCGTAGGGCTCAGCCGGTTCGAAAGCGCCCTCGACGAGGACCTCGCCACCGTCACCCGTGGCGGCGCGGCCTTCCACGCCATCCGGGGGGACTACGGCTCCGGCAAGACGTTCTTCGCCCGCTGGCTGACCGAGCGTGCCAAACGGGCTGGTCTCGCCACCGCCGAAGTGCAGATCTCCGAGACGGAGACACCTCTGCACCGGCTGGAAACGGTCTACCGAAGGCTTACGGAACGTCTTGCCACCGCCACGCATCAACCAAGCGCGCTTCGGGCGATCATCGACTCGTGGTTCTACACGTTGGAGGAGGAGGTCCTCGACGGCGGCGACACGGACGAGGAGGACGAGGCGGCGCTGGCCGAGGCCGTGGACGCTCTGATGGAGCGGCGGCTCGCCGATGTCGCGCGTACCACCCCGGCGTTCGCGGCGGCACTGCGCGGTTATCGCAGAGCGGTCGCGGCCGGGGACGGGGCCACCGCGGAAGCACTGATCGCCTGGCTCGGCGGACAGAAGTCCGTGGCGGCGTCGGCACGCCGCTCGGCAGGGGTGCGCGGAGACCTCGACCACTTCGCCGCCCTCGGCTTCCTCCAAGGGCTGCTCACGGTGCTGAGGGACTGTGGTCATCCGGGGCTTCTCCTCGTGCTCGACGAGATCGAGACCCTCCAGCGGGTTCGCGGAGACGTCCGGGAGAAGGGCCTCAACGCGCTCCGTCAGCTCCTCGACGAGATCGACGCCGGCCGGTTCCCCGGGCTCTTCCTCGTCATCACCGGCACTCCAGCGTTCTACGACGGCCAGCAGGGAGCTCAGCGCCTGCCGCCGCTGGCTCAGCGTCTGGCCACCGACTTCACCACGGACCCGCGCTTCGACTCCCCGCGCGCGGTCCAGCTGCGGCTGCCGGGCTTCGACCTGCCCCGGCTCGGTGAACTCGGCAGAACCGTCCGCGACCTCTACCAGCAGGCGGCAGTTCACCCGGAGCGGGTCGCGGCGCGCGTCGACGACGGGTACATCGGTGAACTGGCCACCGCCGTCACCGGTGGCCTCGGTGGCAAGGTCGGAGTCGCACCGCGAGTCTTTCTGCGCAAACTCGTCGCCGATGTCCTGGACCGGGTCGACGAATTCGAGGACTTCGACCCCCGTGAGCACTACGCGCTCACGATCACGGACTCCGAACTCAACAGCGTCGAGCGCAACGCCGCCGTCGGCGACGCCGACGACATCGCGCTGGAGCTGCCGTGAGCACGGACGACGAGCTGGATCCCGCGCTGGTCCACCACATCGTCAACACCCTGGGCTGGAAGGGACTGCGTCCGCTTCAGGAGGCAGCGGTGGAGCCCCTGACCAGAGGTGAAGACGCCGTGCTGCTGGCGCCCACCGCCGGGGGGAAGACCGAGGCTGCGTGCTTCCCGCTGCTGTCCCGGATGCACAGCTCCCGGTGGACCGGCACGTCGGTGCTGTACCTCTGCCCCCTCAAGGCCTTGCTGAACAACTTGTTGCCGCGAGTCGGAACGTACAGCTCCTGGCTCGGGCGCAGCGCTGCGCTCTGGCACGGTGACACCACCTCGGGGGCGCGGAAACGCATCCTGGCGGACCGGCCGGACGTACTTCTCACCACCCCTGAATCGCTGGAAGCGATGCTGGTGAGTGTCAACGTCGATCACGCGTCGTTCTTCTCCGGGCTCCGGGCGGTGGTCGTCGACGAGGTACACGCCTTCGCGGGCGACGACCGGGGCTGGCACCTGCTGGCTGTACTGGAGCGGTTGCAACGCGTCGTGGGGCGGCCACTCCAGCGTGTCGGGCTCTCGGCGACAGTCGGCAACCCGGATGAGCTGCTGACGTGGCTCCAGGGTTCGGGCGCGGGGAACCGCGCCGGCAGGGTTGTCGCCCCGCACCTGGAGACGCCTGTGGTCCACAGCTCCAACTCCCTGCCGCCGGGGGACATCCAACTCGACTACGTGGGCTCGCTCGAGAACGCGGCGACGGTTATCAGCACGTTGCACTGTGGTGAGAAACGCTTGGTCTTCTGCGAGTCACGGCGCCTGGTAGAAGAACTGGGATCTGCCCTACGGACCCGTGGGGTAACCACTTTCCTCTCTCACGCGTCGCTTTCCCTCGACGAGAGGAAACGGGCGGAAGCAGCCTTCGCCGAGGCGAGAGACTGCGTGATCGTTTCGACCAGCACTCTTGAACTCGGCATTGACGTCGGCGACCTGGACCGTGTCATCCAGATCGACGCGCCCTCGTCCGTCGCATCATTCCTGCAACGGATCGGCCGTACCGGGCGCCGGCCGGGGACATCGCGCAACTGTCTCTTCCTCACCCTCGATGAAGCGGGCCTGTTGAGCGCGGCGGGGCTCCTCGTGCAATGGTCGAGAGGCTGGGTCGAGCCCGTGGTGCCTCCGCCTGAGCCGCGGCACATCGTGGCGCAGCAGTTGCTTGCCCTCTGCCTTCAGGAAGGCAATGTCGGGAGTAATCTGTGGCAGGAATGGTGGAACGGCCTCGGGCCGTTCGGCGTGTCAGCGGAACCGATCGTCAGGCACCTCATCGCAGAGGGATACCTCGACCAGGACGGTGGACTGCTTTTCATCGGCCCTGAGGCCGAGCGCCGCTTCGGGCACCGGCACTTCATGGATCTCACCGCGGTGTTCACCGCCCCACCCCAGTTCACGGTCCTGCAGGGCCGTGTCGAGATCGGTCGGACGGACCCCAGCCTCCTGACCGAGCAGGTCGCCGGCCCCCGCCGGCTCTTGCTCGCCGGACGGAACTGGCAGGTCACCTATATCGACTGGCGACGCAAGCGATGCTTTGTCGAGCCGGTCGACGGCGGTGGAAAAGCCAAATGGAGCGGAGCCGGTTTCGGGCAGGGAGCGTCCTTCCGGGTCACCCGCGCGGTGCGTGACGTGCTGCTCGGTACCGACCCGCCAGTGAATCTGACCAGAAGGGCTCAGGGCTGTCTGGAAGAGGCAAGGGAGCACTTCATGGAGCGAGTGCATCCCGGAGGCACCCTGATCGGGCGAGAACATGGAAAGGCAGACCAGCTGCGCTGGTGGACCTGGGCCGGGCACCGGGCGAACGCCACCCTGGCGGCCACTCTCGGAGGCATCGCAGTGCCAGGACAGCGCATCAGCGATCATTGGGTCCGCCTGCGGGGTGACCTCACGCCGGCGGACTGGAGACTGGCTCGACTTGACGTGATGGAGCGCCTGGCCTTGCCCGATGTCGACGTAAAGGCCGTGCGGGGCCTGAAATTCGGGGACGCTCTACCCGAGCGGCTGGCCGAGGCCACGCTGTCGATCAGACTCGCAGACCTTGAATCCGCCACTGCTGCGCTGTCCGAGCCGGTTCGCTTCGTGGGAGGTGGCGTCTGAAGTGCACGATGCAGGGTGGAGCCTCTGTGCTGGGATGGCCCCTGCGAAATCCGGCGTTTCCGCAGGTGGGAGCTCTGTGTTACGGGTTCCGCTTCAACGGCTGAGCGGATGAGCTCACACCACGTAAGGAGCTGAGGCGCTCATCGGCTCGCTTCTTTCCCTGAATCTCGACGGGGCGCGGCTGAGGCGGCTCGAAGTCCATCTCCAGGAGCGGAGGGGGACGGTAGGAAGGCGTCGGGTGAGGCGACTCCGGCGTGCTCGCCGATGCCGTGAAATGCGGCTTTCGGGTAGGGCGGCGGGTAAATGTGCATAAGGGCGTGTACGGCTGATCACGCTCGGACCGGCGGGAGTTCAGCGCGGGCGCGGATCAAGTCGGCTGCGCGGCACGGTGGTTGAGTCTGTTGTCGGACATTGCCTGTGGGTGAGGATGTCCTGGAGGCCGCAGGGCCGAGAAGTGCGGTGCGGGTCTGCTCGGTCCTGATAGGCCGTCAGGAGTGTCGTGGGACCGTGAACCAGCCTCTGACCCGCGGAAACGTCAAATCCGCCGCGCATCACCTCGATACCTTTACGGAACCTAGACCAACTCCTTGCTTCTCCTTGCACTTGGCCTGGATTCACCTTTACGCTTCCGGTGGGAGCGATCGCATGGTGAGACATCGAAGAGCGCGACCCAGGACCTCTGTGCCTTCGTGAGGCGATCCGGATCTGATCACTGTGTGTTGGCTGGCAGGGCGGTAGGCCGAGAGCGTGGAGCGAGTGTTGAGGGTGGACATGCTTGTGGCCGTTTGCTTCGAGGGTGCCGCGTCGACGCGTGAGGGCGCTGATGCCGGTGGCTTGATCACGCTGGGCGGGCCCGGAGTGTCGGGCCTCGGCGTGGACGCTGAAGGCGTCTTGCCGATGCGCCTCGTCACGTATGCCGTGCGCGCCTGCGATGGGCCACCGGCCCTGGGTGGGGCGGGCGAAGCGCACGAGGCCGGGGCGCCTCTCCTCGGCCGCCCCGGGCGCCGGCCCCGCGCCCGGCCCCCGTGCTCCTCGGTGCCGGTCGCCGTGCGTGCGGCTGCGGCCCCGTCGGCCCGCGCCGATGACCGGGACCTCCGGCAATACCGGTCGCCGCAGCGGGAGTTCGGGCGTCTGACAGTGGTCCCCGGCGGCCGGCGGCGTCGGGCGGCGGTGCAGGGCCGCCCAGTGGCCCGTCCCCGTCGGTCCCTTCTCCTTCGCCGCGTACGGCCGCGCCGCCCGGCCCGTGTCACGAGCATGTGGACGGTCCTGGGAGCGGGCTTCTCCTGAGCGGTCTCCGCGAGGGATGGGCATGGGCAATTCGGGCGAAGAATGCTTCTTCGGTGCGGCATTCCGCCTCATCGAGATGGAGGACGACTGTGCGTCCACCGCAATCTTCGGGACATTGACCCTTTTCTGTAACAGGTCCCCGAGGAGTGGTCGAAGGCTTTTGTAACGTCAAGGTCGCGCATATTATCTGACCGACATCCAGGGGGTCTTTCGCCAGGCGGGGCCGGTTGGCACTCGACGTTCACACCGTAGGTCTGACCAGGCGTTCCGGGGGAATTGAGGTGTGAAGCCCCAGGTTCACCCACAAGGTGTGGCCCGGCGAAATTTCCCTTGCATTGAGGCAAAACGGGGGAACGGTAATGAGTACGCGCATTCTCGTCGCAGGTGAGCATGTCATATACACGGAAGCGCTGGCCGGGCTGCTGAACCAGATTCCCGGATTCCGGGTGGCGGGGGTCGTGGGCTCGCACCGCGAACTGGTTCCCGCGATCCGCAAGGCGGCCGCCGTGTCCCTGGTCCTGGGCGGAGTGACTCCGTACGTACGGGAAACGGTGCACGAAGTGCGCAACCACGTGCCCCACTGCGGTATCACCCTCATCACCGAACAGCCCGGGCAGGTGGCGCTGGTCAAGGTGCAGGAGTCCGAGATGGTGAGCGTCATCTCGCGCGGGGCGCGGCTGAATCAGCTGATCGGCACCATCCGCGGCATGCAGGCGAGACAACAGGATCTCCGGGCAAGCGAGAGACCGGCGGACGTCTCCTGTCCGGCCGTCGACCTCCTGAGCCAACGCGAGCGTGACGTCCTGCGCTCCACGGCGACCGGAGCCTCCGTCAAGGAGATCGCCCGGGAGTTCTACCTCGCCCCCGGCACGGTGCGGAACCTGACCTCGTCGGCCATCAAGAAGCTCCAGGCCCGCAATCGGTACGACGCGGCACGCATCGCGGAAGAACTCGGCGGTATCTGAGCTCCGTTCCGCCCCACCGGGATCATGAACCGGTGGGGTCCGCCGGGGGAGTCCGGCCGTCGCGCACAGGTCGCTCCGTGCGGTGAACTGCCCTGCCGCTGAGGCTGATCGCCTCCAGCAGCTCAGCCTGGCGCAGGATCTCCGGTGCCGGACGCGCGCGGGCACGGACCGCGCGGGCGAAGGCCGTGACGGCGTTGCCCGCCTGGTCGTCCGCGGGCAGGGGGAGCCGGGTCGACACCCCTGCCCGCTCCAGCCGGAGCACCGGTTCGTGGTCGGCGGGTGGGGTGAACGCCCGGTCGACCGTGAGCCGGCCCGTGCTGCCCCAGAGCGTGTACGTACTGCGGTAGGTGTGGTCGAGGCCGTAGCTGAGCTGGAGGGCGAGTCCGTCTCCGCCGTCCAGCAGCGCCGTACCCGCCGTGTCCACCCTGTCCGACGGGTCCCGCCGGGCGGTGGCGCCCACCAGCCTCGGGCACGGGTCCGATCCCAGCAGGCCGAGTGCGGCGCGCAGCGGATACACGCCGAGGTCCCACAGGGCCCCGCCGCCCAGGTCCGGGTGGTAGCGGATGTCGGAGGCCGGCCGGCGCGGCACGGTGAACGCCGCGTCGAAGGCCTGGAGCCGTCCGATCGCCCCGTCGGCGACGTGCCGCATGACCGCCCGGTGCTGGGAGTGGTGGAGGAACAGGACGTTCTCCACCAGGGCCAGGCCTCGTGAGCGGGCCAGCGCGCAGAGTTCGGCGGCGTCCGCCCCGCTCATCGCGGCGGGCTTCTCCACGAGCACGTGCTTGCCCGCCCGCAGCGCCGCACCGGCCCACTCGGCGTGCATCGACGCGGGCAGCGGCAGATAGACCGCGTCCACGTCGTCGTCGGCCAGCGGCTCGGCGTAGTCGGCGGCGGCCCGGCAGCCGTGTTCCCTGGCCACTGCCGCCGCTCTGGCCGGGTCCCTGCTCGCCACGGCGACCACGGTGACGTCGGCGGAGGCCCGGAAGGCGGGCAGCATGCGCCGCCGGGCGAACTCCGCGGTGCCGAGCACCGCGATCCGTACCGGCCGGCTCATGACAGCCTCGCCGCACCGGAGTTGAGCACGGCCAGCAACGTACGGGCCTGGACGGTGACCTGATGGCCCCGGCCCGTCAGGGCGCCGAGCTGGCCCGGCGTGATCCAGAGGTAGTCCGGCGGCGGGCCGAGCAGGTCGCTGTCGTCGACGCCGTCCAGCGACACGAGGAGGCAGCTGTTCTCGGCGTGCAGGAACCGCCCTCCCTCCTCGGAGAGCACCGTCGCGTAGCGGACGCGAGAACCTCCGGCGGCATGGACGAGTTCCGCGTACGCCGGGTGGTGACCGCGGTCGTCGGGGGTGTAGCAGACGGTCGGGCCCACCTCGACGGTCTGCGGCAGCCCCGCCTCCGCGCGGGCGTGGACCAGGAGATGCGGCACGCCGTCGAAGTGGCGGAACAGGAACGCGCTGACTCCGGGGCCGCACGGTTCGAACAGTGGCTGGGTCCAGCTGCCCACCTCCCGGCCTTCCGCCTCGACCGCGACCGCGACCACGCGGAAGTGGCGGTCGTCGGAGCGGCGGACGGCCTGTTCGTCCCGGAGCCAGCCCCGCACCCGGGCGAGCGGTACGGGCTCGGCCCGGAGCCGGGAGCGGGCGCGGGCGGCACCGAGCCAGGACGACACCTCGGCGTCGGTGTGCCGGGCCGGCCGTGGCTCTCCGGGGGTCGGCAGGCAGGCCACTACGGTCCTGGTGTCCATGTTGACCACGTTGTCCAACCGCAGGAGCTCGCCGATCTGGCCGAGGGTCAGCCAGCGGAAGTCCGGTTCGGCGGCGGGGTCCTCGGCGACCTCCTCGGCCGTCTCCACCACGATGTTGCGGTTCGACTTGTACAGGAACCACTCGCCGTGTTCGGACTGCACCGTGTCGGTCAGCGGCCGGGCACGGCCCGGCTCGGTGAAGAACTCCAGGAACCGCACGCCGGAGCCCCCGTGCACCCGCTGGTAGTTGCTCCGGGTGGCCTGCACGGTCGGTGACAACTGAAGCATGTCCCGGTTGCCCGGTTCCATCTTGGCCTGGGCCAGGAAGTGCAGTACGCCCTCGAACTCCCTGGCGAGGAGCCCGAGTACGCCCACCTCCGGCTGCATCATGACCGGTTGCTGCCACGGGCTCTCGGCCCGGTCCGCGTCGTGCACGCGCATGCCCTCGACGGTGAAGAAGCGGCCGCTGCGGTGGACCAGGTTCCCGGTGCCCTCCTGGAACGACCAGCCGTCCAGCTCCGCGAACGGGATGGGCCGGATCCGTGTGCCGTGGGCGCGGCGGCGTTCCGTCAGCCACGCGAGGATCTCGGCCGTCGTGCTCCGGGCGCCGGTCGCCGGGTCGGTGGCGGCCACGGAGCGGGCGATCCTGGCCTCCAGCCCCTCCAGCCCCTCCAGCCCCTCCAGCCCCTCCCGTGCGCCAGATCCGCCCAGTCCGTCCGGTCCGGTCTCCGAGCCGATCGGCCGCGAGCTGTCGAGCCTCACCGGCGGCCCGCCACGAACTCCCGTACCGAGGCGATGACGTAGTCGGTCATCTCGTCGGTGAGGCCCGGGTACACACCGGTCCAGAAGGTCCGCTCCGTGACGATGTCACTGTTGGTCAGTTCGCCGACGACGCGGTGGGGCTGCTGGAGGTAGGCGGGCTGCCGGGTGAGGTTGCCCGCGAACATGCGGCGCGTACCGATCTTCCGCCGCTCCAGGAACCCGGTCAGCTCCCCGCAGGTGAACGGGGCGTCGGGGCCGACCGTCATCACGAACCCGAACCAGCTCGGGTCGCTGCCTGCCGTCGCCTCCGGCAGCAGGAGATGGCGTACGCCGTCCAGGCCCTCACGCATCCGCCGCCAGTTGTGGCGGCGCGCCGCGATGAACCCGTCCAGCTTCCGCAGCTGCGACAGGCCGAGCGCCGCCTGCAGGTCCGTCGACTTCAGGTTGTAGCCGACGTGGGAGAAGATGTACTTGTGGTCGTAGCCGGCGGGCAACGCGCCGAGCTGGTGGTCGAAGCGCTTCAGACAGGTGTCGCTGTGGCCCGGTTCGCACCAGCAGTCCCGCCCCCAGTCCCGCAGTGACTCGACGATCCGCGCGACCTTGAGGTCCGAGGTCGTCACGATGCCGCCCTCGCCCATCGTCAGGTGGTGCGCGGGATAGAAGCTCACGGTGCTGATGTCACCGAACGTGCCGGTCAGCCGCCCCCGGTAGGTGGTGCCGACCGCGTCGCAGTTGTCCTCGACGAAGACCAGGCCGTGGTCCGCCGCGAGTTGGGCGATCTCCGCCACCTCGAACGGGTTGCCCAGGGCGTGCGCGATCATGATGCCGCGGGTCCTGGGTCCGATGGCCGCGGCGACCCGGTCGGCGGTGGTGTTGTAGGTGCCGAGCTCGATGTCCACGAAGACCGGCACCAGGCCGTTCTGGAGGATCGGGTTCACCGTGGTGGGGAATCCGGCGGCGACCGTGATGACCTCGTCACCGGGCAGCAGCCGCCGTTCGCCCAGGAGAGGGGAGGTGTAGGCGGTGAGCGCCAGCAGGTTCGCGGACGAACCGGAGTTCGTCAGATGGGCCTTGCGGCGCTTCAGCAGCCGGGCGAAGTTCGACTCGAAGCGCTTGGAGAGCGGCCCGGCGGCGATCCGCAGATCCAGGGCGGCCTCCACCAGCGCCGCGCGGTCGTCCTCGTCCAGGACGGCGCCGGACGGCCAGATCTCCGTGGTTCCCGGCACGAACTCCCCGGAAGCACGCACGCTCTGGTGGTGCTTCCGCGCCTCTTCCAGGACCCGTGTCCTGTGCTCGTCGTTCACGACCGGTCCTCCGTGTCCGCTGCCTGGTCCTTCGCGGCCTTCCACCACGCCGTGTTGTCCCGGTACCAGTCGACGGTGGCGGCCAGCCCTTCGTCGAAGCCGACCCGTGGCGTGAACCCCAGCTCGGTACGGGTCTTGGACCCGTCCAGCGAGTAGCGCAGGTCGTGTCCCTTGCGGTCGGTCACATGCCGGATCATGGACCGGTCCGCGCCGCACAGGGCGATCAGCTGCTCCGCCAGCTCGATGTTGGTCAGCTCGTGGCCGCCGCCCACGTGGTAGATGCCGCCGGCGATGCCCTTGGTCAGCACGAGCTGGACGGCCCGCGCGTGGTCGTCCACGTGGATCCAGTCGCGCACGTTCCGCCCGGAGCCGTACAGCGGGATCGGCTCGCCCTCCAGGAGGTTGGTGGTGAAGCGCGGGATGGCCTTCTCCGGATGCTGGTACGGGCCGTACGTGTTGGAGCAGCGCGTGATCGACACATCGAGTCCGAAGGTCCGCCAGTAGGCGCGCACGGTCAGGTCCGCCGCCGCCTTCGAGGCCGCGTAGGGGGAGTTGGGCAGCAGGGGTGACTCCTCGTGCCAGGAGCCCTCGCCGATACTCCCGTACACCTCGTCCGTGGAGATGTGCACCACCCGCTCCACTCCGGCGGCCAGGCAGGCGTCCAGGAGGGTCTGGGTGCCCACCACGTTCGTCCGGGTGAAGACGGCGGGGGCGTCCAGGGACCTGTCGACGTGCGACTCGGCCGCGAAGTGCACCACGGCGTCGTGGCCGGGCAGCAGTTCGTTCAACAGCGGCGCGTCGCAGATGTCGCCCCGGACGAGACGCAGCCGGGGGTGACCGACCGGAATGTTCTCGGCGTTGCCCGCGTAGCTCAGCTTGTCCAGCACGGTGACGTCGGCCCGCTCGTAGCCCGCGTACCCCTGCGCCAGCATCGTCCGCACGTAGTGCGAGCCGACGAACCCGGCCCCGCCGGTGACCAGAATCCTCATCGGGTTCCTCCTGTACGCGCGCCGTTCGCCGCGAGTTCCATGGGCAGTGGCACTGGGGGCGATCCGGAGCCGATCCGCATCGAGCGGCCGATGAGCAGGTCGCTCGCACCGGTCCGTCGCGTCACCCACGCGCCGTCCATCACGATGGAGTTCTCCAGCTCGGTGCCGCGCAGTACGCAGTCGCTGCCGATCGATGTGCCCGGTCCGATACGGCAGTCCTCGACGCGGGAGCCGGGGCCGACGATCACCGGCCCGGTGATGACGGAGCGCAGCACGGTGGCGCCCGGGGCGATGTGCACCGGTCCGGTCAGACGGCTGGTGGCGTCGGCCGTTCCGTGGACGCCCCGGTCCAGGGTGTCCAGCAGGCGCCGGTTGCAGTCCAGGACGTCCTCCACGCGTCCGGTGTCCTTCCAGTAGCCGGTGTACTCGTCGGCCGTGACCGCGGACCCCCGGTCGACCAGCCACTGGACGGCGTCGGTGATCTCCAGCTCGCCGCGTGCGCTCGGGCTGATCGCGGCGACCGCTCCGTGGATGGCGGGGCGGAAGAAGTAGACGCCGATGAGCGCCAGGTCGCTGAGCGGCAGGCGCGGCTTCTCCACCAGCCGCCGCACCCGGCCACGGGCGTCCAGCTCGGCCACCCCGAAGGCGCGGGGGTCGGCGACCCTGGCCACCACCAGGTGCGCGGCGGAGCGGCGGGCCCGGAACTCCTCGGCGGGCCCCGCGATGCCGTCCTGCACGACGTTGTCGCCGAGGTACATCACGAAGTCGTCGTCCCCGAGGAACGGGCGGGCGATGGCCACACAGTGCGCCAGACCCAGCGGCCGGGCTTGCGTGAGGTAGGTGATCCGGGCGCCGAACCGCGATCCGTCGCCGATCCGTGCCGCGATGTCGGGCCCCCACGCGCCGACGACCACGCAGATCTCCCGCACGCCCAGCGCGCGGAGGTTGACCAGTACGTGTTCGAGAACGGGCTGGTTGGCGATGGGAATCAGCTGTTTGGGCATGGTCTCGGTGAACGGCCGCAGCCGTGTCCCGAGACCTCCGGCGAGTATCAGCGCCTTCATGGGCGTTCCTCCCGTGGTGCGGTGCGGGCCGGGGCGCACGGAGGGCGCGCCGCTCGGCCGGGCGCGTGCGCGTACGCACCTGGAACGGCTGTCTCGTCGATGCCCACAGGCGGGCGCCTCCCTCGGTGGTTCCCGTCGGCGTGCGTCAGGCCCCGGCCAGGGCCAGGTGATGGGTGACGCTTTCGCACAGGGCGCTCGCCACCGTCCTGATCTCCGCGTCGCTCAGGGCCTGGTGGAGGGGGAGCAGGAGTGTGCTGCCGGTGGCCAGGTCGGTGCCCGGAAGGTCGGTGGGGTGGGCGCCGTACGCGGGCACCCGGTGCAGCGGCGGGTATTTGAAGGTGGTGTAGATGTCCTGGGCCAGCAGCGTGGCCGCGACCCGGTCACGGATGAGCGGATCCATCTGGACCCAGTAGAAGTAGTGGGAGGAGCGGTGCCCCTCGGGCAGCGGGGGCGGCAGGCGTACGCCCGGGGTGTTCGCGAGCAGGCTGTCGTAGGCGGTCGCCACCTCGCGCCGCCGGGCGATGTTGGCGGGCAGCCGGCCGAGCTGCACCGTGCCGAGCGCGGCGGTCAGGTCGTTGCCGATGACGCGGCGGCCGAAGCTCCGTACGTCGAGTTCCCACCACCGCTCGGACACCTTCGCGTGGGCGAAGCCGCTGGGCTGCTCCAGACCGTGGTAGGCGAGGACCCGGGCGCGGCGCGCGAGCCGCTGGTCGCGGACGTACAGCATGCCGCCGTCGCCGGTCACCAGCACCTTCATCGCGTCGAAGCTCCAGAGGGCGATGTCGCCGAAGGTGCCGCACGCCCTGCCGTCGACCGTGGAGGCCACGGCGCAGGCGGCGTCCTCGACGAGGGGGATCCCCCGCTGCCGGCACAGGGCCGCGATCCCCACGACATCCCCGGGGTAGCCGCCGTAGTGCAGCACGATGACGGCCCTGGTCCGGGGCGTCATGGCGCGTTCGACGTGCTCCACGGTCGGGTGGAGACCGTGCGGGTCGACGTCGCAGAAGACGGGGCGCGCGCCGGTCGCGGCGATGGCGTTGGCGGCGGCCACGAAGCTCACGGACGGCAGGACCACCTCGTCGCCGGGGCCCAGGTCGAGCAGCTCGGTGGCGAGGAAGAGCCCGGCCGTGCCGGAGTTGAGGAAGAGCATCCGGTCCGGCTCGACACCGATGTGGTCCGCGAAGCGTGCTTCGAACGCGTCGGTGCGGGGTCCGTGGCCCAGCCAGTTCGAAGCGAAGACCTCGGACAGGGCGAGGAGTTCCGCCTCGCCCAGGCTCGGCTGGAAGACGTTGATCACGCGGTGGCTCCCTGGCGCGGTGGGGACGGTGGGAAGGTGGCGGGTTCAGTCCCGGCTCTGGTGGTGGCGGGTGAGGCGCTCCAGGACGGGGATGATCTCGCTCGGCTCCGGAGCGGTCAGCAGGTCCGTGTACAGCTCCGCCGCGGCGTCGCGGAAGGACGGTGCGGTCAGCAGCCGGGACAGCCCCGCGCGCAGTTCGGCGCCGGTGTGCCGGTCGACGCGCACCCCCGTTCCCGCTCCGCTCTCGGAGAGGAACCGGCCCGTGAGCGGCGCTTCCATGGGGTAGCCGGGGTCCATCACGACGAACTGCGGGATCCGGTTGACCAGGGCGGCGCCGAACGATCCGTGGCCGCCGTGGTGGATCACCGCCGAACAGGTCGGCAGCAGTTCGGTCAGCGGGACGTAGTCGACGGTCCGGACGTTGTCGGGTATCCGGTCGGCCACCGCGAGCTGGGAGGCGTCCAGCGTGGCGACGGCCTCGATGTCCAGGCCGTCCACCATCTCCAGCACCCGGTTGACGAGCAGGGCGCTGTCCCGCCCCCAGGCCCGTATCGAGGAACCGAGGGTGATGGCCACCCGCGGTCGTGCGGGCGGATCCCTCAGCCACTCGGGAAGCACGGCGGGGCCGGTGTACGCCTGCCAGCGCATCGACACGGTGCGCTTCGCGGTGGGCAGGCGCATGCGCTCCAGCACCGGGTCGACCGTCCACTGCCCGAACAGCAGCTCGTCGGTCATGGGGAGCCCGTAGCGCTCGGCCATCGGCCTGACCGACGAGGTCATCGGCTCCTCGGGCAGGAGGGCGTCACCGGCGAGCTTTCCGCACCGGGTGTACTGCTCGTGCGCCCAGCCGAACAGGTCCGGGCCCCACAGGATGCGGGCGTGGGCCGCGCCGGACACCCGCGCGGCCACCCCGGCGGCCGGCATCGTGGGGTCCCACAGGACCAGATCGGGCCGCCAGGAACGGCAGAAGTCGACCAGCGCGTCCAGGGCGTACTGGGGTTCGCCGGCGGGAGCGCCCTCCGGCTGGAAGTCGCGTACGGCCGGCAGCATGTAGTCCCGGTAATAGGTCCACACGTACCGCTCGTAGCCGTCCAGTTCGAGGGACCGGGTGAGGCGGACGAGGTCGGCGTACGTGTCCGGGGCGATGGGGCGGCCGGCGCCCAGCGGTTGCGGCAGGGTCTGCTCGTCGCCTAGCGACACCCCCGTGAGCCCCGTCGCGTCAATCGTGTCCAGCAGCGACGGGTGGGAGATGACCCGCACCTCGTGGCCCCCGTCGTGCAGGGCCCGGGCCATCGGCACGCTGGGGTAGAGGTGGGCCGCGGCGGGCCAGGTGCAGAACAGGACGCGCATGGTCGTCTTCTCTCCGACCCGCTCAGAGGCGGGTCATGGCGGCGAACCAGGCCTGGGCGACCCCAGGGCGGAAGGCGACGTCGAGTTCGGCTGCTTCGAGCGTGTCCACGCGCCACCCGGCGCCGGTGAAGCTCTCCCGGACGGCCTGCTCGGGAACGCGTCGCGGACCCCAGTCGCCCGGCTGCCGGTCGCTGAAGCACATCAGGAAGCAGCGTCCGCCGGCCGGCACGACGGAGGCCATGCTGCGGGCGAGGCGGGGCCGGTCCTCGGGAGCGAAGCAGTGGAAGAGCCCGACGTCGATGAGCGTGTCGAACTGCTCGCCGAGCGCTGCGAGGTCCAGGGCGTCCCACTCCAGGAAGCGTGCCTTCAGGCCGCGTTCGCGCGCCTTGCGGGTGGCGAGGGTGATCGCGCTGGGCGCGGCGTCCACCCCCGTCGTCTCCAGGCCGTGTTCGGCGGCCAGCAGGGCGTTGTCGCCGCTGCCGCAGCCGACGTCGAGCACCCGGCCGCGGAGCGCGCCCTCCGCGGCGAGGCGTACGAGGACCGTCTGCGGCCGCTGGATCTCCCAGCCGGCGCCCGGCTCACCGGCGTAGTGACGCTCGAAGACCTCCACACCGCTGTCGGCGCGCGCGCCGACTCCGGCGATCCGGTCCGACGGCTCGCTCATGGTCTCCCCCCGGAATGTGCGGTCGATCCGCCGATGGCCCCGGGAAGGGCCGTCGGCATTCTCCGCGGAAAGCTAGCCCACCTCAGGGGCCTGCGGGATCGAAGCGATGGGGGCTGTGACACATATCAGGAACCTGCCTCGGCGCCTTGCTGTCGCGGCGCGGATCTGTCAGGGCGACGCGGAGGGATGGGGTTTGCCCGCTTCCTCGTCACGGTGCCGGGGTGTTTCCCCTCATGCGCGGACCCCGATGAACAGCCCCCTGCCGTTCGGCCAGTCGGAGAGGAACTCCACCTCGCACCCCGCCCGCCCGAAGGCGTCCAGGTATTCCTCCTGGGTGAACAGTGAGTACGTTTCGTATTCGGTGAATTCACGGATACCGGTCGTCTCCGCGACGGTATAGCGCACCGTCATCCGGCTGACGCGTCCGTCCCGGACCGAGTGCGACAGCCGGCTGACGGCCCGGCCCTGCTCCTGGGCGAGGGAGGCCGATATGAACCCGTCGATGAACTGCTCCGGAAACCACCAGGGTTCGGCGACGAGCACTCCGCCGGGCGCCAGATGACGTACCAGGGTCGCCGCGCTCCGACGCAGCTCCTCGACGGTGCTCATATACCCCAGGGAGAAGCACATGCAGAGCACCGCGTCGAAGGTCCGGCCGAGCTCGAACTGCCGCATGTCCCCCTCGTGCACGCGGGCCGCCGGGACTCTGTTCGTGGCGGTTCTGCGCATCTCGGGGGAGAGCTCGACGCCGGCCACGGTGCCGAAGTGCTCGGCGAACCGCTCCAGATGCGCGCCGGTGCCGCAAGCGACGTCGAGCAGCGAACCCGCTTCGGGGCAACGCTCCCGGACCAGCCGGGTGATGCCGTCCGCCTCGGCCGACCAGTCCCGGCCCCGGGCCGCGTGGATGAAGTCGTAGATCTCGGCGTGCTCCGTGCTGTACACCGTCGAAGGGCGCTGCGGCGTAACCATCTTGATGCTCCGTCCATGGTGGGGAGATCTCGGCGAGCTGTCTGCGGGAGCCAAGGTTCTATCACTCCGGCGGCCCGGCCCGGAGGGCGCCGAAGCCGCCCGGTACGGCCGCTTCCGCGGGTCTTCGGCCGTTCTCCGCCCGCGGACCGCGCCACGGCGGACGGTTCGGCGGCACATGACAGATGTCAGGTTCCGTCCACTGCTCGTTGTCCGGGGCCCGGCGCGGCGGCATTGTGAGCCCTGCCGGGCCGCGTCACACCACGTCGGACGGCCGCCATCTCCCGCAACGCCTTCCGATCATGAACGGGTACGCAGCGTGATCACAGACACAGCAGCCGCCGGTCCGGAGATGTCCGAGGCGGCGGGGGTACGGCTGTACTCCCGGGTGCCCATCACCCCTCGCTGGCTGGCGCGGACCGTGCTGCCGGTCAGTCACCGCCTCCGCGAGGACCGCCAAGCGGCCCTCCTCCACCTGCGGCGGGGCTGGCTGTATGGTCCGCACATCGACATCGTCGCCCGGAGCGTGCCCGGGCGGCCGGCGCTCGACTGGGCGGGGATCGCCGCCGCCCTCGACGCCGGCCCCGCCGAGGGCCCGACCGTGATGGACGAGGAGGCCTATCTCACCCAGGCCCGTGAGATGGGCCGGCTGGAAGGCGTCGCACCGCCCTATCTGCCGATGCGTGAGCACGGTGCCACGGAGACGCTGAGCTTCTCGTCGATCGAGACGTGGCCGCAGCCGCTCCAGGATCTGCGGGAAATGGCCCTGGACCAACTGGACCGGCCGCTGACCACCACGGTCCAGCAGCTGGCCGAGGAGCCGCGCGAGGCGCCGGTACGCCTCATGGAGGCGTTCATCGCGCTGGCCGCGGCGCACCAGTACGGAGCCGGGAACGGGGCGTTCTCGATGCGCTCGCACGCCGAGGCGTTCTTCGCCTGGGCGGCCGCCCGCAAGGACCCCCGCCCCGCCTTCGCCCAGCGGCTGGCAGCCGACGCCCCCCGCCTGCGGCCCGTAGTGGAGCGGGCGCTCTCCGGTACGCCCGACCACGGGACGGCGGCCTGGGCCCGTGCCTTCGCCTATTCCATGGGCGCCTTCGACGCCACGGTCGCCCAGGGAAGGCTGACGCTGGACGACATCGACGGTCTCGGCACCGGTTTCGACCTGGACACCATGGGCCCGCCCGGCGGGGACGGCCGCGTGAGCACCGAACCCAGTGCCTTCCACCGAACGATGGACGAATCCGGCGTCATCGCCTCGCCGCCGAAGTGGTTCGCCTCCTACCGGCTGCTCGTCAACCTCTTCTACCAGCAGCTGCCGCTGCTGGGCGTACCGCCCATGCACCGCTACTACTTCTGCTTCGCCGTCGCCGAACTGGTGGACGACGTCCTCGACTCGTCCTGGCAGGACAGGCTGGAGCAGACACGACAGGAGATGGCGCAGGCCACCGCCGGGGCGGCGGAATGAGCGACACCGCGGAGCCCCTGTGGATGCTGCGCCTCAACCCGCTGCGCCGTAGAAGGCTCGCGGACCCCGGCCTCCTGGCGGCGCTCCGCACGCTGGACGGGGCCACGACCGAGGTGCGCGAGCTGGCTGACCGGTGCTCCGACGCGCTCTACGAACTGATCGGCGCCACCACCGACCGGGACGAGCGCGGGCAGCTCATCGTGTTGCGCCGCGCCATCCACAACGACACCGCCCCGCGGCCGGCGCTGCTCGTCGACCACCCCCTGGTCGGCCGCTGGTGGGAGGCCCGGCAGCGGCGGGAGGCACTCGCCGCCGACGTGGTCGGCCACTACCCGCGGGCGGTGGACGCCGAGCGCGGGACGCTGGCCGGGCTGCTGGGCGACGAGAGCCTGCGGCACTCGATGACGCTGGTGGCACCGGAGGCGGCGGCCGGCGCGGGACGGTACGTGGCGGCCGTCGCCGCCACCGAGCCCGTTCCCACCCGGCTGCGCAAGTCCGAGCGCGGGCTGGTCCAGTACGTCACCCGGGCCATGATCCGCACCAGCCCGATGGCCCGCTTCACCGCCATCGGCCTGGCCGTCCCCGGACCGGACGGACCGGGCCCGGACGCCCCGGAGTTCGGGCGGGTGGTGCCCTTCCAGGGGCTGGACCGCGTCATGCTCGACTACGTACTGGGCGGGCTGCACACCTCGGGCGGCGACCTCACCCCCGACACCCTGCTCCAACTGCCGCCCACGTCCGACCTGTCGGCCCAAGGCGACCTCCTGTACTTCCTGCAGCCCGGAGCCGACGGCGGGGTGCGCCGCCTGTCGGCCAAGGTCTCCGGCGCGGTCGGACTGCTGGTGGCCGCCGTCGCCGTCGGCCCACGCCGCGCGGCCGACGTCGTCGCGGACTTCGCCGCACGCTCCGGCTGCACCCCCGAACTCGCCTGGCAGGCCCTGGCGCGTGCGGTGGGCGCCGGCATCCTGTGCACCCGCAGCCGCCCGGAGGACGGCGCGGCCGACTTCCCGGATCTGCTCGACCCCGCCGGTCTGACAGTTCCGGAGACGGCCCGGAGGCTGCTGGAGCAGACCGGTGCCGAACTGCGCGGGCTCGCCGACAACTCCGCCGACGAACGGCCCGAGGCGCTGCGCCGGCTGCGCGGCACACTGGCCGCGCTGAGCCGCGAGGCGGGACGGCCGGCGCAGATCCTCGTCGAGGAGGACGCCGTGCTGGAGGACGTCCGGGTGTCCACCGCCGACTGGCGGGGCCAGCTCGACGACCTCGCCGCCGGAGTGGCCCTGCTGTCCGTCTTCGACTGGATGCACGACATACGGGCGTTGCTGTCCGCCGTCTTCGTCGAGCGGTTCGGCGTCGGCGCCGAGGTCTCGCTCAGCGACCACGCGGACTACCTGAGCGCCGAGACCTACCGGCGTGCCTACCGACTCCCCGAGAAGGCGCCCCCCGGCGAACTGGGCCCGGCCGACCGCTCGCTGGACCGGCTGTACGCACTGCGGGCGAACGTCGTCGACACCGCGATCGCCGCCATCGACCGGGCGGTGGCCACCGACGAGGACGTCAGCTGGAGCGCCTGCCAGGCACTCGACCTGACCACGGGCCTGCCCGACCGCTTCCGGACCGGCGACCTCCGCTACGGCGTGCTGACCCAGACGTGGCAGCGGCAGTTCCTGTTCAACGAGGCCTACGCGGGCCACGGCATGCTCTACGGCAGGTTCCTCGGACCGGACCGCGCCCTCGGCGGGCGCGCCCTGCCCCACTTCCGCGAGCAGCTCCGCGCCCGCTACGCCGAGCAGGACGGGCGGCTGGTCGAGGACCCGGGCCTGCACCGGCTCAACGTCAACGCGCACCCGCCGGTGCTCCCGGACCGGCTGGGGCCCGACGACTGGTTCCGGCTGCGACTGCGCCACGACCCGGACACGGACGCGCTCGGCATCCTGGACCCCGACGGCCGCCCGCTGCACATGCTCTCGCTCGGCACCGGGCACCCGGAGAGGCTCCCGGCGCCGCTCCGGCTGGCCAACTGGCTGTACTCCGGCGGTGTGCTGCGCGAACCCTTCGTGGCGATCCACCACGCCGAGCGGCAGTGGGACGGCGACCGCACCCGGGCCTGCCCGCGTTTCCAGGTCGGCTCGGCCATGCTGGCCCGGCGCCGCTGGTACGGGGGCCGGGAGCTGGACGAGGCGGTGGCCGCGGGGCCCGCCGAGCACGACCGGCTGCTGGCGCTCGCCCGGTGGCGGAACCGGCACGGCGTGCCCGAGGAGGTCGTCCTGAAACCGCAGCCCGATGACGGCACCGGCGAGGGCCAGGCCGCCGGCGCGGGCCAAGCCACGGGCGAGGGCAGGAAGAAGAAGCCCCAGTACGTCGATCTGGCCGGCGCCCTCAGCGTGCGTGTGCTGCCCCGGATGGTGGAGCGGGGCGAGGCGGCCTACGTGGAGGAGGCACTGCCCCGGGTGGGGGACAGCCCGCACGCCCTGGAGTGGATCGTCGACATCGGCCGCGCTCCCGGCGGCCCCTTCCAGTACGGAGGAAAGACCCGATGACGCTACGCGCGCGCCCCCATCTCCACTATGCGCCGGTCTCGGAAGGGGTCTACTTCAACGGTCCCGGCACCCAGTTCGTGATCAGCGGCCCCCAACTGCTCTACCGGGTCGCCGACGTCTGTGTGCCGCTGCTGGAAGCGGGAACCACCGAGGACGAGCTGGTCACCGCCCTGGGCAGCGAGCGGGCCCGGCCCGTCGTCCGCCGGATCGTCGACGAGTTGCGGGCCCGCGGCCTCATGCTCGACGTGGACGCGCTGACCGTGCCCGAGCCGTCGGCCGAGATCCGGGCCCGCTACCCGGAGGCCCTGGCACACCTGGAGACGGAGTGCGCCGACCCGTACGCCGTCTTCCAGCGGCTGCGCACCACCGAGGTGCTGCTGTGCGGTCCGGCCGACGCCGTGCTGCCGGCGGCCCGCGGACTGCACCGGGCCGGCATCACCGGTCTCACGCTGGCCACCCCGGACCCCGACGCCGCCGCTGCCACCGCCTCCCGGCTGGGAATGCGGCTGCTGCCGCTCAGCGACTCCGCGTCGCTTCCGGACCCCGGGGACCTGCCCGTGCCGCCGGACGCCGCCCTCTACTGCCCCGGCGCGGACGACGGCGTGACCCCGCGGGCGCTGACCCCGCGGGCGCTGACCGCGCTGCTGCCCGCGGGGGCGCCGGTGGTCCCGGTGCGCTGGGACGGACTCGTCGCGGCCGTCGGTCCTGTCTCTCCCGGTGGTGCGTCGCTTCCCGGCTCGGCCGCGCTTGTCCGCAGGGCCGCACGCTGGGCCGTGGACGAAGCGACCGCCCCCGTCCCCCACCCCACGGCCGCGGCACTGGCCGGGGCGCTCGCGGGACAGCTGCTGTTCGACACACTCGCGGGCATCGCGCCGCCCGGCGAAGCGCATGTCCTCCACGGTGAGGAACTGACGGCGGACCGTGTGAGCCTCACGGCCCCCGGCCCCGCCGCCGGCGAAGCCGCCGAGCGGCGCTTCCTGACAGCCGCGCCCGAGGCCGGCGCCGAACCCGTACCGCCGCCCACCCCCGACGAGGCCGTCGAGGCGGTGACCGCGCTCACCGGACGCTGGACCGGCCCCTTCGCCCTGTTGGGCGGCGAGGAACTGCCCCAGATGCCCCTGGCCCTGCGGGAGATGGCCGACCGCGACGGCGGCGCCGGCTCCGTGGTCGCCTGGGCCGAGGAGCAGCGGACGGCGACGGTCGCGGTCGCCCTCGCCGCTCTCCGGGCGGCCTGCCCGTCCCCGGGCGCCGCCGCCGCTGGGCTCACCGAGGAGCACTGGCTGCTGGACGGCGCGCTGCGGCTGATGGCCGATGAAGCCGTGCCCTACGCGACCAGGGCCGTGGGGGCCGTGGAGGCGCGCTCGGTGCCGCTGCTGCGCATGCTGGAGGAAGAGGGCATGCCGGACCCGGCGGTGACCTTGCTGCGCCACCCCGGCCTGGACTGGACGTTGGCGGAGGTAGGGACCTCCGGCGGCCCGCAGCCGTGGACCGGACGGAGCTGGGGCCGTGACGACACGGAGGCGGTGCACCGCGCGCTGGCCACCGCGCTGGCCCGGCACCAGACCCACGGGGTGCTCGGCGCGGGCCCCCTGGCCGAAGGCGTGCACACCGACGCCCTGCTGTTCGCCGATCCCTCGGCGCAGGCCGCGCTGCGCAAGCAGATCGCGGAGTCGGCCGCGGCCGCCGGGCTCCGCTACGAGGGCACCCCGCGGCGACCGGACCCGGTGACCGGCGCGTTGCCCCTGTGGTCGGGGGCCGTCCGGGCCGTCGCCCTCGCCGGAGAGCCGCAGATGGTGGATGAGAGCGCCGAGGAGACCGCCCATGGCTGAGACCGCGACCACCGTGGCCTGCGCACCCGCCCTGTCCGACGCCGCCGGCACCGACTGGCGTGCCGTGCTGGAGCCGCTGGGCGCCGCCGGGGACGGCACTGTCGGCGCCAACCTCGGCTGGGACCTGGACTGGGAACGCGAGCGGCTGCGGTCCGCCGGCGGGCGTGAGCATCTGTCCGTCCGCGTCTACGGCGACGAGGTGCTGGTCGGCCCCCGCTGGGTGCCGGGGACGGACTCCGGCTGCGCGGGCTGCGCCGAGCTGCGCTCCCGGCTGGTGATCGACCACCCCCTGACCGACGACCTGACCCGGCCCACCTCGCGGGTCGCTCCGCGCCGCCCGTTCCTTCCCGAGCTCACCCGTGCGGCGCTGGCACGGCTGGCCGTCCGCCCGCTGGAGCCCGGTGAGTTGTACGCGGTGGGGGCGCGGGGGACGCGGACGCACCGCATACCCCGCCACTTCGCCTGTCCGCTGTGTGCGCCGGAGATCCCCGACCGGCCGGTGGGGAGTCCGCCGCAGCCCTTGGCCCTGCAACCACGCCCGGCCGCCGCGGACAATCCGGGCCGGGCCGAGGCCGGGACCGCACTGGTGCGGCCCGGAGCACTGCGCTCACGACTGGTGGACCCACGCTTCGGACCGGTCCTCGCGCAGCAGCGGGAGCTGCTGGCCCCCTTTGCCATGAGCATGGCGCTCCAGCCCGACGCGGTGGCCCTCGGCTACGCCCGCGAGACGACCTTCGCCAAGGCGGACCCGATCGCCATCCTGGAGGTGTACGAGCGGCTGTCGGGCTTCCCGCACCAGGCGCCGCTGGTCGAGGGAGTGTCGTACGCCGAACTCGTCCGCACCGCGGACGGAGCGGAGCTGGCGGTGCGGCCCGCCGCGTTCGGCGAGTACACCGAGGAACAGGCGGCGCGTCCCACCGCGCGGATCGAGCGGGTGACGGACGAGACGCCGATGGACTGGGCGTGGGGGCACGATCTGGCGGACGGCCGCCCCCGGCTCGTCCCCGCCGAACTCGCGTTCTTCCAGTACGACTACCGCTACGGACGGGAGCAGCGGGCGGCACGCAGGCACGGCGCCGCACCGCGCCGGCACCTCTACCAGGAGTCCTCCAGCGGCTGCGCGGTCGGCTCCTGCCTGGAGGAGGCGGCGCTGTACTCGCTGCTGGAACTCGCCGAGCGCGACGCCTTCCTGATCAGCTTCCACCGGGCCCTTCCGCTGCCGGAGATCACCCACTCCTCGATCACCGATCCGGTCGCCCGGGGGCTGCTGGCGACGGCCGCCTCGCGCGGCTTCCGGGTCCATCTGCTGCGCGCCACCCAGGACATCGACGTCCCGGTGGTCTGGGCGATGGCGGTCAACACGCGCGCTCCCTTCCCCGCCACGTTCTCCGCCGCGGGCTCCGGCATCGACCCGGTCTCCGCGGTCCGCGGGGCGCTGTGGGAGGTGGTCCAGATGGCGACCGAGCGCATGACCTGGGAACGCTCCGAGGCCGAACCGATGCTGGCCGACCCCTGGCTGGTCGACGAGATGGACGACCATCTGCGGCTCTACGCGCTGCCCGAGATGAAGGAGCGGGTCACGTCCGTTCTGGGCGGGCCGCGCATGAGCCTGGCGGAGGCGTTCGCGGGCTGGCCGGACCGGCTGGAACAGGTCGCCGGGGGCGATGTGCGCGGGGCGCTGGACTACGTCCGGGGGAGGTACGCCGCGGCCGGCCTGGACCGGATCGTCCTGGTGGACTCCACCACGCGGGACCACGCCGACATCGGCCTGGCCGCCGCCAAGGCCGTGGTGCCGGGCATCGTCCCCATGTGCTTCGGCCAGGCCCAGCAACGCGTGGCCGGGCTGCCGCGACTGGAGGCCGCACTGGTCGGAACCCCCTCCGGCGAGCTGTCGCCGCCCTACGACCCGCACGCCTTCCCCTGATTCGCGGACGGCCCACAGGCCCAGCAGGAGCGGCGAAGTCGCGCCGATGTTCACCGAACCACCGAGGCATACGGAGTTCCCCATGACAGATACCAGCGACCGGGGCGGCCCTGAGTCACCGATCCCGGACGATGCCGATGTCATGTCCCGCGACATGCGGTGGTTCACCTACGCGACGGGGCTCGGCGTGCGGGTGGAGGCGGAGGCCGTCCCCGAGCCCCGCCCGGACACCGAGGTCGCGCCGGCGCTCCCGGAGGCGGCGCTCGGCGACCGGACGCCCTTGCCCCGGGGCACGGCCGAGCTGCTGGAGCGGGCGCCCTATCCGCACGGCCGGGTCGGCTCCCCGCGCGAGGCGCGCGAGAGCGCCGACGCCCTCGGGCACGCCTTGGTCGCGGGCTTCGGGCTGCAACGGCGGGAGCCGGAGAACCCGTTCAACGACCACCGCCCCTATCCCTCGGTGCGGGCGAAGTTTCCCGTCCAGGTGCTCGTCAGGGACGGCCGTCACCGCCGGGTGCTCGACCTCTACCGGCATGCGCTGACCGGCGTGGGACGCCAGGACGGGGCGGCCGGTCCGCTGGAGGTGGCGCTGGCCGGGAGGTACACCCGGCTGCCCGACTCCTACCGGTGGTTCCGCAGCTCCCTGATCGGTCTCGAACTGGGTGTCAACCTGCGCCAGTTGTGTCTGGGAATGGAGCTGTTCGGCCTGTCCGGAAGGCTGCGGCTGCCGGACCGGAACGCGTCGGGCCTGCTGACGGACTTCGGCCTGACGCCCGAGTCGGAATGGTCCCTGCCGTTGACGGTGGCCCTGGAGGACGGCGGGCCGCCCGTCGCCGCGGCCCCGGCGGAGCGGGCTGCCGACCCGGTCCTCGGCGGGATCCTGACCGTCAACCGCGCCCAGGACTTCACGGGTTCGGCCGCCCCGCTCGGTCCGTCCGTCCCGGCCGGTCTGCCCCGGGACGGAGCGCTGTCCTGGGCGGAGGTGCTGTGGCGCCGCAGCGCGGGACGGATGCCGCGCGGCATGTACGGCATGACCGGCCGTCGACGACCGGTACCCGAGCGGACCCTGCGCGAGGCTGTCAGCTGGCTGAGCGTCCCGCCCCCCGGCCCGCACCTGGCCGCCGCCTGGGAGGAGTTGCGCCTGACCGCCGTGTTCCAGGGCATCGAAGGGCACGCCGACGGAGTCTGGCACCTGAGGGACGGGCGCCCGACGCTGCACCAGGCCCGTCCCGGTGCCGCGGCCGAACTGGAAGAACACTACGGCTACCCCGTCACCCCGTACGCCGGGGGCGACGTCCGGCACGCGAGTGCGGTGTGGTTCCTCTCCGCGCACCCACGACGGCTCGTGGACCGGCTGGGCCCCGGCGGGTTCACCGCCGCCCAGTACGCGGCGGGCTGGGCGGCCCAGGGCATTTCGCTGGCCGCCGCGGCCACCGGTCTGTACGCGAGGCCCGCGCGCGCCTTCCAGGAAGTCCCGACGAGGCAACTCCTCGGCCTGGACCCCGACGAGATGGTCGTCTGCGCCGCCATCACCGGGACCCCGCGCTTCGAGGGGCTGTTGTGCGATCTACGCCTGTGACGAGGGAGCAGAAGTTGACGGACACATCCGAGACCGCGCGCGCCGAGGGTGGCGGCGTCGGCCCTGGCGGACCCGACACCGAGTGGCGGACCTGGCATCTGCATGTACCGAGCGGCGACCGAAGCGCACACGACCGGGTGGTGGTCGAGGCGGTCGGGCCGGTGCTGCACACCCTGCCGGGCCGCCCGTGGTTCTTCCTGCGCTACTGGCACGGCGGGCCCCATATCCGCCTGCGTGTGGGAGATCTGACGGACGAGCAAGCAGCGTCGGCCGAGCGACTCCTCGCCGAGCGCCTCGTGGACGCCGGGCGGCTGCGGGAGGGCGAGACGGCGATGGACCCGGCGGACTACGCGCGGACCGCCGCCTCCATGACCACGGCCGGGGACCAGCCCTCCCACCAGGAGGTCACCGGCATGCTGGCGCCCGGTGTCCACCGCTTCGCCTACCACCCGGAGTACGAGCGGTACGGTGGCCGGGAGCTGATGCCCCAGAGCGAGCGGCTCTTCGAACTCTCCAGCAGGCTGGTTCTCTCCTTCCTCCGGCGCGGACCCTCCGCCGGGGCCCGTGCCCTGCTGGCCCTGCGCGCCACCGTCTGCGCCGGGCGGGCGCTCGGCGACGACCCCGCCGAAGAGGCGGCCTTCTACGATCACGGACTGCGCGCCTGGCGTACGTGGGCGGTCGGCTACGGCTACACGGAGCGACAGCTCGACGAGCTGTACCGCGCCGCCCGGCCGACCGACGAGCTGCGGGCCAAGGCGACAGGGGGAGACACCACGGGCCCGCTGGCGCCGTGGCAGGCGGCACTCACCGGACTGTCGGACCGGATACGGCGGGAGACCCCGCTCCACCCGGCACAGGTCACCGTCTCCCACGTCCATATGCTGCACAACCGCCTCGGCCTGCGGGCGGTTGAGGAATACCAGACCTATGCCCGGCTGGCGAGGCTCTTCCCCGTCCGGTCGGCCCCCGAAGGGGCGTCCCCTTCCGACCACTCCGGACCTGCGCAGAGCGGCGCGGTCCTGTCAACCGAGGAGCACTGATGAGCACCAGCCCCACCACCGCCACCGCCCGCGCAGGGGCTCCCCCCACACCGGCCGTCATCGCCCGCGCCATCGGCGTCACCCGGCACTACGGGGACACCGTCGCTCTGGACAACGTGGACTTCACCGTGCGGGAGGGCGAGTTCATCGGCCTGCTCGGGCCGAACGGCGCCGGCAAGACGACGCTGCTCAACTCCCTTCTGGGGCTGCGCAAGCCGACCTCCGGACGGATCGAGCTGTTCGGAGGCGCCCCCACCAACCCCGCCAACCGACAGGCCATCGGCGTCACCCCGCAGGAGAGCGGCGTACCCCCCACGCTGCGGGTGGCCGAGGCCGTGGACTTCGTCGCCGCGCACTTCAAGGAAGCCGAGGACCGGGACGAGCTGCTGGAGCGGTTCGACCTGACCAAGGAGGCCCGCCGCCAGACCGGCGGACTCTCCGGCGGCCAGAAGCGCCGCCTGGCGCTCGCCCTGGCGTTCGTCGGACGCCCGCGCCTGGTCATCCTGGACGAGCCGACCACCGGTCTGGACGTGGAGTCCCGGCGGATGTTGTGGGACCGCATCCGCGAGTTCCACGAGGGCGGTGGCACGGTCCTGCTCACCACGCACTATCTGGAGGAGATCGAGGCCCTGGCGAAGCGGGTGGTGGTGATCGCCCAGGGCCGCATCCGGGCGGACGACAACGTGGGCGCCATCCGGGGGATGGCCCATATGCACCGGGTGTCCATGGTCGCCGGCCCGCTGCCGGACCTGCCGGGTGTCATCAGCGAGGAGCGGACGGAGGAGCGGGTCGAGCTGATGACCCACGACGCCGACCAGCTGGTCCGGGCGCTGGTGCGTCAGGGCGTGGAGTTCTCGGGCCTCGCCGTCCAGCAGGCCACGCTCGAAGAAGCCTTCCTGGTGATCTCCCAGTCCTGATCCACCGCACCTCCCACGAAAGTGCTTGAGGCCATGTCATCACTGACCCTTGTCCATGCCCGCTACCAGCTGGTCGAGCTCAGCCGCATCCCCATGGCGATCATCGGCGCGGCCTTCTTCCCGGCCGCCTCGCTGATCTTCTTCGTGGTGCCCAACACCAAGGACGACCCTGCCGGGGCCACCCTCGCCACTGCCTCGATGGTGGTCTTCGCGGCGATGATCAGCAATCTCTTCGGCCACGGCACCGGTGTGGCCGAAGACCGCTCCCAGCCCTGGGACCCCTACACCCGCACCCTTCCGATCGGCCCGGCGGTGCGGTTCGGCAGCCGCATCATCACCGGTCTCGCGATGATGCTGTTCTCGATGTTCCCGGTCGTGCTCGTGGCGGCGTTCTTCACCCCCGCCACCATCTCGCCGGTCCGCTTCCTGCTGGCGATCGGCGTGGTGATCATCATCTCCGTGCCGTTCACCATGATGGGGCTGGCGATCGGCTACCTGCTCTCCACCAAGGCGGCGATAGCCACCGTCCAGCTCGTCTTCCTGCCGCTGGCCTTCGCGGGAGGCCTGTTGGGCGGTCCGGGCGAGGCGCCCGGATTCATCGAGACGATCGCCCCGTTCGTCCCGACGCGGGGCTCGGCCGAGCTGATGTGGGCGACCGTCGGCGACTACGACGTCAACCCGGTCGCCATCGTGTCGCTCGTGGTCTGGACCGCAGGACTGGCCGCCCTCGCCTTCTACGCCTACCAGCGTGACGAGGGACGCCGCTACCACTGAGCCCCGACGGGCCGCTCAGGCGGACCCGGCGGCTGCGCCCGGCCCCCGGGTGGCCGGACGCAGCCGCCGCCGGAAGTCCGTGATCAGCGCGGCGAGCCCGTCCGCGTCGGAGGCAGCGCCGAACAGATAGCGGTCGGGCCGGATCAGGACCGCCCCGGCCGGCAACGATTCCAGCCAGGGCAGCCAGCGGCCGTCGGCGTCCAGCACCGTGTCCGGCCCGGGAGCCGAACCGGCGTCGGCGCGCAGCACGGTCACCACCCGGCCGTGTACCAGCCGCAGGGTCTCCAGCGCGGCGGGGGACAGAGTGTCCGCGAGGTTCTCGCGGCACAGCAGTACGAAGCCGGGGCCGAGCACGGAGTCGGCCGGGCCCGGGCCCTCGGGGCCGGTCAGCCGGGCCCGGCCGGTGAGTTCACCGGCCGGGGATCCGCCGTCGGCGAGGAATCCCCTGGCCAGGTGTTCGCCCAGCGGGCCGGAGGGCCGGGCCGGGCCGGAGGCGCGGGCGGTCATCGCCCGGTCCCTGTCGGCTGCCGCGGCCGGGTCGGTCACGCAGATCAGGCGTCCGAGCCGCACCGACAGGTCGATCGCGTGCTGAACGTGGGCGCGGCGCTCCTGCTCGTAGCTGTCGAGGAGAGCCTCCCCGGCCCCGCCGCCCAACACCAGGTCGAGCTTCCAGGCGAGGTTCGCGGCATCCCGGAAGCCGGAGCACATGCCCTGGCCGGCGAACGGCGGCATCTGATGGGCCGCGTCGCCGGCCAGCAGCACCCGCCCACGTCGCCAGCGCTCGGCGTTGCGGGCCCGGAAGGTATAGGTGGCGTGGCGGGTCAGTGTGGCGTTGTCCGGCCTCGCGGAGAACATCGACAGCAGCCGCCAGGCGTTCTCCTCGGTGCCGAACTCCGCCCGGTCCTCCCCGGGCATCCGCATGAACTCCCAGCGCCGGCGGCCCGGTCCGCAGGAGACGGCCACCCGGGGCCGCGCGGGATCGGCGATCTGGAGGTTGGACGGCGGGAAGTCCTCCGGGCGGTCCGGCACCACATCGCAGGCCAGCCAGTCCAGGGCGAAGCCGGAGTCGGCCCAGCCGACGCCCAGGGAGCGCCGCACGAAGCTGCCCGCACCGTCGCAGCCCACCACCCAGGAGGCGGCGAAGGTCCGCCGCTCGCCGCTGCGTTCGTCCTCGGCGACCAGCTCGGCGCCGGAGCCGGATTCGGTCAGCTCCACGGCACGCAGGCCGCGGTGCACGCGGAGCGTGGGCAGTTCCTCGCCGCGAGCCGCGAGCGCGGCCTCCAGCCCCGGCTGGTAGACGGAGGTGGAGTCCGGCCGGCCCGGCCCGTCCGAGCCGCCCAGACCGATCCGCAGGAGCTGCCGTCCGGCGGCATCGCTGACCACGTAGTCCTGCGAGGGCTCGGTGATGTCCCCGATCCGGCCGGTGACGCCGACGGCGTCGAGCGTCCGGGCGGCCTCGGCGTCGAACGCCACCGCTCGCGGCAGACTGTACGGTTTTGGATGGCGCTCGACGACGACTACCCGCCACCCGCACTGGGCCAGCAGGATGGCCAGAACCTGCCCCACCGGCCCGTAGCCGACGACCAGGACATCGGTCGCCGGAAAGCCGGGGCTCCGGCGGTGTGACCCAGATATCCCGTTCATGCTTCTCCTGTCCTGAATACCCGGTGTTCGGTCCGCACGGGTCCAGTCGTGATAATCGAGGCTCAGCGTACCGATTCATCAAAGCGACATTTGCGCCCCTTCGAGCGGCTACCAGGCAGAGGCTGATGACAAATGTCAGCGCCGCTTCGCGAGAGATTGCCAGCGCCGGAAGTGACCGAAATTATCCAAGGTGCCACTTCTACCGAATGGCAGTCTTAATCAAGAAGGGAAATCAAGTCAATGAGCATGGCCATTGAGGCGATGAACGCGGATGCCCTGTTCGACTCCTTCGACATCGAGGAGTTGGACACCATGGAGGTCGCCGACGGCGTCGCCCTGCCCGAGATGGGCGCCTCGACCGGCAACACCATGTGCTGCTCCTCGTCGTCCTCCTCCTGCTGCTGACGTAGCGGCACCAGCTGTCCGCGCGACGGGTCGCCCTACGGCGGACAGCGCCACGGAGAAGAAACGCATACTCGGCAGGCGGTTACCCGGCAGGAATTGATGACAAATATCAGCTCCAGGTCAAGGGTAATTGCGTGCCGCGAACCGGTTGTAAATCGTGCACCGCCGGTCTCGCGGCCGGCGGCCAGAGCTTGGAGGTACACCCAAGATGAGCAAGATCATGGAAACCATGGACGTGGACGCGATGTTCGACTCCTTCGACATCGAGGAGCTGGGCACCATGGAGCTCGCGGACGGCGTCGCCCTGCCCGAGATGGGCGCCTCGAAGGGCGACTTCACCTGCTGCTCGTCGTCCTCTTCCTCCTGCTGCTGAGGTAGGGACACCGGCTGTCTGCGCGACGGGTCTCCCGACGCGCAGACAGCGCCACCGACGAGCTGTGAGCATCGGCGGAGGCCGTCTTGTTTCCGGCGGGGAACGCTGACAAATGTCAGCGCCCGGTCACGGGTCATTGCGTGCCGGGTACCGGTTGGAAATCGTAGGCACCGCCGGTCTCGTGAGCTGGTCCGCTCGTTCTCGTTCTCATCCTGCCGCCGACCCGGCGGCAGCAGGCACCACCCGCGCAACAGGCTTTCGGCAGGCGACTGTCCGGCGGGAATCGCTGATCACGTTCAGCGCCGGCCCAGAGGGCGATCGTGTGCCGGTAGCGCTGGGACATCACACGCACCGCCGGTCTCCTGGCCGGCGGGCCAGAGCTTGGGGGTACACGGAGATGAGCAAGATCATGGAGACCATGGACGTGGACGCGATGTTCGAGTCCTTCGACATCGAGGAGCTGGAGACGATGGAGATCTCGGACGGCGTCGCGCTGCCCGAGATGGGCGCCTCCTACCTGGGCGCCCCCGCCTGCTGCTCCTCGTCTTCCTCCTGCTGCTGAGGTAGGGACACCAACTGCTGAGGTAGGGACACCGGCTGTCTGCGCGACGGGTCTCCCGACGCGCAGACAGCGCCACCGACGAGCTGTGAGCATCGGCGGAGGCCGTCTTGTTTCCGGCGGGAAGCTGACACATGTCAGCGCCCGGTCACGGGTCATCGCGTGCCGGGCACCGGTGGGAAATCACACGCACCGCCGGTCTCCCGGCCGGCGGGCCAAGAGCTTGGGGGTACACACAAGATGAGATCGACCCTGGAGACCATGGACGCGGACGCGATGTTCGACTCCTTCGACATCGAGGAGCTGAACACGATGGAGATCGCGGACGGCGTCGCGCTGCCGGAGATGGCCGCGTCGAGCCTGCCCGTCACCTGCTGTTCCTCCTCCTCGTCCTCCTGCTGCTGCTGCTGAACCCGCGGCGCAGTGCCGCCTGCGCGGCGGGCACACCGCCCACCGCGCAGGCGGAACCACCGGGTGGTCCGCCCAGCGGAGGGCGGGCCCGGCGCCCGGCCCCGAACGGATGGTCGTGACATTCCCGATTGATGTGCCCGACTCCTGGGCCGGACATGAGCACTACACGCGGCGCGTGCTGTGGCGGCTGGCCCGTCAACCTTCCCTGCCCACCCTGTACTTCCGGGGCCGGTGGCTGGACGGCGCGGCGCTGGCCGACGCGGTACGCGCGACCGCGGTGGGCCTGAGGCGGGCCGGACTGGTCCCCGGTGGCACGGTGGCCGTGCTCACCGAGCCCAACCATCCCGCGATGCTGATCGGCCGCTACGCCGCCCACCTCCTGGGTGCGGGGGTCGTCCAGGTGCGCTCGGCCAACCCCCGCTCGGACGCTTTCCCACTGCCCGCCGCCACCCAGGCGCGGATCCTCGACGCCACCGGCACGTCCGTGATCCTCGTCGACGCCCCCCATCTGGAACGCGCGCGCGCCCTGTTGTCGCTGACCGAGGGCAGCCCCCGCCTGGTGGGCCACGGAGTCGGTGGAGCCGACTGCCCCGACGCACTGTCCTTCCGGGACGAGCCGCTGGGAGAACTCCCCGCCCATTCCCCCGACCGCCGCGCCCTGGTGGCCTTCACCAGCGGCAGCAGCGGTGCGCCGAAGAGCATCGATCAGACCTTCGGGGTCTGGGACAGCACCGTCCGGTCCGCGGCGAGCGGCGAGCCGGACGAGCGGCGGGTGTTCCTCGCCGTGACGCCCCTCAGCCACACCATCGGCGCCATGGCGGACTCGGTGCTGGCCGCCGGCGGCCAGGTCCTCCTGCACCAGGACTTCGACGCCCCCGAGGTGCTGCGGGCCCTCGCGGACCACGGCGTCACCGACACCTATCTGGCCGTTCCGCACCTGTACCGGCTCACGGAACTGCTGGCCGACACACCGGGCCACGAGCAGGGCTCCGGCCCGGTCCCCGTCGGGGACGCCCTGTGGTCGCTGCGCCGCGTCGTCTACAGCGGCACCCCCGCCGCACCGCACCGGATCGCCGAGGCCCTGCGGGTGTTCGGCCCGGTGCTCGTCCAGCTGTACGGCACCACCGAGGCCGGGGGCATCAGCAATCTGAGCCCGTTCGACCACCTGGAACCCGAACTCCTGGGCAGCGTGGGGCGGCCGCTGCCCTGGGTGGAGGTGGAGATGCGCGAGCCCGGCACCGGCCGCCCGGTGCCGCGCGGGGAGGACGGGGAGATCTGGGTACGCGCCTCCACGGTCATGGACGGCTACCCGGACGAACCCGAACTGACCGCCCGCGTCCTGCGGGACGGCTGGCTGGACACCGGCGACCTCGGCCACTGGGACCGCTACGGCTATCTGCGGCTGACCGGCCGCAGCGGACAGGTCATCAAGTCCGGTGGCCTGAAGATCTACCCCGCCGCGGTGGAGCGGGCGCTGCTCTCCCACCCGGCGGTACGGCATGCGGCCGTCCACGGCGTACGGGATCCGGACCGGACCGAGTACGTCCACGCGGCCGTCGTGTTCAGGGCGGGCCGGACCTCCTCCGCGGAGGAACTGCGCACCCACGTCGGCGAACGGCTCTCCACCCTGCACGCCCCCGCCGAGATCACGTTCTGGGACTCGATGCCGCTCAACGAGCGCGGCAAGCCCGATCTGGCCTGTCTGCGCTCCGGTAACGGCCGGCAGGCGTACGACGGTGCACCGCCGAAGGGAACTCCATGACCACACACCAGCACTTCGGCCGCGCTGTGCGGCTGCGCCGGCTGTTCCACCACGACCCCCAGCGGCTGATGATCGTCCCGCTCGACCACTCGCTCAGCGACGGCCCGGTGGTGCCGCGCGGCAGCAGCATCGACCGGCTCACCGGGCAGCTCGCCGGAGCCGGGGTGGACGCGATCGTGGTGCACAAGGGCAGCGTCCGCCACATCGACCACTCCCGGCTGGCCTCGATGTCCCTGATCCTGCATCTGAACGCCAGTACCGCGCACGCGCCGGACCCGGACGCCAAGCACCTGGTCACCGGGGTGGAGGCGGCGCTGCGCCTGGGCGCGGACGCGGTGAGCGTGCACATCAACATGGGGTCGCGGGAAGAGGCGCGGCAACTGGCCGACCTCGGAGCGGTGGCCGACCGGTGCGACCGCTGGAACCTTCCGCTGCTGGCGATGATGTATCCGCGGGGCCCGAAGATCACCGACCCCGCCGACCCCGAACTGGTCGCCCACGCCGTCACCCTCGCGGCCGACCTGGGCGCCGACCTGGTGAAGGCCCCCTGCCTGCGCACGCGGGCGGAGATGCGGGACCTCACCGCGGCCTGCCCGATCCCGCTGATCTGCGCGGGCGGCCCGCAGCGCGACACGGAGGACGAGGTGCTGGCCTTCGCCCGTGAGGCCGTGGCGGGCGGCGCGGCCGGAGTCGCGATGGGCAGAAACATCTTCCGGTCCCCCGACCCCGGGGCGATGGCCGCCCGGGTGGCTGGAGTCGTCCACAACCGCTCCGGGGGCACGCTCGGTCACATCGAGGAAGGGCACGGCAGTGAGCTCAGAGAAACTGTGCTGGCTTGACATCCGTTCGGCCGGCAAGGCCCGGCAGGCCATCGTGGAGGAGGCGCTGCACCAGCGGATCGACGGCATAGTCGCCGCCGACCCGGCCGATCTGGAGGGGCTGCCGCCGACCGTCACCAAGGTGCTGATGCCTCCGCCGGGCAAGCGGCCCGCGAGCTACGGCTCCGCCGGGGTCGTCATCCTCGCCGGGGACGCCTCCGCCCGGGCGGAGGCCGCCGGGGCCGCCCCCGACGTGGAGTTCGGGCGGCTGGTGGAGATCACCGACGCCGAGAGCCTGGACGCGGCCATCGAGGCGGCCCGCACCGAACGCTGGAGCGTGCTGGAGTTCCGGGACCCGACCAAGATCCCGCTGGAGATCGTGATCGCCGCAGCCGCCGACGCCGACGGCGCCATCATCACCATGGCGAAGAACACCGAGGAGGCCGCTGTCATCTTCGGCTGCCTCCAACTCGGCTCCGACGGCGTGCTGATGCCCGGCCGGAGTGTGGGCGACGCCACCGCGCTCAAGGCGACCGCGGCCGGCGGCACCGGCGAGCTGCTCCTCGTGGAGCTGGAGGTCACCGCCGTGGCCCACATCGGCATGGGTGAGCGTGCCTGCGTGGACACGTGCTCCTATCTGGGCAAGGACGAGGGCATCCTGGTCGGCTCGCACTCCAAGGGCATGATCCTGTGCGTCAGCGAGACCCATCCCCTGCCGTACATGCCCACCCGCCCCTTCCGGGTCAACGCGGGCGCCATCCACTCGTACACCCTCGCCGACGAGGGGCGCACCCGCTACCTCAGCGAACTGAGGGCCGGGAGCAAGGTGATGGCGGTGGACACCAAGGGCCGGTCCCGGACGGTCGCGGTGGGGCGGGTCAAGATCGAGACGCGTCCGCTGATCTCCATCGACGCGGTGGCGGCCGGCGGCCAGGAGGTCAATCTGATCCTCCAGGACGACTGGCACGTCCGGGTACTGGGACCGGGGGACGCCGTGCTGAACAGCACCGAACTCCGCCCCGGGGACCGGGTGCTGGGGCACCTGCCGACCGCCGACCGTCATGTGGGCTACCCGATCGACGAGTTCTGCCATGAGCAGTAGCGCCCCGGCGCCGGACATCGCGGTGATCGGCGCGGGCATCGGCGGCCTCACCCTGGCCGCCGCACTGGCGCGGCTGGGCATCGGCTGCCGGGTCTTCGAACGTGCCGAGCAGCCTGTCGAGGCCGGCGCCGGGGTGCAGCTGGCGCCGAACGCGGTTCGGCTGCTCCGCCGTCTGGGGCTCTCCGATTCCCTGCGGCAGTACGGCGTCCGCCCGCTCTCCCGCGATCTGCTGCGCTGGGACGACGGGCGGACGCTGGCCCGGACCGAGCTCGGTGAGGAGTGCGAGAAACGGTTCGGCGCGCCGTACGTCACCGTGCACCGGGCGGACCTGCACCGGGCCCTGCGTGACCTGGCCGGTGCGGTGGTGCGGACCGGTCACCGGCTGACCGGGCTGACGGAGGAGTCCGGCGCCGTCGTGCTGCGCTTCGCCGACGGTTCGGAGCGCCGTGCGGAACTGGTGGTCGGTGCGGACGGCATCCGCTCGGTGGTACGGGAGCATCTCGCCGCCGACGCCCCGGTCTTCTCCGGCCGACGGATCTACCGGGGGCTGGTGCCGGTGGAGCGGGTGCCGGAGCTGGCCGCCGAGCCCCGCGTCCGGGTATGGCTGGGACCTGGCCGGCACTGCGTCTGCTACCCGGTCTCCGGCGGCCGGCTGATCAGCTTCGCGGCCACCACGGGCGGTACCGCCCTCCCGGGCGAATCCTGGACCGCCATCGGCGACCAGGCCGAGGTGGCCGAGGCCTACCGGGACTGGCACCCCACGGTCACCCGGCTGCTCGGGGCGGGCGGCGGCATCGGCTGCTGGGCGCTGCACGATCGCGAGCCGCTGGCACGCTGGTCCTCCGACGCCCTCACGCTGCTCGGCGACGCGGCGCACCCGATGCTGCCGTTCGCCGCGCAGGGCGCCAATCAGGCCATCGAGGACGCCTTCGCGCTGGCGGCGACGCTGGCGATGTCGCGCGGTGACCTTCCGGAGGCGCTCCGTCGCTATCAGGAGCAGCGAATCCCGCGTACCCAGCGCCTGCAGCAGTCGGCCCGGTCCACGGCGGTCAGTTCCCACCTGCCGGACGGACCGCTCCAGCGGGCGCGCGACGCGGAGCTGGCCCGGGGGCCGGAGCCGGACGGGCTGCGCTGGGTGTACGGCCATGACGCCCTGGCCGCCGCGGCACGGTGGACGACGGAGCGGCAGCAGGCGTGAGCGAGCGGGCCCCGCGCCGCGCGACGACCGGCAGTCATCCGCGTACGGGGCCACCCGGCCCGCTCACGGATCGGGCACGCCCGAACGGTTCCGTCCGGGGCCGGAAAGGGTACATATCCGGATAGGTTCGCTTCTGGACGGGTCCCCTCGGGGAGGCTGATTCGATGCCGTGGTTCGCTTGGCTGCTCGCCGCCGCGGCGCTCGGCGTCGCGGAGTTCTTCACTCTCACGCTGGTTTTCGGACTGCTGGCCGGCGCGGCGTTGGTCGCCGCCGTCGTCGCCGGGGTGGGCATCGGCCTGCTGGGGCAGCTCGTCGCGCTCGGACTGGCGGCGGTGGCGGGACTCGCCCTGGTCCGCCCCGTCGCGCTGCGGCAGATGAAGGGGACGCCCCTGACGCGTGAGGGCAGTGACGCGCTGATCGGCAAGCGGGCCGAGGTCGTGCGGGAGGTCACCGCGACCCACGGCCTGATCAAGGTCTCCGGTGAGGAGTGGACCGCTCGCGCTCTCGACGAGAACCAGGTGATCCCGGTGGGCGCCCTGGTGGACGTCATGGAGATCGAAGGCGCCACAGCCGTCGTGTATCCCCGCGAGCTCCTTCCGTGAACGGCTGAACACGCGGCGCGGGAGGGCGCGGGAGGATGTAGGAGGAAATATGGATCCGGTCGTCATCCCGATTCTCGTGGCGGCGCTCGTCGTCGTCTTTCTCGTGGCCGCCACCGTACGCATCGTTCCGCAGGCGCGCCGCTACAACATCGAGCGGTTCGGCCGGTACCGCCGGACCCTGCAGCCCGGTCTGAACTTCGTCCTGCCGGTGGCGGACCGGGTGAACACCAAGCTCGACGTGCGTGAGCAGGTGTACTCCTCCGACCCCAAGCCGGTGATCACCGAGGACAACCTCGTGGTCAACATCGACACCGTGCTCTACTACCAGATCACCGACCCGCGGGCGGCTGCCTATGAGGTCGCCGACTATCTGCACGCCATCGACCAGCTCACCGTGACCACTCTGCGGAACGTCATCGGCAGCATGGACCTGGAGGGGACGCTCACCTCGCGCGAGGAGATCAACGCGCGGCTGCGTGCCGTCCTCGACGACGCGACCGGGAAGTGGGGCATCCGGGTCAACCGCGTCGAGATCAAGGCCATCGATCCGCCGAACACCATCAAAGAGGCGATGGAGAAGCAGATGCGGGCCGAGCGTGACAAGCGCGCGGCCATCCTGCACGCCGAGGGCGAGCGGCAGGCCAAGATCCTCACCGCGGAAGGCACGAAGCAGAAGGACATCCTGGAGGCGCAGGGCACGCAGCAGGCCATGATCCTGCGGGCGGACGGCGAGTCGAAGGCGGTCGAACTCGTCTTCCAGGCCGTCCACCGCAACAACGCCGACGCGAAGGTCCTGGCCTACAAGTACCTGGAGACGCTCCCGGATCTGGCGCGGAGCGACAACAACACCTTCTGGGTGATACCGGGCGAGCTGACCGAGGCCATCCGCACCGTCACCACCGCGTTCGGCGACCGGTCGCCGGCCACGGGGCCGCCGCCCGGCGCGCAGCGCCAGGACGCCACCGACGCCGACGCCTCGGACAAGGACCACGTCGGGGCCCCGGAGGTCGAGGCGAACTCCACCCTGGCCCTGGACGCCGTCGCGGCCGCCGACGAGGCCGCGAAGCAGGCCGCCGTCGCCGTGAGCGACGCGAAGGCGGAGGCGGAGGCCGCGGGAGAGACGCGGCTGCCGGGTCGGGCGTCGGGGCCCGACGCCTGAGCGAGCGGGGCGCCGGCCCCCGACGCCCGGATGAGCGGGCGGGGAGCGACGCCCCGCTCGGGGACCTGTCCGGTCACACCGCCAGCGGCACCGCGTGGATCTCGTCCGCCGTGTGGCCCGCGCGTTCGTGGATGCGCTGGACGGCATCCGCCGAGGGGGCCGTGGACAGGCAGTAGACCGTGCCGGACTGCGGGTCCGCCCAGGCGCGTTCGAAGTGGACGCCCTCTTCCTTCTCGATCGCCGCGTCCGCCGCGTGGGCTTCCTTCAACTGCGTGGACGTGATGCCCTTCATGCCCCGGTGGACATCCATGTACATGCCCATGACTCGTACACCTCCGGATGTTCGATGGTGACCCCTCTTCCATGCTGCACCTGATGTCGAACGCGGGCGCGCGGGGGCTCACCGGCGCGCCGCCGCGCGTTCCCACCGCCCCTGCCGCCCCTACCGGCCCTCCGCCTCCACCCGCAGTTCCGCCAGTCCCGTCGGCTTCTCCGGGTCCTCCGAGCGGACCGTCACACGGACCTTGCGGGCCGTGTCGCCCGTCAGGTAGGGACGCCAGAAGCGGCCGTCGACGGAGGTCTCCAGGGTGTGCGAGGCGGGGGCCGTGTCGCTCCAGGCCGGGGTCACGGAGGTGAGCCGGAGGGGCCTTTGACCCAGGTCCACCGTCAGGGAGCCCGCCGCGCCGTCGGGGGACCAGGACGTCGCCGTGGCCCCGTCCACCGCCGCCTCCGCGTACAGGCCGGGGGCCTCGGACGTCGCCGTCACCGGGCGGCAGCGCGCAGCGTCGGCCGTCGGGGTCAGGTCGGGGCGCCGGGTGGGCAGCTCCAGCGTCGAGGAGAGCCGGTGCGGCCCCTCCTCCGTGTGGACCGTGAACGGGGTGCCCGAGGTCAGGCGGACCGTGGTCGTCCGGGGGCCGATCCCGACCTCGTACGTCGCGTCCCGGTACCGCAGGCCCTTCAGCGTGACGCCCTCGCGCAGTTGGGGCGGCAGCGTCGGGTCCAGGCGTACGCCGTCCTCGCGGAGCCTGAGCCCCGTCAGGCCGTGCGTGAACACCTGGAGGAAGCCGCCCTTCCCGGTCAGGAAGTCGTCGGCGGGGAAGCCGGACAGCGGGTCCTCGGCGCCCGCCTTGTCGCCGCGCGCCTCGGAGAACAGCCCGTACGGGCCCCGCATGAAAGGGCGCACCGCGCGCTGGAGGTAGGTGTACGCCGAGCAGCCCGGCTCGCCGATCGCCGCCGCGTCGATCGCGTGCACCGAGTCCGTCATCGCCGGGCCGTCCGGGTCGGTGCGGGCCGCGTAGTAGTCCAGGGTGGCCGCCGCGGCACCCGGCTCCATCGGCCACTCCAGCGGGTAGGTCAGCAGGACCGTGTCCGCCTGCTTGATCGTGGAGCCGTCGTAGCCCGCGTACTGGAGGAAGACCTTCTTCTCCGCGTCGTACGGGATGCGCAGCCCGTCCGCCACCCTGTTCCAGGCGGCGGGCGGTTTCTGGCCGAGGAGTCGGGCAGCACGGGTCGCGTTGCGCAGCGCGGTGGCGGCGACCGCGTTGGTGAAGACGCCGTCGTCGACGCCGTTGCTGTACTCGTCGGGGCCCGCCACGTCGTTGACGGAGTAGCTGCCGTCCGCGTTCGCCGTGGCGCGCGACTCCCAGAACTCCGCGATGCCCCGGAGCAGGGGCCAGCCCCTCGACGCCAGCCAGGCGCGGTCGCCGGTGGCGAGGTAGTACTGCCAGACGGCCAGCGAGACGTCGCCCTGGAGGTGGTTCTGGGTCAGGCAGTGCGGCGGGTCCCAGCTCTGGCACTCGGAGTCCATGCGGCCCCGGCTCGCGCTGGTCCAGGGGTAGAACAGGCCCCGGTGGCCGTACTTCTCTGCGTTCGCGCGGGCCGCGTCCCGGGTGCGGTAGCGGTATTCGACGACCGAGCGCGCCAGTTCCGGGCGGGTGACGAGGAGACCCGGGAACATCCACGTCTCGGCGTCCCAGAACACCATGCCCGCGTAGTTGTCGCTGGTCAGACCAGCCGGGGCGATGCTGTCAAAGGAGCCGCGCCGGGTGCTCGCCAGCAGCCCGTACTGGGCCGAGCGCAGCCAGCCCTGGAGCCGGCGGTCCCCCGGGACCAGCACATCGGCGGACCAGGCCTCGCGCCAAGCGGCCTCGTTCGCCGCGAAGACCCGGTCCCAGCCGCGCCGTGCCGCCCGGTGCGCCGCCTCGCGGGCGTCCTCGGCCGGGGCGCGGGAGGTCAGGGCGGTGTCGACGCCGACGTACTTCTCGAATGTGTACGTCCGGCCGGCGCGGACCGGGGTCGGCCCCGGGGACGTACGGGCCTGAGGCCGCAGCGTCTCGACCACACCCGAGCCGCGCCGCATCGTCTGGGCGACGGCTCCCTCGATCCCGGTGCCGAGCGTGCGGAACGTGCCGTCCTCGCGGAGGGTGATCCGGCGCGCGCCCCGGTCGTCGAGCCGGCCGGTGACGGTCGCGGTGCCGCTCCAGCGCGGGGTCATCCGCAGGCGTACGGCTCCGGTGTGGACGTCGGACCGGTCGGCCAGCACGTCGTACACGAGGTCCGTGGCCCGGCCGTCCTCCGTCGTCCACCGCAGTGAGGTGCGGACGAGGCCGCAGGCGAGGAAGACCGTCTGCCGGTAGTGCGAGATCCGGGCGGCCGGGGTGTCCGTGCCGAGGGTCTCCTCCCCGACGCCCACGTCGATGCCGGTCCAGCTCGGCAGCGCGGCGATCACCTCGCGGCCCTCGGAGACGGCCTTGTCCCGCGCGTAGAGCCCGGAGACGAACGCGCCGTCGTAGCGGGGGGTGTAGAGCGGCCAGCCGGTCCTCTCCCCGGTGGTGGCGTATCCGGCTCCGGCCGGGGGGACCCGGTGGCCGAGGTAGCCGTTGCCGATGTACGGGTCGTAGCCGGCGGCCTCCCCGAAGCGGGTGGACGTCGGCGCCCAGGTGGTCCCGGGGCCGCCCTCACCGCCCGTCCGGCCGCAGGCGGGCACGGCCGGGCCCGGGGAGGCGGGCGGTACGGGGGAGCCGGACGGGTCGGCCGGGCCCGGCAGCGGTGCGGGGCCGGCGGGCTCGGCGGCGTCGGCGGGGGGCGGCAGCGGTGCGATCAGGGCGGCCGCGACGAGGGGCGCGAGGACGGAGATGCGCGAGAGGCTCACAGGACGAAGGTAGGGACGCGTGGGCACGGTCGGCCGTCACGGCGCGCACGGCCCCCGCACCGGACCTCCGGCCGACCGCCGGATGGAGCAGGTCCCGTCTCCACCGGCCGCTCCCGCCCCGCCGTGCCTCCCCGCGCGGAGAACTACGGGCGGCGGGCGCAAGGAATTCCTCGTGACATCACCAGGAATCGGCCCGCGTGGAAAGCGCGTTCGCGGCCACGCCCCGCGCGGGGCGGAGTCGAGGTCCCGGGGACCCCGGCAGACCGGGCAGCACCAGGTCAGGGCGGTGATCCCGGGCCGGGTTCCGTCCGCCGGGCAGTGACGGGCCGTCATCCCCGCCGTCGTGTCCGGCGTATGGCAGGTGAATGGCGCGCGTATGGCACACCCCAAGGCGCCCTTGTGAGTTCGCCATGGATCGGTCAATCTTTCGCTGGCAGCAGGGCGTGCCGCTCACCGGACGACGCAGAAAACGGGGCGTTCCGATGGCTGATTTGTCATGCCCCTGCCGGGAGCTGGTCGCTCGGCTCCGGCACCACCCCCCACCAGAGCACCGCCGATGAGGAGGACCCCTCAGATGTCAGTGACGCGTCACACCCCCCAGGCCCGTCGAAGACTCGCCGCGGCGACCGTCATAGCCACCGCAGCCGCCGTCGCACTCGCCACCGCCTCGCTCCCGGCGACCGCGGCCGAGCGCGCACCCGAAGGCGTGATTCTGAACGCGGGCGCCCCGGGCACCATCAGCGACAGCTACATCGTGACGCTGAAGGACTCGGCCGTGAAGTCCGACTCCGCCCAGGGCAAGGCCCTCGCGAAGAAGTACGGCGCGAGCGTCGAGCGGACCTACCGCTCGGCCCTCAACGGTTACGCGGTCGAGGCCTCGGCCGCCGAGGCGAAGAAGTTCGCCGCCGACCCGGCCGTCGCGTCCGTCTCGCAGAACCGCACCTTCACGGCTTCCGCCACCCAGAACAACCCGCCCTCCTGGGGCCTCGACCGGATCGACCAGCGGAACCTGCCGCTGGACCAGCGCTACACCTACCCCGACAAGGCCGGTGAGGGCGTCACCGCCTACATCATCGACACCGGGGTGCGCATCAGCCACAGCGACTTCGGCGGCCGGGCCTTCAACGGCTTCGACGCCGTGGACAACGACAACGTGTCGCAGGACGGCAACGGCCACGGCACGCACGTGGCGGGGACCGTGGCCGGTACCGCGTACGGCGTGGCCAAGAAGGCCAGGATCGTCGGCGTGCGGGTGCTGAACAACGCCGGCTCCGGCACCACCGCGGGTGTCGTCGCGGGCATCGACTGGGTGACGGCCAACGCCGTCAAGCCGGCCGTCGCCAACATGAGCCTCGGCGGCGGTGCGGACTCGGTGCTCGACGCCGCCGTGCGCCGCTCCGTCGCCTCCGGCGTCACCTACGCCGTCGCGGCGGGCAACGAGTCCACCGACGCCTCCACCAAGTCGCCGGCGCGTGTCGCCGAGGCGATCACGGTGGGCTCGACGACCAACACCGACGCCCGCTCCAGCTTCTCCAACTACGGTTCGATCGTGGACATCTTCGCCCCCGGTTCCTCGATCACCTCGTCGTGGCACACCAGCGACAGCGCCACGAACACCATCTCCGGCACGTCGATGGCCAGCCCGCACGTCGCCGGCGCCGCCGCGATCTACCTCGCCGACAACCCGGGCTCCACCCCCGCCCAGATCTCCGCCGCACTGGTCGCGGCCTCCACCCCCGGGGTCGTCACCAACCCGGGCAGCGGCTCGCCGAACCGGCTGCTGTACGTGGGCCCGGGCGGCACCACCCCGCCGCCCGGCAAGAAGTTCGAGAACACCACCGGGTACGCGATCAACGACAACGCCACCGTTGAGGCGCCGGTCACCGTCACCGGGGTCACCGGTAACGCCCCGGCCACGCTGAGCGTCCCGGTCAACATCTCGCACACCTACATCGGCGACCTGAGGATCGACCTGGTCGCGCCCGACGGTTCCGTCTACAACCTGAAGGCGTACGGCACCGGCGGCAGCGCCGACAACGTGGTCACCACGTACACCGTCAACGCCTCCTCCGAGGTCGCCAACGGCACCTGGAAGCTCCGGGTCGGCGACAACGCGAACGCCGACACCGGGCGGATCAACAGCTGGGCGCTCCAGTTCTGAGACACGCTCCGGCGTGCCGGGCCGAACCGCTGAACACCTGAACCGCTGAGTCCCGGACGTCGGGCCGGGGCAGCCGCGTCACGCGGCTGCCCCGGCCCCTTCGGTGCCGGTGTCAGCGGCGGTTGAGCCCGCGGTCGACCGCGGTGATCAGCTCACCGTTGTCCGTGTCCCCGTCCAGCGACCAGAACATCGCCCCGCCGAGGCCCTTGTCCCGGATGTACGAGGCCTTGGTGCGCAGCACCTGCGGGTCGTCGTACGTCCACAGCGTCGTGCCGTCGAACAGCCACGCGTGGCCGTTCTTCACGTCACGGTGGACCTTGTACGTCCCCGACGCGGCCAGCTTTTTGAGGACCTTGTAGTCCTCGTAGCCCGCCGCCCAGGTGGCCGGAGCCGGGGCCGTGGCCGGCTGGCCCATGCCCGTGCCGCCGCCGCTCACTCCGGTCCAGCCCTGGCCGTAGGTCGGCAGGCCCACCACGATCTTGTGCCTGGGCGCGCCGCGGCGCACCCAGTCGCGCACGGTCTGATCGACGCTGAAGTCGTTCTTCGCGTACAGGGCCGACTGCTGGGCCGTCTTCTTCTCACCGGAGACGTGGTAGTCGTAGCCCTGGATGTTGACGAAGTCGAAGTCCTTCATGAGGCGCTTCACGTCGAAGCCCGCGTCGATCGCCTTCGGGTTGGCCGCCACGTAGGCCGACAGGTCGTAGTGCTTCGGCTTCGGCTTCCCGTGCCCGTGGCCCTTGCCCTTGGCGGCCTTCTCCTTGGCCTTCGCCTGGCTCTTCGCGTAGGCGTCGAGCTGGGTGCGGAACTCGTGGATCAGGGCGGTGAAGTTCTTCTTGTCCTCCGGGCGGTAGACGGTGCCCTCGTTGCCCGGCGAGCCGGGCCACTCCCAGTCGACGTCGATGCCGTCGAAGAGGCCGGCCGCCGCGCCCTGGCCGCCGCGGGCCCCGTCCACCGGGAGGTCGCCCTTGATGTACAGGTCGACGCAGGAGGCGACGAGGGCCTTGCGCGAGGCCGCGGTGCGGACCGCGTCGGAGAAGTGGGTGGAGTAGCTCCAGCCGCCCAGCGAGATCATGACCTTGAGGCCGGGGTGCTTGGCCTTCAGCTCGCGCAGCTGGTTGAAGTTGCCCGCGAGCGGCTGGGCGTCGGTGTCGGCGACGCCGTCCACCGATCCCGCCGCGTCGAGCGGACGGCCGTAGTCGGCCCAGGCGTCCGCCTGGCCGGGGATGTTGCCGGTGAAGCACTTGCCCTCGGCGTTGACGTTGCCGAAGGCGTAGTTGATGTGGGTCAGCTTGGCCGCGGCCCCGCTGGTGTCCAGGTCCTTGACCTGGAAGTCGCGTCCGTAGATCCCCCATTGGGTGAAGTAGCCGACGCTCTTGTACGCGGGGCGGTGGTGGCCCTTGTCGCGGTCGCCGCCGTTGCTCCGGTCGTGGTCGGCGCTGGCCGTGGCGGCGGGCGCGATGCCCCCCAGCAGGGCCAGGGCGACGCCGGCGGTGGTCATTCGGGACAGGTTTCTTCGGCGCATGAGGCTCGTTCCTGTGCGTGATCCGGTGCGGAAGGGAAACGGAAGGAAGGCGGAGGGAAGTGCGGGAGCCGTGCTGTGCACAGGAAGGTATTGGTCTGGACCAAAAATGGTCAAGAGTCCGGGAGTTGCCGGACTTCGGCGGCGGTGCCGGTGTGGCCGTGTCGGCCGGTCCGGCGCTGGGCAGATTGGAGTCGGAGAACGTCCGGGACTGGTCTGGCGCACACGTTCGAGGTATGCGTACTCCGTCACAGGATCATCACATTGAGTGAAACTCTGGCCTATGCTTGCGGTGCACAACCCACGGTTGTCAGGCTGTCGCAGACTGTCAACCTGTTGGGAGTGGCCTGTGACTTTCGGTGAGCAGCCCGCCTATCTGCGCGTGGCGAGCGATCTCAGGGAGAAGATCGTCAACGGCGCGCTGCCGCCCCATACCCGCCTGCCGTCGCAGGCCCGCATCCGGGAGGAGTACGGGGTCTCGGACACCGTCGCCCTGGAGGCGCGAAAGGTCCTGATGGCGGAGGGGCTGGTCGAGGGGCGATCCGGCTCCGGCACCTATGTGCGCGAGCGTCCCGTGCCCCGCATGATCGCCCGCTCCGGCAATCGGCCGGACAAGGGGGCCAGTCCGTTCCGGCAGGAGCAGACGGCGGAGGGGGTGCGCGGGACCTGGGAGTCCCGCAGTGAGCAGGAGGGGGCGAACCCCGAGATCGCCGAGCGGCTGGGTATCGAACCGGGTGACCGCGTGATGCGTACGCACTACGTCTTCCGGGAGGCGGGCGAGCCGGTCATGCTCTCCACCTCCTGGGAGCCGCTCGCCGTCACGGGCCGGACGCCGGTGATGCTGCCGGAGGAAGGTCCGTTGGGCGGCTGTGGGGTGGTCGACCGGATGGCCGCGATCGACGTCGTCGTGGACAACGTCGCCGAGGAGGTCGGCGCGCGCCCGGGGCTGGCGGAGGAGCTCCTGGCGCTCGGCGGTGTGCCCGGCCATGTGGTCATCGTCATCGGGCGTACGTACTACGCCTCGGGCCGGGCCGTGGAGACGGCCGACGTGGTGGTGCCGGCGGACCGGTACCGGGTCGCGTACCACCTCCCGGTGAGATGAGGTGAGGTGACGCCCCGTCGTGCCGGCTGAGGGGGCCGGGCGGCGCCGATGAAGCCTGTCGGCCGGGGCTGTTGGGTCACGAGGGGGCGCATTCTGCGGGTGCGCCCCTTTCGTGATGGCCGGATGTGTATCTCTTTGTGCAAACCCGCCTGCACTGAGTGAAGGTCAGGCGTACGCTCGGGCATATGCGTACTGCGGTTTCCTGGGGATCCTTAGAGACGTGCACGCCGGTGGGAAGAGGGGCGATATGCGGGGGAGCGACACGATGAGCGACAGCGGCGCGGTGCTCCCTTGGCAGGTGATACGGCAGGACGACGGCGGTAACCGCTACCGCGTGGGCAGGTACGCCACGCAGGCCGAGGCGCAGAAGGTCGCCGACGGCCTCGACGACCGCCATCGCCACCAGGTCTACCGGGTGGAGCGTGTGGGTCAGGGCACCGGGCCCTGACGCTGCGGACGGCCCTGTGGGGGCCCGGGAGGCCGTTCCGCCTCCCCGGAGCTCCACGGTCCTTCCCGGGCACCCTCACGCCCGCGTGCGCCGTGCGCCCTCGTGGTGCACCCTCGCCCCTGCCTCCTGCCCCCGGCCTCCTGCCCCCTGCCTCCTGCCTCCCGCCGACTCCGCCCGCTTCCTCCGTCCCGCGTTCCGTGGGTCGGCGGTCCGGGCGGTAGGGTCCGGCCCGGACCGGGGGCGCGGAAGCCGCCGGAGGTGCGGCGAGCGGGGCGGAGTGGTGGCGGTGCTGATCGACACGGTGGCGTGGGTGCGGATCGAGGGCGGCAGGATCCTCTGCGCGCGGCCCCGGGGCAAGGACGTCTTCTACATCCCGGGCGGCAAGCGCGAGGGCGCGGAGACCGATCTGCAGACGCTCCTGCGGGAGATCGAGGAGGAGTTGACGGTCGGCCTGATCCGGGAGACCGTCGTCCACGCCGGGACGTACGAGGCCCCCGTGGACGACCGGCCCGACGCCGCCGTCGTGCGGATGAGCTGCTACTACGGCGACTACCGCGGCACGCTCGCCGCGAGCAGCGAGATCGAGGAGATGGCGTGGTTCTCCTTCGCCGACCGGGCCCTCGTGCCGCCCGTGGACCAGTTGCTCTTCGACGACCTCAGGGCGGCGGGCGCGCTGGGCTGACCTCCGGCCGTGACCTCCGGCCGTGACCCCTGGCCCTGATCTCCGGCCGTGACCTCCCGTCGTGGTGCGCGTACGCCCGTCTGCGTCAAACGCCGGGTTGCGCGGTAGTGGGCAACAAATCGTGGGTATGGGCTGTTTAGTACCCATTTGCACAAGGGGTGTGCTCGTGGTCGTCCCTGGGAAGTGATCGGCGTGATCGATACCGAAGGCGACTGCGCCGAGTGGGCCTTCCCCGCCGAACCCGGTTCCGTGCGGAGCGCCCGGCACGCCGTCCGGGGTGCGCTGGGTTCCTGGGGCCTCGACGCGGCGGTGGGTGACCTGGCGGTCCTGCTCGTCAGCGAGCTGGTGACCAACTCCCTCCGGTACGCCTCCGGACCCATCGGCGTACGCCTGGTCCAGTCGCACGCGGACGGGGATCTTCCGTTCGCCGATCGCCCTCCCGCCGCCCCGGTACTGCTGGTGGAAGTCTCCGATCCGCTTCCGGATCCACCCACCGAACGCAGTGCGGGACCCGAGGACGAGGGCGGCCGGGGGCTCCAGCTCGTGGCCTGTTCCGCACGTCGCTGGGGGACCCGTCGCGGAAAGAGTGGCAAGACGGTGTGGTTCGAGCTGGCTCTCCCTGGTTAGGAGAGTGGAGGGACGCACAGCGATCACCAGAGGTCGGGCAGAACCTGGCTGAAAGGGACTGAGACCTTGCTGTGATCGTGAACGCCGTGTCGGTCGGGGCCGTAGTGCTGAATACTGCGGGCAGGACCGGTCCGGTGTGTGAGCTGGAGGGGACGGTCGCGTGAGCGAAATACCTGGGACAACGGGTGAGGTCGGTGAGGTCGTCGGGACCACGGGCGACGTCGTGTGGCAGAGCAGTCCGCCCGGCTCGATCTATGACTACATCAGGGTCGCCTCCTTCTCGATCGGCCCCGACGGTCTGATCGAGCAGTGGAGCAGCCGGGCCGCCGGTCTGTTCGGCATGTCCTCGACCGAGGCGGTGGGCCGTGACCCGGTGGAGGCCTTCATGCCCGCCGAGCTGCGCTCGGACGGTCATCGACGGGTCGGCGAGATCCTCGACGGCAAGGAGTGGACGGGCCTCGTCCCGTTCCGGATGCCGGGCGAGGGCGGGGCGCACGGCGTCGCCGAGGTCTATGTGATGCCGAGTCTGACGGGCCGGGGCGAGCGGGCCGCGCTCTGTATCGTCGTGGACGTCCGGGCCCTGCGGCGCATCGAGACGGACCTCGCCGCCTCGCAGGCCATATTCGGCCAATCTCCTTTCGGCTTCGTGCTGTTCGGCACGGACTTCGCCGTCGTCCGGGCCAACCAGCGCTTCGCCACGGTCTTCGGCGGCGCGGCCGACGACCACCGCGGCCGCACGGTGGAGGACTATCTGCCGCGGGCCGAGGCCGACCGGCTGTCCGCCACCCTGAAACGGGTCCTGGAGACCGGGGAGTCGGTCACCGACCTCCAGCTCGTCGGCCCCGCCCCGGGCGGCACCCAGCGCCGGCACTGGTCCATGAACCTCTACCGGGTGCACAGCGGGGCCGGCCGCCCCGTCGGCGTCGCCGGCCTCGCCACCGACGTCACCCGGCGGCACATCGCCGCCCGAGAGGCGGCCAGCGCCCGCCGCAACCTCGCCCTCCTCAACGAGGCCAGCGCCCGCATCGGCAATTCCCTGGACCTGGAGACCACCGCCCGCGAACTCCTCGACGTGGCGGTCCCCGGCTTCTGCGACCTCGCCACCGTCGACCTCTACCAGGGGCTGCTCACCGGCGAGGAGGCCGCTCCCGGCAGTTGGGCGCCCGCCCACCGTGATTCCGCCGGTGGCTCGGCCGAGCTGCGCCGGGTGGCCCACGCCAGCGCGGTCGCCGACGCCCTGCCCACCGCCGCGGCGGGCAGCGGGCCCCCGGGCCCGGACGACCTGCCGCCCGCGCTCGGCTCCGTCCACCGCTTCCCGTTCGGCTCGCCCTGCGCCACGGCGCTGCGCTCCGGCCGGGTCGAGGACGTCCCCGGCGACGAGATGGGCTTCGTGCAGTCGACGCTCGCCGTGCCGATGGTCGCGCACGACACGGTCGTCGGCCTCGTCCAGTTCTCCCGTACGAAGGGCAGCGAGCCGTTCGGGGAGCGCGACCGGGCGCTGGCCACCGAACTGGCCGCCCGCGCCGCCGTCTGCATCGACAACGCCCGCCTCTACCGCCGCGAGCACGAACGCGCCCTGATCCTCCAGCGCAGCCTCCTGCCCCCCGGCGACCCCGAGGCCGCCGGACTCGACATCGCCTGCCGCTATCTGCCGGGCAACACCGCCACCGAGGTCGGCGGCGACTGGTTCGACGTGATCGAGCTGCCCGGCCACCGCACCGCCCTCGTCGTCGGCGACGTCATGGGCCGCGGCCTGCGCGCCGCCGTCGCCATGGGCGAACTGCGCACCGCCGTGCGGACCCTGGCCCTCCTCGACCTGGAGCCCGCCGAAGTGCTCTCCGCCCTCGACGAGGTCGCCCGCGGCCTCGGCTCCCCGGGCGGCGGCGAGCGCAGCGAGGGCCTCGGCGGCAGCGGGGGAGCGCAGTGGCCCTCCCGCGCCGCGCAGAAGTCCCGCGAGGCGGACCTCTCCGAGGTGTATCTCGCGACCTGCGTGTACGCGGTCTACGACCCGGTCACCCGGCGATGCACGTTCGCCAACGCCGGGCACCTCCCCCCGGCCGTCGTCGAGCCCGGCATGCCCGCCCGGCTCATCGACGTACCGCCGGGCATGCCGCTGGGTGTCGGCGGCGAGCCGTTCGAGGAGGTCGAGGTCGAGCTGTCGGAGAACGCCCTGCTCACCCTCTACACCGACGGCCTCGTGGAGTCCCGCGACCATCCGCTGGACGAGGGCCTGGACGCACTGCGGGCCGTCCTCACCGGTCCGCAGATGGAGCTGGAGGACGCCTGCGACCACGTCCTCAGCACCCTCGACACCCGGCACGGCGAGGACGACATCGCCCTGCTGATGGCCCGCATCCAGGGGCTCCCCGAGGAGGCGGTCGGGGACTGGACGCTGCCGCGCGAACCCCGCTCCGTGGGGCGCGCCCGTGAGCTGGCCCGCTCACAGCTGGTCGCCTGGGACCTCGACGACCTGGTCGACACCACCGAACTCCTCGTCAGCGAACTGGTCACCAACGCCCTGCGCTACGGCGAGGGCGAGATCCGGCTCCGGCTGCTGCGCGACCGCACCCTGGTCTGCGAGGTGTGGGACGCCGGCCTCGTCCAGCCGCGCCGCCGCCGCGCCCGCGACACCGACGAGGGCGGCCGCGGCCTCCAGCTGGTCGGCCTGCTCAGCGCCGCCTGGGGGTCGCGCCGCACCCCGCGCGGCAAGACCGTCTGGTTCGAACTGGCCCTGCCGGACGGGGCCCCGGCCGCCGAGCTCTCCGTGGAGCAGCTCCTGAGCATGTACTGAACCCCGGGCTGTCCTTCAGGGCACCGGCCCCGACCGTCCGCCAGGGGCCCGCGGCCTCTCCCGGCGCACTCCGCGTCACGCGCCCGTCTTCAGGGCCGCCAGCCGGGCCTCGACCTCCGCGCTGTCGCCCAGGCTGTCCAACTCCTCGAACTGGGCGTCCAGCGAGGAGGCCGCCAGCTCCTGCTTGCCCAGCGCCTTCGCCTCCTCGCGCCGCACCTTGTCCTCGAAGCGGCTCAGCTCGCTCGTCGGGTCCAGGACGTCGATGCTCTTCACGGCGTCCATCATCCGGTTCTGCGCCTGCGCGGACTTCGAACGCGCCACCAGCTCGTCGCGCTTGGCCTTCAGCTGGGAGAGCTTGGCCTTCATCTGGTCGAGCCCCGACTTCAGCTTCTCCACCACCTCGCTCTGCGAGGCGATCGTCGGCCCGGCCGTCTTCGCCTCCTGCTCGGACTGGAGCTGGCGGCCCAGCGCGACCTTCGCCAGGTTGTCGAACTTGTCGGCCTCCGCGACCGACCCGGCCCCGCGCAGCTCGTCGGCCTTCCGGCTGGCGGCCAGCGCCTTCCCGCCCCACTCGGCCGCCGCCTCGACGTCCTCCTTGTGGTCCTGCTCCATCAGCCGGAGGTTGCCGATGGTGGTCGCGACCGCCTGCTCGGCCTCCGCGATGTTGTTCGTGTAGTCCCGGATCAGCTGGTCCAGCATCTTCTGCGGGTCCTCGGCCTGATCGATGAGGGCATTGACGTTGGCCTTCGCGAGCTGGGTGACGCGGCCGAGGATGGTCTGCTTGCTCATGGGATGGCTCCTTGGAAGTCGATACGTTCGTGCGGGGGTGTCCTGCCCTGCCGGTCGTTCAGAAGCGGCCGCCACCGCCCCGGCGACCCCGTGTTCCGCCCCCTCCGAAGCTGCCCGGCCCGCCCCCGAAGCCGCCGGACCGGCCGCCCCCGAACCCTCCACCGAAGCCGCCGCCCATGCCCCCGCCCCGGCCGCCGCCCCCGAACAGCCCGCCGAGGATGATGCCGCCGAGCACCGCCCCGCCCACGCCCCCGCCCTGTATGGAGCCGGGACCCTGTATGGAGCCGAAGCCCCGGACGTCCTGCTCGGCCAGGCTCAGCGCCTGCCCGGCCAGCGCGTCCGCCTGCCGCGCCTCGGCCAGCGCTCCCTGGGCGTCCGCGGCCGACAGCTCCCGGGCCCGCTCCCACCGCCGCTGCGCCTCCGCGAGCCGGGTACGGGCCTGGCTGCCGACCGCACCCCGGTGGGTCGTGACGTAGTCGGCCGCCGCCCCGATCGCGGACCGGGCGGTGAGCATCGCCTGATCGAGGAGGGAGCGGGCCTTCGCCTCGCCCCGCTCCTGGTCCCGGGCCCCCGCCAGCGCCTCGTCCAGGGCCGCGTCCGCCTCCTCCACCCGGCGCAGCGCGTCGATCGGGTCGTACGGTCCCGCTGCCGTCGCGGCCCGCACATCGCCGAGCACGGCCTCGGCGCGGGCGATCCGGCCGCGCAGATCGGCGGTCGAGGTGCCCTCGGCGGTTCCTTCGAGCAGCCCGCCCGCGTCCGCGAGGTCGGTCTCCGTCTCGGTCAGCGCGGCGGGCAGCTTCCGCGCGGCCTCGCCCAGCTCCGCCGCCCGCCGGTCCACCGAGTCCAGCAGCGTGCCCGCCTGGCCCACCGCACCCTCGGCTCCCCGGATGTACACCGCGGCCCGGGAGTTCTCGCCGCCCTCGACCGCCGTACGGGCCTGCTCCACGGCCGAGGCCGCGAAGACGAGCCGGTCCTTCGCCTGCTCGACGTCGGCCGCCACGGGCGCGGCGGCGCCCTCCCCGTACCGCTCGCGCAGCCCGGTGACGCCCGCTTCGGCCGCCGCGACCCGTCCGGCCAGGTCGCGGTGCGTGGCGCCCACGGCGGCCAGGGCCTGCGGCGCTTCGCGTTCCAGGGCGCGCAGCCGGTCGAAGTCCTCGGAGACGGTGTCCAGGCCCTCGTTCGCGGTCGCGCACCGCCGCAGGATCTCCTCCAGCATCCGGCGGCGGGTCGCGTCGTCCTCCGGGAAGGCGTCGTCGAGCTGCTGACGCAACCGGAACGACCGCGTCAGCTCGTCCTTCGCCCGCGCGACCGCCTCGGTGAAGGGCTTCGCCGCCTCCTCACCGAACTGCGCCGTGGCGAAGCCGAGTTCCTCCTCACTGGTGCGCACCGCGTCGTCGGTGTCCACCAGCACCTCCTTGGCCTGCCCGTCCAGCTCCGGCAGCGGCGTCGGCGGCTCCGGCGCACCGCCCGCCCCCGCGCCCCGGCCCCAGCCGGTGGCCGCCGGGGTGGTGCGGGTCGTCGTGCGCCGTCTGCGCCGGGCGTACGCGTAGGCCCCGACCGCGACCACGCCCACCACGACGGCCACCGGAAGGATGAAGTCGCGGGCGCCGGTGGAGCCGGAGCCGCCCGTTCCGGGGTCGGCGGGCCCCGGGGTGATCGCGGGGGCGGTCACCGGGCGTCCGGCCAGTACGGAGCCGTAGCCGTCGGCCGCGCCGATCGCGGCCCCCGCCCAGTCGTTCTCGCGCAGCGCGGGTTCGATCGCGGTGCCCGCCACGTCCCGCAGCTGCTCGTCGGTGAGCGGGGAGCCGGCGTCGACGGAGTAGGCGTACTGCCGGTCGTGGGTGGCCACGGAGAGCAGCACGTCGTCCTGGCCGAGGCCGTTGCGGTTGGCGGTCTCGTCGCTCCAGGTCTGTCCGGAGCGGCCGGAGAAATCGCGTACGTACACCACGAAGAGCTGGACGCGCTCGTCGGCGTACAACCGGTCGAGTGCGTCCTCCACCTGCCCCGTCCGGTCGCCCAGCGCCCCCACCCGGTCGGTGATCTGCCCGTCCCGGGACAGCTCGACGGGGTCGTCGGCGTGTGCGGTCGCGGCGGCGGGGAGCACCAGCCAGCACACGGCGGACAGCACGGCGAGGAGGCCGGCGAGAGGACCGGCGAGCAGGCCGGTGCCAGGCCCGACGGACCGGCCGGGGAGCAGGGCCCGGTCCGGGAGCCGGGCCCTGCCGGGTGCGGTGCTCCGAGCTCGTGGGGATCGAGCTCGTGGCGATCGAGGAGATATCACCTTTGCGAGGCTATGTGTGCCTTTTCGCCCTCGCGACCCGGCGTTCTGCCGACCCGCGTCGGCTGTTCGCATGAAAGGGCGCGGGAAAGAGCAGCCCCCGCGCGTGTGCGCGGAGGCGGAGGCCGCCGCCCGTCGTCAGATGGGGCGGACGTGGCGCGTTCCGGGGCCCGGTGCCGGAGGCCGACGGTGCCGCGCCGGTGAGGCCCGGCACCCACGATGGGGCCGAAGTCCGGAGGTGGCGTGTGACTGGCCTTCAGTTGTCGGTCGTCGTGCCGTGTTTCGACGAGGCCGAGGTGATCGAGGCCTTCCACGCCGCCCTGGTCGGCGTCCTGGACCCCCTCGGGGACGGCTGCGAGATCTGTTACGTGGACGACGGCAGCCGGGACCGGACCCGCCTCCTGCTGAGCGCCCTCGCCGCGCGCGACCCACGGGTCCACTACACCGCCTTCAGCCGCAACTTCGGCAAGGAGGCGGCCATGCTCGCCGGCCTCCGCATGTCGCGGGGAGCGGCTGTGGTGATCATGGACGCCGACCTCCAGCACCCGCCCGAGCTGATCCCCCGCATGCTGGAACTGCACCGGCACGGCTACGACCAGGTCATCCCGCGCCGCGACCGCGCGGGCGAGGGCATGCTCCGCACCACCCTCAGCCACACCTACTACGCGCTCGTCCGCCGCTGCATGGACGTGGAGCTCATCGACGGGTCGGGGGACTTCCGGCTGCTGTCGAGGCGGGCCGTGGAGAGCGTCCTGTCCCTTCCCGAGAGCAACCGCTTCTCCAAGGGGATCTTCTCCTGGATCGGCTTCGACACGGTCACCTTCCGCTACCGCAACAGTGAGCGGGTGGCGGGCCGGTCGAAATGGGGCAGCAAACGGCTGCTGAACTACGGCATCGACGGACTGCTCTCCTTCAACAACCGGCCGCTCCGCCTCGCGATCTACACCGGCTTCTGGGTCTTCGTCTCGGCCCTGGTCTACGCCCTGTGGACCGTCGTGGGCGTCGTCCTGCACGGCGCGGACACCCCCGGTTACGCCACCCTCCTCACCGCCGTCGTCGCCCTCAGCGGCATCCAGTTGGTGACGCTCGGGGTCATCGGCGAGTACGTGGGCCGCATCTACCACGAGGCGAAACACCGGCCGCCCTACGTCGTGCGGGAGACCGACGGGACCCGGCGGGCGCTGCCGCACGGCCCGCCGCCGCGCCCGCCACTCACCGCAGGTCCGGGCGAACGCGCCGCCACCACGGCCCCGGCCCCCGCGACCGCCACCCTTCCTCCGGCCCCCGCGACCGGAGCCCCCGTCTCGGTCCCTGCGACCGGAGCCCCCGCGACCGGAGCTTCCGCCCCCGCCCCGGCCCCCGCCCCGGCCTCCGGGACCGGCGTTCCCGGCCGGTCCCGTACCGTCCGCCAGTTCGGCAGCTTCCTCCTCATCGGCTGCGTGAACACCGCCGTCTACCTCGGTGTCTACGCCTCGCTGAACCGCTGGATCCCCTACCTGACCGCCCACGTCATCGGCTTCGCGGTCAGCATCGTGTGCTCGTTCCTGCTCAACTCCTACGTCACCTGCCGGACGAGGCCGACCTGGCACGCGTTCGTCCGTTATCCCCTCTCCAGCCTGGTCAACCTGGTGGCGTCCGGAGCGCTGCTCTACGGGGCGGTGAGCGGCCTCGGGATGGACAAGAACCTCGCCGCGCTGGCAGCGGGCGTCCTCGTCACCCCGGTCTCGTTCCTGTTGGCCCGGTGGGCGATCACCTCGGGCCGGACCAAGGCCGCCGACGCCGTGCCGCGGGCCGAACCGCTGTCCGGCCTTCCGGCGCCCGAACCGCTGCCCACCCGCTCGTCCCGGGAGAGGTGACGTCCGCGATGCCCGACGACGTTCCCGTGACCGCCGCCCCGGAGGGACTGCGGAGGGGCGAGGAGACGTCGGACCCGGCCGAGGGCCCCTCGGACCGGCCCCGGACCGCCCTCTGGGTGAGCGCCCTCGCGCTCCCGCCCCTCGCCCTGCTCGCCGCCGCCTCCTGGTTCGGGCGGTGGGTGAGGCCCGGGGCGGACGACTGGTGCTTCCTGCCCGCAGTCCGGGACGACGGCATCACCGGCCTCGTCGGGACGTTCTACCTCGACGACAACGGGCGGGTCGCCAACGCGCTCCTGGTCGGCGCGTACGCGAAGTTCCAGGTCGCGGGACACCAGTGGTACCCCCTGGTCAGCGCGGTCCTGGTGCTCGCGGCCCTCTGGGCGGTGGCCGTCCTGGCACTGCGTCGGGCCCGGCTGCGTACCCCGCGCGGGGTGCCGCTCCTGCTCGCGGCGCTGACCGCCGCGCTCTTCCTGTTCGTCACGCCGAACACGTACAAGACGTATCTCTGGCCCGCCGCCTCCGTCTCGCACACGCTGCCGCCCGTCCTGGCGTGCGCCGCGCTGATCCCGTTCCTGCTCACCCGCTCCCGCCGGGGGCGGGCGTTCGCCCTCGCCGTCGCGGCGCTCATGGGCGCCTTCCTCGCCACGCTGTCCGAGGAGACGGCGATCGTCGTCGTCGTGGTGCTCCTGACCGCGCTCCCGCTGTCCGGCCGGGTCGTCCCCGCCTCCGACCGGAGGTTCGTCCGGCGGTGGTGCGCGGCGGGAATCGCCGGGACGGCGGCCGGGGCCGTCGTCCTCATCACCTCACCCGGCTCCATGCGCCGAAGGGAGCGGTTCGGCGCGGAGACCACCTCCCTGCTCGCCCCCGACTCCCTCACCGCGTCGCTGCGCGCGTTCGCCGAGATCGCCGTCACCGTGGCCACGACCTGGCAGTACGCCGGCGCGGTCGCGGCGGGCGCACTGCTGGGGCTGCTGTGCCGGCGGGCGGACGGGACGCCGCCCCGCCCGCCCGCGCACTGGCCCCTGCTCACCGCCGCCGGGGTGCTCGCGCTCCTCGTCTCCGGCTACCTCTGCACGGTCATCGCCTACCCGGTGTTCGGCGACCGGGTGAGCGACCCGAGCGCCAACCGGCTGTGGAACGACTACCTCCTGCTGTACGTGATCCTGCTCGTCGGCGCGGGCGCCCTGCTGGGCCTCGGCCTGCGCAGCCTCACCCGCCGCACCGCCCCGGCCAAGGCGGTGTGCGCCGCGCTCTGCGTCCTGGTCTGCGTCGGCCCGGCCGTGGCGCTCACCGACCTGGAGACCGCGATGCGGGCCCGGGCCGAGAAGTGGGACGCCCAGGACCGCCGGCTGCGCGAGGGGGCGGAGGCCGGGAGGCGGGTCATGCCGTACGAGCGCCTGGTGATCAGTGACATGCTGGAGCCGTTCAGCGCAGGTGGGCGCCGGTACTGGCCCGGAGGGTGCGTCGCCGACCTCTACGGGCTCGACCGGATCACGGACGGGGCCCGGAACCGCTGATCCGTGAGGTGGAGGCCGTAACGGGCCGGGTCAGTCGTTCGCCACGGCCTGGCGGTCCTTCAGCGCACGCGCCTTCGCGTTCTCGATGTGTTCCCGCATCCGGTCGGCGGCCCCCTCGGCATCGCCCGCGACCAGGGCGTCGTGGACGGCCGCGTGATCGCGGGCGGGTGACTCCGCGTCGGACGATCCGAGCTCGGTGAAGAGCCGGAAGCGCTGGACGTGGCCGCTCAGCGAACGGTACGCCGACTCCAGGAAGGGGTTGGCCGACTGCCGGGCGATCAGGAAGTGGAAGCGTTCGTCCGCCGACAGATAGGCGCGCAGTGACGTCGAGCCGTCCCCTGTCGCGCAGCGCCGCAACTCCTCGATGCTGCCGGCGACGTCCTGGAGGAACTCGGGGGTGGTCCGGCGGCCCGCCTCGTAGGTGAGGGTCGGCTCCAGCACCAGCCGGGCGTCCATCAGTTTGATCAGCTCGGTCTCGCTGAACAGTGGTGCCACCCGGTAACCCTTGAGCGCCTCGCGACGCACCAGGCCGGTGTGCTCGAGCCGGGCGAGCGCCTCACGCAGAGGGGTCTGGCTGACGTTCAGCTCGCGGGACAGGGCGCCGATATTGAGCGGCCGGCCCGGTGACCACAGTCCGTCCATGAACTGTCCGAGCAGCACTTCGTACATCTGATCGGCCAATGGTTGCCGCTCGGACGGGCGCGTAGGCATGCAAGGTCTCCTTCGTCGCCCGATGGTAGCGCGACCCCTCCTTCTCGATCACCTGTTCAAGTAAATGCTATAGCGTTGCTTAGAATCGTATACTATAGTCGCGATCTCATTGGTTGTGCGCCACAGCAGAACGCAGAGGATCCCCATGACGCAGCCCTCCGAAGAACGTGCGCCCCGTGTACTCGTGACAACGCCTTACCTCGAACCCGGCGGCCCGGTCGACCGCATCCTCCGGGACGCCGGCCTGGAAACGGTCTTCGCCCGGCGCGCCGACCGGGAGGCCACCGGTGCCTCGCTGGCGGAATGCGTCGCCGACGTGGCAGGTGTCGTCGCCGGTACCGACCCCTTCTCCGCGGAGGTCATCGAAGCGGCACCCGGACTGAGGATCCTCAGCCGCTGCGGCGTCGGCCACGACAACATCGACGTCGCGGCGGCGACCCGGCGCGGCGTCGCGGTCACCATCACCCCGGGGACCAACCGCATATCCGTCGCCGAACACGTCCTGGCGCTGATGCTGAACTGCGCCCGGCGCATTCCGCAGAACCTCACCGCGGTGCGGGAGGGCGGCTGGACACAGGAGAGCGGCCGGGAGCTGCACGGCACCACGCTCGGGATCGTCGGCCTCGGCTCCATCGGCCGGACCGTCGCCCGTGCGGCACTCGCCCTCGGAATGCGGGTGGTCGCCCATGACCCCTGGCTGGACGAGGACTTCCTGAAGGAGACCGGGGTCGAGGCGCGGTCCCTCGACGACGTGCTGACCGAGGCGGACTTCCTCACCCTGCACATCTCCCTGGACGCGACCACCCGGCACCTGATCGACGCGGTCGCCCTGCGCCGTATGAAGCCCGACGCGTATCTGATCAACACCTCCCGGGGCGGAGTCGTGGACGAGGACGCACTGGCCGACGCGGTCCGGGCGGGCCGGTTGGCGGGCGCCGCGCTGGACGTGACCGAGCACGAACCGCTGCCCGCCGACAGCAGGCTGCGCGGGCTCGACAGCGTCATCGTGACCGCGCACATCGCCGCCGCCACCATCGAGGCCCGTGCCAGGTCCGGCGCGATGGCCGCCCGGCAGGTGGTCGAGCTGCTCGCCGGGCGCATCCCGGACCACCTGGTCAACCCCGACAGCGTGAGTGTCGCCGTCGGCACGGGAGCACGCTGATGCGGGCGCCGAACGGGCTGCGCTTCGACGCCAACCTCAAGTGGCTGTTCACCGAAGTCCCCTTCGAGGAACGGTTCGACGCCGCCGCCGCGGCCGGCTTCACCGGCGTCGAGTACGCCGACCCCTACCCGTACCCGGCAACCCGCCTGCGCCGACGCCTCGACGACGCGGGTCTCCACCAAGTACTGATCAACGCACCGATGGGCGAGCCCGGTTCGCCCGAGCGGGCGGGCGTTGCCTGTCTTCCCGGCCGGGCCGCCGAGTTCCGCGGGGACCTGGAGCGCGGCCTCGACTACGCGGCCGAGCTGGGCAGCGACTTCCTGCACGTGCTGGGCGGCATCCGGCCGCCCGACGTCAGCCACGACCGGGCCTTCGCCACGTTCGTCACCAACCTGACCTGGGCCGTCGAACGAGCCCGGGGCACGGGGGTGTGCCTGGTCCTGGAGGCACAGAACTGCCGTGACGTGCCCGGGTTCCTGCTGGACACCCAGGCGCGGGCCGCAGCTGTCGTGGAAGCCCTCGGCGGGGACGGGATCGGACTGCTCCTGGACCTCTACCACGTACAGGTCCAGGAGGGCGACCTCGTCACGACCCTGCGCGAGCACCTGCCCCGGGTCCGCCACCTGCAGATCGCCGACCCGCCGGAACGGACGGAGCCCGGCAGCGGCGAGATCTCCTGGCAGCGTGTCTTCGGTACCCTCCTGGATGCCTCGTACCAGGGCTGGATCGGCTGTGAGTACCGCCCGGCGAACGGCACGGTGAACGGTCTTTCCTGGGTCGTCCGGCACACCGGAGCAGCGGCGTCACCGGCGGAGGCGCACCGATGAGCGGGGTAGCGGCGGGGCGTGCCCGCGCACCGAGGATCGCGCTGATCAGTGCCACACCCACCGCCATCGCCCCGGCGGTCGCGGGACTGGCCGCGGAGTTCCCGGGGGCCGAGCCCTGGAACCTGCTGGACGACCGGCTGCTCGACGACGCGCCGGAGGACGGCCCGCTGTCTCCGGCCCTCGTGGACCGGATGGCCCGGCTGATCGGCCACGCCCTGGCCGGTGGGGCCGACGGAGTGCTGCTGACCTGCTCGCTCTACGGCTCGGTCGCCGAGGCGGTCGAGACGCCGGTCCCGCTCCTGGCCCCCGATGCCGCTGCCTTCGAACAGGCCCTGGCGCTCTCCGAGGGCCGGGGCCGGGTGCTCGTGCTCGCCTCGTTCGAGGCCGCGATGCGGGACTCGCTGAAGCGCTTCTCCGTTGTCGCCGCCGCGGCCGGACCGGCGACGGAGCCGGTCGGAGTGGTCGCACCCGACGCGTTCGACGCGGCCCGCCAGGGCGACCTCTCCACGCTCCGCGACGCGCTGCGGGACGCGTGCCTGCCGCACGTCACCGACGCGGACACGGTCCTGCTCGCCCAGTTCTCCCTGGCGCCCGCCGCCGCGTTCCTCTCCACCGCGCTGGGGGTGCCCGTCGTCTCCGGTCCGCACGCCGCGGCCGCCGCCCTGCGCACCGCCCTCACCGGGAGGCCGCTGTGACCCGAAGCCGAAACATTCGCCGCCCGACGGACCGGCCCCGCGACACGGCACCGCTCGGGGTCATCGCCGACGACTTCACCGGCGCTACGGACGTCGCCGTGGCGCTGCGCCGCGCAGGACTGCGGACGCTGCTGTTCTTCGGCGCGCCGGACCGTACGGGGCAGGAGGAGCCTGAGCCCGACGCGGATCGGCTGCCCGGACACGACGCCCTGGTCGTCGCGTTGAAGAGCCGGATGGCGCCCCCGGCCGACGCGGTCGCCTCGTCCCTGGGCGCGCTGGACTGGCTCCGCGGGCAGGGCGCGGGGCAGATCTACTTCAAGTTCTGCTCGACCTTCGACTCCACCCCGCGTGGCAACATCGGCCCGGTCCTGGACCGGCTGGCCGAGGCGACGGGCGCCGGTACGGTGCCGCTGACGCCGAGTTCGCCCGAGCACCTGCGGACCCAGTACCAGGGCTGTCTCTTCGTGGATGACGTGCTGCTCGGGGAGTCGCACATGCGCGATCACCCGGTCACCCCCATGACGGATTCGTATCTGCCCAGGCTGCTGCGGGCCCAGACCCGCGAGAAGGTGGCACTGATCGGACTCGGAACAGTCCGGGAGGGCGGCGCGGCGGTGCGCGAAGCGCTGGGGGCCGCCGGAGCGCGCGGCGCGCGCTACGTGCTGGCCGACGGCATCGACGAGAGCGATCTGCGCACGCTCGGGCGGGCAGCCCTCGACTCACCCCTCGTCGCGGGCGCCGCGGGACTGGCCGCCGGCCTGGCGCACGCGTACGCGGAGGAGCGAACCGGCCGCATCCCCGGCGCCGGGCGGCATACGGCCGGCGACGAGCGGGAGGCCGCCGACGCCCCGGGCCCGCCGGACGGACCGGCCGCAGTGCTGAGCGGCAGCTGCTCCTACCGCACCCTGGAACAGCTCGCGGTGCTCGCCGACGCGGGCCGGCCCGGCTACCGTCTCGACCCGGTGGCGACACCGAATGCCGTGGCGCTCGGCGAAGCTGCCCTCGCCTGGTACGACACCCTGCCCCCGAACGGCGACGCGCCCGTCATCTACTCCTCGGCAGCCCCGGAAACGCTGCGCGAGACACAGCGTGCGCTGGGCGTGGAACGGTCCGCGGCCCTGCTGGAGGAGGCGACGGGGCTCATCGCGACAGGACTGGTCGAGCGGGGCGTGCGCAGACTGGTCGCGGCCGGGGGAGAGACCTCCGGCGCCGTCGTCGCCGCTCTCGGAGTCACCGGCGCGCACGTCGGCGCGGAAGCCGCGCGAGGGGTGCCGTGGATTCACCCCCTGGGCGAGCACTCCTTGGCGTTGCTGCTCAAGTCGGGCAACTTCGGTGACGCCGGCCTTCTCCTCGACGCCTCCGCGTCCTCCGCGTCCTCCGCGTCCTCCGCGTCCTCCGCGTCCTCCGCGGAACCGGCGGACCGCACATGAGCGGGCGGGACGACGAAGCCGAACGTGCCCACCTCGTCGCCACCGCCCGGGCCGTCGCCGCCCGTTCGCTGACGCACGGGAGCACGGGCAACGTCTCGGTGCGCGCCGGCGACCACATCCTGGTGACCCCCACCGGTTCGAGCCTGGCCACCGTGCGTGCAGAGGACCTGTCCGTCATCGATGCCGCCGGAGCCCATGTGTCCGGCGCCCCACCGTCCAAGGAGGCGTTCCTGCACGCCGCCATGTACCGGGCCCGGCCGGGCGCCGGCGCGGTGGTGCACACCCACTCCACGCATGCGGCGGCCGTCTCGTGCCTGGCCCTGGTCGACCGGCGGGACGTCCTGCCGCCGCTGACGGCCTACTACGCGATGCGCGTCGGCAGCCTCGCGCTGCTTCCGTACTTCGCCCCCGGCGACCACCGGGCGACCGACGCCGTCGAAGCGTCGGCCCGCGAGCACGCCGCACTCCTGCTGAGCAACCACGGGCCGGTCGCAGCCGCCCCCGACCTCCGGCGCGCGCTGGAGATGGCCGAGGAGATAGAGGAGACGGCGAAGCTCTTCCTGCTGCTGCGCGGTGTCCCCACGCGTCCGCTGACCACGGCCCAGCGTGCCGTGCTGCGCCCTGCCTCCCACTGACCCACCCCCCCCGAAACATCCCGGGGAAACCGCACGGACGCGCCGGGACACTCTCCCGACGGCAGCCGTCGCCCCACCCTTGTGAAAGGACGAAGATGTCCGTGGACATACCGCACACCGTGTCGCTCTTCAGCGCCCTGGCGGTGAAGAAGGCCCTCGACGACGACGTTCTCGCGGCATTCACCGCGAAGACCGCAACGGGCGTCGACACCGTGTACGACCCGACGAACGTGTTGGTGCGGAGGATCGAAGAGGGCGCCCGGCCGGAGGTCATGGTCGGAGTGACCGGGGCGTTCCCGGCCCTGTGCGGGGCTGGGGTGATCGACCCGTCCTCGGTGCGCGACATCGCCCGGGTCGGGATCGGCCTGGCCATGCCGCCCGGCGCCGAGCCGCCCGCCATCGACACGGTCGACGCACTGATCGCCACGCTCCGCTCGGCCCGTTCGGTCGCCTACTCCCGCACCGGGGCCAGCGGGGTCCACTTCGCCGGGCTGCTGGAGCGCCTCGGGATCGCGGATGAGGTGAACGCCCGCGCCACCGTCGTGGAGAAGGGGTTCACCGCGCTGGCGGTGGTCGACGGCCGCGCCGATCTGGCCGTACAGCAGATGAGCGAGCTGCTGTTCGTACCCGAGGCCGAGGTGGTGGGACCGCTGCCGGACGGGGCCCAGCACTTCACCGAACTCTCTGCGGCCCTGGGCGTCGGGGCCGGCGAACGGGCCGGTGCGCTGCACGCCTTCCTCACCGGGAAGGAGGCGGGAGATGCCTACCGGAGAGCCGGACTGGAAGCGCCGCGACAGGACTGAGCGGTACGCGGCCGAAGACCGGCCGACCGCTCCCCGCCCCGCCTGCCCGAGGGAGTGTCGATGAACGCGATACTCGCACTGGTCGCCTTCATCGGGGCCATCATCGTGTGGAACGTGGCCGTCAAACGCAATATCGGCGAAGCCATGGTCATCGGCTTCCTGGTCAGTGCCGCGTTCGCCGGCACCGAAGCGCCGCGCGTCGTGTGGGAGAGCCTCGTGGAGGGGCTGACGTCGGAGATCACCTTCGCTGCCCTGGCCTTCGTCTTCGTCAGCGAACTGCTGACGAGAACGGGGCTCGTGCAGCGGATGATCGACATTCTCAGTTCGATGTTCGGCCGTCGCGAGGGCGGATCCGCCTACGCGGCGACGGTGTCGGCCGGTCTCTTCGGCGCCGTCGCGCACAACGGCGCGGCGATCGTGGCCACCATCGGGTCCATCACCATTCCCTGGATGAAGCGCTCCAGGGCGAGCGGCGAGACCGCCGCGCTGGTCCTCGCCGGCAACGCGGGCGTCGGCGCCACCTTCCCGTTCAGCGGCGCCTTCTTCATCCTGCTCGCGGCGCCGACCGTCCTGCCGGTCCTGCGGGCGGAGGACGTGGTCGGCACGATCTTCGTCGTGGGTGCCTGGATGGTCGCGATGCGGCTGGTCATCGCCTACGTCATCGTCAAACGACGGGGCGTGGGCGCGATGGCGGCGGAGGACATCCACCCGCTCCGCCAGTCCTTCGCGGCCGGCTGGACCTCGCTGATCGTCCTGGCTGCCATCGCGGTGCCCATCGTGCTGACGGCGTCGCCGACCAGCGATCTCATCGGCGACCGGCTGGGAGGACTGGACGTCTCCGACGCCGTGCCCCTGCTGGTCTGGCTCCCGGTGGTCATGCTGCTCGCCGGACTGGTCGTCGAGCGTCGGGCGCTGCCGCGCGGCGCCGGGGCGTGGTGGACGCTGCTGTCGGAGATCAGCCCGAAACTCGGGCTGATCGGCGTCACGATGGTCTCGGCCTTCGCCGCCTCCAACGTGCTCAACACCCTGGGCATCGGCGAACAGCTCGCGCCCTACCTGGAGAGCCTGGAGGGCGTACCGCAGGTCGTCGCGGCGCTCGTCGTCGGGCTGATCGTGGTGGTCGTCGCGGGTCCCCTCAACACGACGTCCACCCTCGCGGCCGTCGGGCCGGTCGCCTTCGCGGCGTTGACGGCGGCCGACGTCCCGCCGTACATCGCCTTCGCCGCCATCATCGTGTGGGCCTCGTCCGAGGGCTGCTCGCCTCCGGGCGCGGCTCCGCTGTACGTGGCCGCGGGTATCGCTTCGATCAATCCGGTGCGGATCTTCGTGCCGGTGACGCTCTACTACCTGCTGCCCTCCTACGCGATGGGCGTGCTGATGGTGCTCGGTGCCGTATGGATTCCAGGATGAGGAGTACGAGGATGTACAGGATCTGTCTGAACGCCTCCCGCGTTCTCGTCGCGCTGTTCCTGATCGGCGGAATCGTGGTGGTCCTGGGGCAGACGGTGGCCATCGTCGTCGGTTCCGCCGGGTTGATGACGGGCTTCGGTACGGACGTCGCCGAGGTCGTCTGCGTCCTGGCCGGCCTGGCGGGCATCTTCGCCTTCCTGCTGCTCTACACGGAGGAGGGGAAGGAGCGGGCGAGCGAGTGGGCTGAATGAGGTGACGGGGCATGACGGGGGCAGCACGGACACGCTGCCCCCGTCGGCCGTTCCCGGCCTCGATACCCGCAGATCGTCCTCGGGCGCGGCCTCCGGCAGGAACCGCCCCGCTCGCCCGGATCACGGGCGGGCCGGGGCGGGGCCGTGACGAGAGATCAGGCGTACGTATAGAACTGCGTGTGGTCCAGCATGTTCTGCGGGGTCGTGTTCGACCAGGGCGGCATGGTGTCGTTCAGGTCGATCACGTCGACCGTCCCGCCGGCGGGGAGGTACTCGGCGCTCGTCGGGTGGAGTGCGTGCCAGTCGGCCCAGAGCTTGTCGACGAACGCGTGGTGCAGCCAGAACACCGGATCGTTCGGGGAGACGCTCGTCTCCATATGGCCCCAGACCCAGGTGTGCACACGGTTGTGCATGCTCATGTACCCCGCGGAGCCCTCCAGCGCGGAGCGGAAGCCGGTCGAGCCGTCACGGAAGGGTGCGGAGTCGTAGGTGGGCATGGCGAGGGCGGCGTCGACATCGGACCGGGGCGGGAGCGAGGGGACGCGGTAGGCGAGATTGCGGGCGAGGAAGGCGCGGCTGTCGACCGAGACGTTGATCGTCCACTTCCCGCCGGAATGCGCGAAGGGCCCGTCCATCACCTGGTCGTCCAGGGGGCGTCCGGTGCCGCCGAGGAAGTCCGGGGCCCAGAGCGAGGAGCCGACCGTGTTGTCGGCGGTCCAGTCCCAGTAGGGGATCGAGACCGACGCGTCGACCTTCTGGAGTTCGTTCTCGAAGTCGATGAGGAACTTGCGGTGCCACGGCAGGAACGACGGCCCGAAGTGGCCCACGTACACGCCGGTGTTCATGTCTATGGAGAACCGCGTGCGGTGGGCGAGCACGAATTCGTCGTACACGCCCAGGCGTTTGACCTCCAGTACCGCGTCGACGAAGGCCTTCTTCTCGGGGGCCGTGAGGTTCGCCTGGTTCTTCCGTACGGTCATGGCTGCTGCTCCCGGGTCAGGCGGTGGGGTCGAACGGAACGACGACGGCGCCCTTGAGCGAGATGACCGCGGTGCGAGCGGCCTCCAGCGGGGTCGCGAATCTCTCGTAGTGGTTGATCGTGCTGCTCCAGCCGCTCTTCCCGTGCTGCATCACGGGAAGCTCGCGGCCGTCGATCAACACGCGGTAGCCGTCGCCGTGTCCGGCGTGGGCGTGGGCGCTCGCGTGGGTCTCGGCGGACGTGCCCTGGATGCGGCGGCCCTTGAAGACCTCGTCGAAGGAGCCGGGTTCTCCGGTGCGGCCGGCTGTGCCGCCTCCGCTTCTGGTTCCGGTCGCAACGGTGTCCGCGGAAGCGGAGGTGACGCCGACGAGCGCGCCGCCCGCGGCGACGCCGATGGCGGCCCCGAGGGCCTGACGGCGGGTGGGTCCGGGCATGACGGATGTACCCCCAAATACACATGGCTGAGGCGTCCCACCAGGCTGTTCCGGGGCCGCCGTGATCATGTGTACACGGGGGTGACTCTCCGCATAAGGAGGCGAAAAGGGGTTGGCTCTCATATGGACACGTATGCACGGTCATATGGGCGTCGCCGACCTCTCGCGCCCCTCCGCTTCGGTGCTTGAGGGGCCAGGAGGTGCAGGTCTTGCCGTGCTTGTGCCCCGTCTGTGAAGGATCTTCGGTATCCGTCGCGCCGTCGACCATCGGAACGATCATCTGCGCATGGCCGGAAGTTCTCCCTCCTCATGCTCGGTCGCCGGACGGATCGGCTCTCAGTACCCGTAGATCATCTTGTACGCGACCTCCGGCAGGAACTGCCCGGCCGCGGAGCCGGCGCCGACTCCGCAGTTGCCGTCGGACTCTCCGGGGGTCTTCAGCCACAGCAGCATCTCGGCCCCGCCGCCCGTCTGGCTGACCGCCCCCGTCCTGCGTCCGCCCGGGTTGCACCACGCGCCGTTGGAGCCGTTGCCGTTGCGGCTGGTGTCGATGACGTAGGGCTTCGTATAGCCGTAGGACGCCGACAGGGATCCGTTGACGGCGTTTCCGTACGCGGAGTTCTCGCCGGTGCCGTAGTAGTTCGAGATGTTCAGGGAGAAGCCGTGCGCCTGCCGGGCTCCCGCGCCGTCGAGGTGCTGCGCCATGGTGGCCGCGCCGATCCAGGCCGGGTTTCCGGCGTCCAGGTACGTCCAGGTGTTGGGGGCGTGGGCGGCGAACCGGGCGAGCGCGTCCTTGAGCATCCCGTTGCGCTCGTCGATCTGCGCCTGGTTCAGGCAGCTGAAGTCGCCCAGGGAGTCGGGCTCGATGACTACCAGGGCGGGCCGGGAGCCGATGGCCGAGGCGAACGCGGAGATCCAGGTGCGGTACGCGCTCGGGGTGCCCGCGCCGCCGCCGGAGTGCCCGCCGCAGGCGTCGCGGCCGGGGATGTTGTACGCGATCAGGACGGGCAGCTTGTCGGCGGCGTCGGCGGCGCCTACGTAGGAGCCGACCGCCGTCCCGATGTCCCCGCTCCACGACCCGAACCACCGGGCCATGGGCCGCGAGGCGATGTTGTCGCGGATGGCGGCGGCCCGCCCGTCGCCGGGGTTGGCGGCGGCCCAGGCGGCGGGCGTCGAGTTCGGGTCGGCGTAGAAGCCGCTGGTCATGCCGATCGGGTCGGCCGACGTCGGGGAGGCGGCGGCCCGCTGCCCGGCGCCGAGGGAAAGCAGCAGGCAGGCGAACGCCGATGCGGCGAGCGTGCGCAGGAGTCTTCTCATGCGTGCGGCCCTTCTGTGGGAGCGCTCCCAATCGACGACGGCGCGGAGGGTGAGGTGGGGCGGGAGACGCGTGAACGGGGGGAAGGCGCGTGGGGCGGTGGGAAGTGCGTACGGCGGACCGGTGGGGCTTGAGGTCCGCGACCGCCGTCGTCAGACGAGACGGTGACAGCGGGACCCCCCGGTGTCAATGAGTCCGGCAGCGGCTCCCCGGCGCGGGGGCGTTCGGGGAGCCCCGGCCGCTTTCAGACGGGGGGCTGGTGGACGCGAGGGAGCCCCAGGTCCGGCAGGTCGAGGTGGAAGCCGCGCCCGCGGCCGGTCATGGTGCCGTCGTAGGAGAGTTCGGCCGGGCCGACACCCAGGTGCCGCAGTTCCTCGACGAGCATGCGGGCGGCCGTCGAGGCGTGCGCGGGTTCGTGCATGGCGTCGGGGAAGCGGCGTTGCCAGACCGAGGGGGCGGCATCCCAGCCGTTCCGCGCCAGCCGGTCGGGGTCGGCCGCGTCCGGTCGGTGCAGATAGCCGGTGGCTTCGATGACGAGACCCGGATCCTGGCTCCAGCACTGGACGAAGCGCTGCGGATCGTCGGCGGATCCCAGGTGCAGGATGAACCTGCCGGGGAAGAACGGGGTGTCGTGGTCGAGGGAGCGCAGGGTTTCCGACAGGCGCTTCTCCACGTCCTCCCATGTGGCGCCGGAAGCGGGCGGCACGATCGGCAGGTCTGCCTGCTCGGCGGCGCGCCAGCGGCCACGGGACCAGCCGTTTCCGGCGGCGTCGGAGCCCGCGTCGGGAGGCAGGAGTTCGAGGCTCACCTCGCCCTCGTCGTGCGTGTGCACGAGGAGGCAGGCGCCGGGGAGGCGCCACAGCATCCACGGGCCCAGGTCGCCTCCCCACATCGTGGGCGGGCCCAGCTCCTTCTCCATGACCCACCAGGCGGCGCGGACGAGGCCGGCGGCGGAGGCCATGTCCTCGGCGGGCATGTCGACGACGCGTACGTTCAGTTTGCGCACCTGATCGGGTGCCGAGGCGTCGGCGATCACCGTGCCGTAGCCGCCCCAGGGCCCCTTCCGGGGAGCGAATCTGCGCCAGACCTGGCCCACGACCTCGTTGGGCTCACGGAGTTCCCAGCCCAGCTCCGAGGTGGCGTGCTCGAAATCCGACAGGCTCCAGGAGCCGAAGCGGAGCGGAGTGACCTCGCGGACCAGCTTGCGGAAGATGTCGTCGTCGAGCCAACGGCCCCGGGGGATCATGTTCTCCATGCGGCAGACAGTAGTGGTCCGGTGCCGACGGGGCCTCGCGGGAACGATGTTGACGGATCGGTGCCCGGAGGGCGACGCTCACCGCACCAAGGACGAGAGGTGAGGTGGAGTATGGAGGCACACGCCTCGCAACTCGCTTTCGGGCAGCAGGTTTTGGACGCCCAGCCCTTCAGCGTTCTGTTGGGCGCGCGGCTGACGGCCTTCGGCGACGGAGCGGCGGTTCTGGAGCTGGACGTACGGGACGAGCTGCGCCAGCAGAACGGCTTCGTCCACGGCGGAGTCCTGAGTTACGCGGCGGACAACGCCCTCACCTTCGCGGCGGGCGCGGCGGTCGGCCCGTCCGTTCTGACGGCCGGCTTCACCATCGACTATCTGCGCCCGGCCCGGGGCGAGGTGCTGCGCGCGCGGGCCCAGGTGGTGCGCCCCGGCCGTACGCGGGTCGTCTGCCGCTGCGATCTGCTGATGGTGGACGCCGAAGGGGTGGAAACCCTCTGCGCGGTGGCCCAGGGCACGATCGCCGTCGCCGGGGGCTCCGGAAGCTGACCGCCGCCGCCACCCTCGCCGGGCGGGCGGGGTGACGGCGGCGGGGGAGACGGGGCGTTGGGCCTCAGATGCCGCAGCTGGGCGCGGACCAGAAGCGGCCGCTGCCCCCGGCGACGTGGGTGTGGTCGTTGTGGCCGGGGTAGCCCGGGCCGAGGATCTCGGTGAAGCCGTGGTTGCGCGCCGCCTGGGCGAGGGCGCAGAAGCCCTGGGGGCCCGCACCGAGGTCGGCCGCGTGGCCGTACATGTGGCGGCTGTTGGCGGCCCCGCCGACAGCGCTGTTGCAGGACACGCTGCGGAAGCCGCCGTTGACGGTGATGGGCCGGTCCCCCATCGCGTGCCGCATGGCCTGGAGCTTCCACATGGTCACCAGGGCGTTGGCGCGTGCCGTACCGGCGCTGACCTTGCCGCCGGACCAGTCGGAGTTGCAGCGGTTCAGCTCGGCGTAGGTGAAGTTGACCGGGGTGCAGTCGTCGTCCTGCAACTGGTAGATCTTGCTGAACGTCTGGGCTCCGGCGATGCCGTCGGCGCCCAGGCCGTACGCGGCCTGGAAGCGCTGCACGGCCGCCTTCGTGGCCGGGCCGAACGCCCCGTCGATGGCGATCTGGTTGCCGGTGCCCGGATAGCCCGCGACGCGGATCTGGAGCTGGCGAACCGCCTCGCCGCTGGAGCCCTCCTGGAGCGTGCCGCTCCAGGTGTAACAGGCGTCGGCCGTACCGATGTTCGTGGCCGTCGCGGAATCGGGGGCCGGGGGCGGGGTCGCGGAGGCGGCTGCGGTGCCGCCGAACGCGAGGGCCGCGCCTGCGAGGGTCGAGAGGAGGAATCCGATGGGGCGTGATCGCATGGGCTGCACCTCGTTGTCGTCGAGCTGTCCATGGGGGATTCCGAGCCTCGGGCGCATGACCCTGAGTGTCAAGGTCATGTCAACATGCTGCCAAGGGTGGTCCGACCTCGACGTCCTGGGCGAGCGCGGCATCGTGTCCCGGAACGGCGTGGGCGGAAAGCGGGGCTTCCGCGTCCATCCGCCGGGTGCGATCGTGACCAGCCGGCAGGCGCGCGGCACCCAGGCGTGGCAGGTCACGTACCACCTGGACCTCGGGGAGGGCGGGCGCGGGGCCGTCGACCCGGCGCGCGCCCGGGCTCTCCGCACCCGTAGCGCGTCAACGGTCCGGAAGGCGAAGGTCCCGCCGCCCGGCATGGGCGCGGGGCCGCTGTGTACGGGGTGCGGTTGCACCTTCCGTAGCGGCATGTGGTCCGGTGGGCCTACGTCCCGGTCCCGGTCCCTCGAGAACCGGTCCCGGTCCCTGGAGAAAAGGTCCTTGCACATGCATTCGTCCTTCGTGCCGCCCCGCCGGATCAAGATCGGTGACGCGGCGGCCTTCGCCGGCAGCACTCCGCGGGCGATTCGCCACTACCACGAGATCGGTCTGCTCCCGGAGCCCGAGCGGGGCGGCGACGGCCGCCGTCGCTACGGCTACGAGGACATGATCCGCCTGCTGTGGATTCGCAGGATGGCCGACGCGGGGATCGCCCTGGACGACATCCGTGTCGCCTTCACCGCCGGTACGGCTTCCACCGGTGCGGACAGCGGAGAAGGCATCGCGGGCATCCTGGAGCGGTTGGAGGAAACCCTTGCCGAGCAGGAGGCGGAGCTGCGGCGGCAGCGGGCAGCCGTGCAGCGCATGCGCACCGAAGGCAGCCGGATGGGCCTGCTCTCCGACTTCGTCACCGGCCGCCTCAAGACCCTGCCCGAGGGCTCCCTGCGCCAGGCGGACCTGGACACCCTGCTGGTCACCGAGCGGATCTTCGGCCCGCTCGGCGCGGCTGTCCAGGCCACCCGCTTCATCGTCCTGGCCACGCATCCCACCCTGCGGCAGGAATCCGACCGCGTCGACGACGCCGAGGAAGCGCTCGACGACAGCGTCGCCGTCGATGACCCACGGGTGGCTCAAGTGGCGGTCGAGCGGCACGCTTTCGAAAGCGCCCTGCACGCCGTCATCGAGAAGTGCGGTCTGGACAAGGACGACGATGCCCTCTTCGACGCCTGGGAAGCGGCGCACCCTGCTACCGCCGATGACGGCGAGGGGGAGGCCGACCTCGGCGGTGGAAGGCGGGAGGCCGACTCCATGAGCGTGTTGGACGCCATCGGCAAGATGCCCTACGACCTCTCCCCGGCCCGCCTGCGCTGTATGGAACTGGCCATTGAACTCTCCGACCACGACTGACCAGGCGCCTGGTGCTGTGACCGGAAACCTTCACCGCGACGCGAGCTCAGGTCTGGCTAACGGCCTCGGGGGAAACGGGGGCTCTGTCGCTGATCCGGTGACCCGTCTCTGGGCAATCGCGAGCACTGCGGGAGTCGAGACGCCGCCTTGCTGATGACAGACGGGATCCTGACCCGGTAAATTAGCGATCTTCGGCCGGCGCAGGCTCCCGGAGTCCCCAAAGGCAAACGCCCATGATGAACCTCGATCAGCCCCGCGCACGACTTCGCCTCGACGCCGCGCTGGGCGGCCTGGCCGTTACGTTCCGCGGGATGACCGCTCACCCCGACGAGTCCAACTGCGAGTGCCACTGGGGTAGCGCGGAAGACCTCGCGCAGCTCAAAGTGGCGGACTCGGAGCTGGACCCCGATCTCCTGCAGCGCACATGGCAGGCCATCGACTGGAGCGATCACGCATCCGTGCTGCGCCGGATCCTGCCCCAGTTCGCCTCTGCCCTCGTCAGCGGCCTCATCGAGCCCCTCTTCGGCACGGAGGAGGTCGGGCGTTCATTCGCTCTCGGCCACTGGCAGCAGTGGCCTGCCGAGCAGGCCACTGCAGTGGAGGAATTCCTGCAGGCCTGGTGGGCCTGCGCCCTCACCGATCCGGATCCCGCCGTACCTGTGCATGACCTCCTCGTCCTCAGTGCCGAGGCAACGGGCACGCTGAGCCCGTGGCTCAACACCTGGCAAGCGCTGAGTGACCCTATCGCCGACCGACACCTGGCCGAAGCGGCAGCGCACTGGGAGTACGAACTGCTCGGTGACCAACTTCCCTGGCGGGCTTGGGAGAACGAGGAAGAGATGCGCGCCGAGCTGACCGCCTGGCTTGTCCGCCACACGCCTGCCCGGCTTCGTGCCTATGGCGCATCCGAGGATCTACTTCACCGGATACGCCTGCTCGGCGTCACCGGACCCGACCGCTGGGAGGACCCGCACTGGCCCGGCCACCGCTACTGATCCACCGAACCGCACGGTGCTACCTGTCCGCCTATCCAGGCACGTGAGCCCGAACAGGCCGCGTCACAAGGGCCGCCAAGGAGTCCCCCGGCCAGGTCAGCGCACCGCCGAAGAAGCCCAGGGACGAGGCATGCGACGGCGACGAGTACGCCTGGCGCGAGACGCGGCGGCGGAGTTGGTAGCGGGAGGGTGGTCCGAACGGGCCATGTCGAACCCGCTCGATCAGGGCTGAGCCCGCGCATGGCCCACCGGCTGCCCAAACGGCCGACAGACGCCTCTCGGAGAGGTTCCCCGTCGTCCCGAGTGCGGGGAGGCGGGGAGGTGTGCAGCCCCGGGAGGGTCAATCCGTAGGAGGCGCGCACTGATTCCAGACCAAGGTGTAGCGCCAGAACAGCCGACGGCGCAGCCGCACACCGGGCAGCACGCGGCGGGCGTCGCGGACGATGTCCGGAAAGGCCGTGGTCGCCGGTCGGGTCGGCGCGGTCATGGCGACGGGGCGCGGCGCTCTGCGGCCCTTGTTCTTGATCCAGGCCATGGCGATGTTCGACCCCATGGCGACGGCGTCGATCAGGTAGTCGCTCCGGGACCGCGGGCGGTAGAGGCCGACGACGATCAGGGTTCCCCCGGGAGCCAGCTGTCGGCGGAAGTGCGTGAGCGCTTCGCGCAACGGAAGGTGGTGGAGGGTCGCGACGCAGGTGATGACGTCGTAGGGCCCGGACGGTACGTCCTCCAGCGCGTCCCCGACGGAGAAGATCACCGGAACCCCGGGAGCTGTGCGCTCCCGCGCGCGATCGACGATAGCGGGGTCGGCGTCGATGCCGTGCACCGTATCGGCCCGGGTGGCCAGCAGCCGGGCGAGGTCGCCACTGCCTGATCCGACATCCAGGGCGCGGGCGGAACGTCCGGGGAGCCGACGCAGGATCCACCGGTGGTAGTGGGCGTTGTGATCCCACGGATGGGTGGCGTGGAACCGGTCGAGTGCGCGCAGGACGCGGGGGAGCAGGGCCGTCATGAGGTGAGTCCATCAGAGCCGCTGGGGCCCGTGGTCGGGGAGCGCCGGCAACCGCTCGGCCGGGGCAGCGGCCGACCCGGGGGATCGGTAGACGTCAGGAGGCCCTCCGTCCTGGGGCTACGGTTCGAGCCGCGCGACCCCTCCCGTTTCGAGGGCCGCCCACAGGGCGCCGTCGGGACCCAGGGCGATGCCGTGCGGCTCGGACGACGGTGACGGCAGGCCGTACTCGGTGACCTTGCCGCTCCCGGTGATGTGACCCACGCTGTTGGCTCCCCATTCGGTGAACCAGCAGTCACCGATGGAGGCCGCGACGATGGCGTGGGGTTTGGCCGTGCGGTCGGGGAGCGGGAACTCCTCGACCGCGCCGGCCACCGAGATCCGGCCGATCTGGCCCGCCGCGATCTCGACGAACCACAAGGCGGTGCCGTCGCTGGTGATGCCCACGGGCGCTGCTTTCGGGGTGGGGAGCGGGTGGATGACGATGTCTCCGAGGACAGTGATGCGGCCGATCGCGTTCGCCTGGTTGAGGGTGAACCACAGGGCCCCGTCAGGACCCGCGGTGATCGCCGAGGGACAGGCGCCCGTACAGGAAAGGGCGAACTCGGTGATCTCTCCCCTGCTGGTGATGCGACCGATACGGTCGGTGTTCATCTCCGTGAACCACATCGCACCGTCCGGACCGGCGGTGATCCCGAAGGGCCCGCTGTCGGGCGTGGGCACGGCGAAGGACTCCGTTTCACCGTCGACGGTGATGCGGCCGATCCGGTGGTCCTGGGACCGGGTGAACCACAGTGCTCCATCCGGCCCGGTGGTGATGACCGTAGGGCGACACCCGGGCGCTTCCAGGGGGTACTCGTGGAGTTCGCCGTCCAGGGTGAGGCGCGCGATGCGGCCGCTGTGCGCGAAGGTGAGCCACAGTGCGCCGTCAGGTCCGGCTGTGATGCCGTACGGCCCGGCGCCCTTGTCCGCGATGGGCATCTCGCTTACGGCCACAGCAACTCCTTCGAGGGGTGGGACGGGGATCAACCGACGTTCTCGGCCGATGCCGCAACTCGCTCTCGCACCAGGTCGAGAATGATCGCGGCGAGGTCGGCAGGCCGGGTCATGGGGATGTTGTGGTTCGAGCTGATGTCGGTCAGCCGGCGGCCGGGGGCGGCATCGACGACGGCACGCACGTCGTCGCGTCGCGAGGCGTGGAAACCCTGCTCGGCCAGCACGATCGTCATCGGACAGGTGAGGCGTTCGTACACCTCGATGCTGGGGAAGACCTCCGCGCCGGGCTCCACAGCGGTGACAGCCGCGATTTCCTCGATGGCCGGTCGCCGTACCCACTGCTGGCCGCGGCGCAGGAAAGAGCGCCGCGTGACCTCCTCGACGAGTTCGTGCCGTGCTCCGGCGTTGAGCCAGTCCCCTCCGGCCTCCCGCACGCACTGCTCGACGTAGGCTCGCATCCGGTCGTCGTCCGCTTCCCAGTCGTAGCGGAACATCGCCCGCAAACGGTCCGCCGCCTCGGTGGTCCGCGCGGCGGCGTGTTCGGCGAGTGACGCGTTGCGGTCATCGAGCACCACGCCGTCCACGACGCAGAGGGCGGCCGGTTCCACGAGGCCCCCGGCAGTGGCAGCCGTCACCGCGTACCCGCCGGTGGAGTGGCCCACCAGCACGGGGTGGTCCCAGCCCAGCGTGGTGACGACGCCACCGAGGTCCCGCCAGTACTGCTCGGGTCCGGTGGAGTCGAGCCGGGTCTGCCCGTGGCCACGCAGGTCGATGGCGACCGGATGACACTCGCTCACCAGCCGGGAGGCCACGTCCGCCCAGGCGGCGGCGTTCTGTCCGCTGCCGTGGACCAGCAGCACCCCCTCACCGTGGCCACCGAAGTCCACACCCGAGAGGACCCCGTCCGCGACGGGGAGTTCGATCTCCGTTCCGATCACCATCACACCCTGACGACCGGAAGCCGACGAGCGCAACTGCTTTGCTCACAGCAGGCGGGCGCGGGATGAGGACGCCTTCGGGCCGCCGAGAGCGGTCGACGTTCCCGCCGGCACCGGTTCTCTCCCCGGACAGCGGGACGCCCCGCCGTGCAGGCACGGTGGGGCGTAGCCGGAGCGGTGGCAGCGGCGGCGGTCAGACGGTGGTGTCGAAGCCACCGGCCTTGATGCCCGCCACGAAGGAGGAGAACGCCACGGCGGCGACGGCCAGGGCCGGACCGCCCGGGTTCTTCGAGTCGCGTACGGGGACGGTGCCGGTGGCGGACGCGGTGGTCGGGGCCCACTCGACGCACGAACCGCCGTTGTCGCTGTAGGAGGACTTGACCCACTGCTGGGTCGTGGATTCGGTCGTCACGGGGTGCCCTTTCGATGCTGGTGGATCATGTCCACGGTATCTGTCTGCGACAGAGACACGGCCTGCAACTGATGGTAGGCCCTCACCATCGGGATGACAGAGCTGAGTTCGCGGTCCAGATGCCCCTGCGTCTCGGACTCGACGTAGGAGACCACGGCCCGGTCCTGAAGGGTCAGCAGGTTCACCAGCCGATTGAAGGGCCGCTGCTCACCGACGCTGTAGGGGGCGATCTGCAGCATGGTGTGGGACTGCGTGGCGAAGTCGGCCAGATACTGCAACTGAGCGTCCATCACGGCAGCGCTGCCGATCGGGCGGCGGATGCAGCTCTCGTCCAGCACCGCGATCAGCATCGGCGGAACGGTACGTAACAGCGCACCTTGGCGCTCCATGAGTAACGAGACGCGCTGATCGGCCTGTTCGGGGGTGATGACTCCTCGGTCGACGGCCCCGCTCGCCAGCGCCTGCGCATACTCCCGGGTCTGGAGCAGCCCCGGGATCACGCCGACCTCGAACAGCCGGATCTCCGCCGCCCGGCCCTCCAACGCCACGTACTCCGGGAAGCCTTGCAACAGCACCCCGTGCTTGATCTTGCGCCACTCGCGCTCGAACGAATCAGCGGTTCCCGTAAAGCTCATCGCTACGTCAACGGCGATCGCAAATTTGCGAGTTGGGGACTTGTGGCACAATTCGACCCCGGAAACATGCCGCCCCGTGTAGCCGATGCGCGCGCCGAGATCGTCCTGTTTCCAGCCCCGTGCTTCGCGCTCCCTACGCAGGCGTGCTCCGTAGGCAGCCTCCGGGCCCCCGTCAGGGTTCACTTCCTTGCGGTTGACCAACGTATCCCCCAGCTTCGAAACGTTGAAGACGTCTCCACGCTAGGCCACGCTGAGTTCTTCCGGTAGTCATTCGACTACAGAGAGGAGCGATCGGTGTACGGCGAGAACGTCAGCTCGAATTCGGAGCGACCCCCGCACGTCCCGGCCCCCGGGACCCTCCTGGCGGACACCAGTCGCGGTGACCGCGTGGGGGAGTTCCGGGGCGTCGCCGGTCCGTACTGGTCCCTGCGGCCGGTCGGTGGCGGGCGTGAGTGGGAGGTCGAACCGCGCTATGTGCGGCCCGCGTTGCTCATGGAGCAGCTTCGGGCCCGTACCGCGCGGCTCAACGCCCGCAGTCGGGGAGAAGTGCTGTGAAGCCGGCTCCTTCGGGCCCGCGCCGTGTGAGGGTGCTGGACTACGTCGCGGCCGTCACGGTGACGGTCGGCGGCCGGGCTCTCCCGATCGGCGGAGTCGCCCTGCCGAACCGCCGGCTCGTCCTCCGCTGGCTCCGGCGGCAGGCCCTGCGCCTGGCGGACGGGCACGGGCGCGATCCGGCCCGGGGTGCTCCGTGGCTCGGTGCGCGAGACGTCCGGCCGGTGACTTTCCACGGTTCCGACGCCCCCGAGGCGCTCCGGGCGTGGGCAGGCGACCACGGCAGCCAGGACCACGCCATGAGCGCACTGGAATCCGGGCGCCCCGCCCTGCTCACCGTGGTCGACCCCTTCGTGGGGCTGGGGGTCACCCTCGGCGCGTGGCCCGTAGATCTGTGCGGGTGGGTGGCGGCGGCCTCGGGGGACCACCCGTATCCGCCCCGTACGGAAGCGGAAGGAGCCTGACCTCGTGCTGCAATGCACCGCCGTGGCCCAAGTCCCCTACGCAGAAACGCTGCTGGCGCTCGCCGCCATGGAAGGCGGGCCCGAGCATCCGCCCGACGTCGTGGAGGCGGAGGGCTTCGTCCTGTGCGAGCTGGCCGACCACGACGAGACGGCCGAGCACGCGGCGCACCTGTGGACTGCGGACGTGCCGGACGACCGTGACCTGTGGTTCCTCTGGTCGGGGACCGGCGCCCACCGCGTGCACCGGTTCGACACCCTGCGGCTCTGCCCCGCCGTGCTCCGCGAGCTGTCAACCCGCACGGTCACCACGTGCGCGTACTTCGACCACCACCCCGGGCCGCACTCCTTCTCCGTGACCGACCCGCTCGGCGACCTCATCGCCGACCACGTCCACAGCGAGGTCCGGCGACTCGTCTCCGAGGGCGACGCCCTCGGTGCGCCCGATGCCCCCGACGTACCCGACACCGACGCGCCCTGACGGCGACCGGAGGTTTTCCACCCCATGAACCAGTGCACCGCCGTAACCCTGCTGCCACCCCCGGAGTTCCTGATCCGGCTCGCCGCGCCCGGTGGCAGTCGCCCGGAAGCCGGATACCTCTTCTGCGAGCTGGCCGCCGAGCATGGCGGCAGCCACGCGACAGCGCTGTGGGACAACGACGCGAACCGTACGGCCGTCTGGGCCCGTTGGAGCGGCGAGCGGGCCACTCCGGCGGAGCTGGCCTGGTGCCGCGCGATCGACCCCCGGGGTGAGGGCGCGTGCGGGCTGTTCGTCGGCCATCCCTCCGCCCACGGCTGGGACATCGTCGACCCGACGCTCGCGGCGGTGGACGCAGTCCTCGCTCAGGGGCACCCGCATCTCGCACGGCGACGCGACGGTGGGTGATGCGCCGTCGTCGCGGACCGCCCCGGAAGGAGGATCCTGCGGGCGACGGCCCGGGCCGTGGGCCGAGGCCGTCGCCGTGTCGCCGGAAGCCGGGCGACCTTCGGGATCAGGCTCGGCCGGTTATCTGGCCGACCCTCTTCTTCATCGCCTTGTCGTCGTAGATGGTGATCGTCACCGTTCTGCCCTCCGGGATGTCCAGGTTCACCTTCTTGACGTCCCAGGCGTTGGACGTGCCCGGAGGCGAGTACAGCCCCCACTTTCCGCCGTCACCTGCGTAGGACACCTTGTAGTACAGGCCGTCGCCGTCGTTCGCGACGTCGTACATCTGCAGAATCTCGTCGTACGGGTGGAACTCGACCTTCGCCACCGCGTAGCCACTGGCGTTGCCGTAGACGATCTTGGATCCCGCGCCGCCCGCATCCTTCTGGAAGTAGGTCCCGTCGATGGCGTCGTTGAATCGGCAGGGACAGTGGTCCGTCACCGCGGAGTCCCTGTTCAGGACGGTCAACTTGTCGTAGGCGTTGGCCGGTGTGGCGGTCATCGCGATGACGGTGGCCGCGGCGGACGCCGTCGCGGCAAGGGACGCGATGGTTCGACTGCGCATCTTCATCCTTCGATTGGTGTGACGTGATCCCTGTTCTGTGGTGCTTGTGCGTTCCGCTCAGTTCACCCGGGCCTTCCGCGTGAACGCCGCGACCTCTTCCGGGGCCGCCGGCGGCTGTCCCGGCGGAGGCGGCACCGACCAGGTCCGGACGGCTTCCGGCCGGGGTGACGGAACAGATGCTCGCGCTGGGAGGGGAACGCCGGTAGAGCGGTGGGAACGGTTGGGACATGATGGGAATCGGGACACGTCAACAGGCCCTGCACCCAGGGGATACAGCGTGGGAGGACGAGTGGTGGCGGGACAGGCTGGGAGACCCAGGAGCGGGACGGTGCCCGGAGAGGCCGCCCTTCTGACCGAGCAACTGCGGCTGCTGCGGCGGCGCCACGGAATGACCCTGGCCACGCTCGCCCACCGGACGAGCTACAGCAAGTCGTCGTGGGGGCGGTACCTCAGCGGCAAGGCGCTTCCGCCCCGGCAGGCGGTACGGGAGTTCGCCCAGGCGATCTCGGTGAAGCCCGACCGCCTGCTTCTCCTGTTGGAGATCGCCGAGCGCGGCCAGTCGCAGCCGGAGCCAAAGACTCCGGAGGGCGCCGGCTCCGAAGTACCTCCGGTAGCCGCCCAGGATCCCAGGACCGGTCCCGAGCCCGAGCCGGTCCCGAGCGCGGAGGCCTCCGCGGCCCCGGAGACGGAATCGCCCGGGGCGCGGCCGCCGGAGCCGCGAACCACCCCCGCCCCTGCCTCCGCCCCCGAGCCCCGGCGGCGTCGGCGCTGGGGTCGACGCTGGGGCCTCATCGTCGGGGTCGCGACCGGCGTGGGGATGGCCACGGGACTGCTCGCGGGCATGCTCATCGGCGCCCCGGCGAGCCAGGGGGAGCCGAAGCCCCGAGGCAGTTCCGCGAAGTGCACTGGTTTCGAGTGCCGGAACAAGGACGCCCAGGGCATGGAGTGCCACATAGGGGTGTGGACCGCGGCGGCGGAGAAGGTCGACGAGGTCCACCTGGAGCTGCGCTACAGCCCCCGCTGCGGAGCCGCGTGGGCCAGGATCACCGAGGGCAGGGTCGGGGACACGGCGCGGGTCGAGGGGCAGCACGACCACTCGGCCGCACGCGCGATCACGTACGACCGGGACACCTACTCACCCATGGTCGAAGCCCCCTACCCGGCTGCCGCTCGGGCCTGCGTGGTCATCAAGGACGGGGGCAAGGAAGTCTGCACCGCGCACGGCGGCGCCTCGCCCCTGCCCGCCGCGGTCACCGACGAGCGCAAACCGTAGCCACCGGCGATCCCGCGTCCGGGGCAGGAGGAGCCACCCGTCCTCGGCGGGTGCCTGCAGGACGGCACCCCGCGCCCACCCGCTCCTCATGACAGGAGAGCACTCCGCCCGCGGACGCGGCTCACATGGTGGCCGTGTCCAGTTCCTGGGCCTCGATCAGTTTCCGTAGCTCCGGCAGGGTCTTCTTCGACGCCTCCTCGATGTAGAGGGTTCCGCCGGCCGGATGGTCCACGGTCACGGCGTGGACAGGGTCCACACCCTCGATCGCGTACACGGTTACCGGCTCCGACGTCGGCTTCCGGACACCTTCGTTGGGAGTGTCGTCACATCCAGGGACGACTCCTGTGCCCAGCCGTCTGCCCGCCCTGACGCCGTCGCCGTCGTCTTCGTCATGGGGATGGAGCGCGTGGCCGAAATAGGTGTGACCCTCGTACGTGAGCAGCGCGGCGCAGGAACCGCTCGCACCATCTTGCGTGGTGCCCGCCCCAGCACAGGACGTGGACATGATCAGGGCCGCCGCCACGAGCGCCCCCCGCACACTCACGGACCGCGCGAACCTTCCGCGCACCGTCCGACCGACCGTCTGCTCGCCCGTCATGAATCGACCTCCCTCAGCTGCCGCTCCCTGCGGCCTGCCGCACCTTCGACGCCACAAGGCCGCGAAAGGTTCGCTCGGTTCTCCCACGGCACGACGAGAGCCCCACGTAGTTGAACGGCCGGATCGTCACACCGGTCCCGCCTGACCAGGACACCTCGGCGAGATCATGCTACGAGCTCTGTGCGGACTTCCTTCCGGACCTGTACATCAGCGCTCCGACGACCAGGAAAACAGCGGGAGCGGCCATGACCGGAACGAACTTCGCGCCATTGACCAGCAGGACGACGACTGATATCACCATGACCGCAGTCAGGGCGAGTATCAGGAGCCCGAAGACCTTGCTTATGGTTGCCTTCTCGTTGGTCATGCGGCGATCCCGTCCTGGTCATTTCGCGCCGAATTGACTGTCTGTCAAGAGCGCCCATTCTTCCCTCTTTGAATGAAAAAGCAGCCAATGATGGAAATGCATCCGATGATCCCCAGCAGTCCCCACCCTCCGCTGTTGCCGGAAGCGATCAGAAAAACGGAAAGGGCGATACCTATGACGGCGAATGCGGCTGCGAACTGGACGTACCGCTTGACGAGGGCGCGCTGCTCCATCGTCCATCCGACGTGCGGCTCTGGCATCTTCATTCCCTTCGTGTGCCCGAGGGAGAGGGCGGAAGCCCCCTCGGGATCTGCTGGACGCCTTTTCCCGAGCCTTGGCCGCGTAGATATCAATGTCCTCTCACGGCCTGATGCTCCTCCTGCGCGTGCTTCCGCAAGCACAGGAAAGCGATGACGGTACCGAACACGATGAATTCACCTATGGCCAGACAGAATGACCAGGGTGACCCATCGGGTCGATTTCCTGCAGAAGGCGGAATCTCCTGCATCGCCGCCTGTTCCTTCTTCGGACACGGGTCATGGAGTTCAGCGTGCCCCCGGGTTCGCTGTTGAATCCCGTGCCCGATCCGGCCGTTGAGTGAGGTGGCGGACAGGCCGAAGGGTCCGATCTGGAGGAAGGCGCCGCGCAGGGCCGAAGCGGTTCGGCCTGACCATCGCGCGGCGTGGGAGAATGCCTGGAAGCGGCGTGCGACCTCCGGAAGTCAGGAAGCCGCCCGAAGCGCACGCGGGTTGGCCACGGGCTCCCCGGCCCGTGGGCGCGAATATCGCGCGACACGATGCGACGACTCTGCAACGCTGCCGCCCGGGGCCTTCCGGCCCGGGCAGGCGCGACGTGAGACGGCACAGGGATGGGCGATCGATGACTTTCACGCTGGAGGGGCCGGTTCTGGAGGGCACGCGCGTGCGGCTGGAGCCACTGGGGCAGCGGCACGCGGCCGGCCTGGCCGAGGCGGCCGAGGAGGACCGGAGTTCGTACCGGTTCACCTGGGTGCCCACCACCGCGGAGGTCGAGGAGTACGTCGACATCCAGCTCGGCCGCGCGGACGCCGGGAAGATGGCCCCGTACGCCCAGGTGGACCCGGCGTCGGGAAGGGTCCTGGGCGCTACCGCGTACTGGGATCCGCGGGCGTGGCCGGACCGCGACGGTCTGTACGCGATCGAAGTCGGATTCACCTGGCTCGCCGCGTCGGCTCAGGGCACCGGGGCGAACATCGAGGCCAAGTACCTCATGTTCCGGCACGCGTTCGAGACGTGGGGCGTGGCACGGGTCGACCTGAAGACGGACGCACGCAACGGCCGCTCCCGGGCGGCCATCGAAGCGACGGGTGCCCGGTTCGAGGGCGTGCTGCGGAACTGGTCCCGCTCCTGGGCTCCGGGCGAGGACGGCCGGCTGCGGGACTCCGCGATCTTCTCGATCACCGCGGAGGAGTGGCCGGACCGCCGGGTACGGCTCGAACAGCGCGTCGCTCGTGACCCCGCGCGCCGGCAGCCGGCCCCTGTGGCGCGGTAGCGCGCTGTCGTCGGGCCGGCTGCCGGCGCCCGTCATGTCCTCCTCACGAAGAACAGATCGGCCGCGGCCTCAGATCGAGAACCGCTCCTTCGCCAGCAGCGGCCGCACCCGGGACCGGAAGCCGCCCGTGCGGAACGGCTGCTGGAGCAGGCCGGGGCGCAGCTCCTGGGCGAGGGCCGCGACGATCATTCCCTGGTCCAGGGCGAGCATGAAGTCGCTGACCCGGCCCGTGGACACGTTCACCGAGTCCCGGAAGCCGAGCCCGTCCTCGTACGCGCCGAAGTCCCGCTCCAGCGCCCGCAGGTTGGCCACCGCCTCCCGGCCCGCGTACGGCAGGGCCAGGAAGGAGGCGTGCGGGGTGACGACGCCGTTGGTGAACGCCGAGGGCGGCGGCAGGGGTTCGCCGTCCGTGGTGTGCGTGCGGTCGGTGTTGGAGGCGTAGCCGTCGACCGCCATGCCGAGCGCGTCGACCCCGTACTCCTGGTAGCCGTCCTCGGGGACGTTGGAGGGGGAGAAGCCCCAGTAGCCGTACTCCGCCTCCCGCAGGCCGTGGTCGATCTGGCCGCGTACGTAGCGGTGGTGGGTCACGGCCCACGCGCGCGGCGACCACTGCCGCTCCGGCACGAACAGCGGCACCATCAGCGCCTCGAACATCGAGCCGCCCCAGGTGGGGACCACCTTGCGGCCGCGGTGGGTGTAGTGCCCGTTCCAGACGCGTACGCCGTCGACCGTGACGTGACCGCCGCCCGGCTTCTGCTCCTGCTCGTGCTCCGGCAGCATCGTCCGCAGCAGGTGCCAGTAGTGGTCGCCGGGAAGGGAGCCGTCCGCGATGCCGAGGTAACTGGCCATGCGGGGCTCGGTGTTGAGCGCTCCGTAATGGTGCGGGGTCGGTTCGTCCGTGTCGGTCCACACGCCGCCGCGCAGCTGGCCGGGGCCCGCGACCGGGTCGGCCGGGTCGTAGGGGGTGTAGAAGTACGACCAGTCCGCCGTGGCGAGGATGCGGTGGATGCGCGGGCGCAGCGGGGGCGCGGCGTCGGCGGCTATCCGCAGGCCCGTCACCAGCCAGGCGTTGTCGACGGAGGACAGGAACGGGCGGACCGGATCGCCGGTGCCCGGCCACTGGGTGAGCACCGAACCGTCGTGCGCGTCGTACCAGTTGAGCCAGAAGCCGTGGTGGCGCTCCAGTTTCTCGACGGCGGCGACGGTTGCGGTCAGGGCCCGGATCATCGTGCTCTCGCGGATCACACCGAGGCCCGCGGCGGCGACCGTCGACCACAGGCCGCAGCCGATGTTGGTCGGCGAGGTCTGGGCGGACTGGACGGGGGCGCCGGGGCCGCTGAGGTCGATCTTGTCGGTGACGAGGCCGAAGTCGGTCGTCATCGCCTCGATCGAGCGGTACGTGTCGCGGAACCAGGTCTTCAAAAGGCGTGGGTCGGCGGGGGCGGCGACAGCCGCCGGGGCGGTTACGGCTCCGAGTGACAGGGCCGCGGCCCCGGTCCCTGCGGCGGTGAGAAACGTGCGACGGTCCATCGTTCCGGCTCCTGGTGGCAGAAGGGGGAGGGGAAGGGCAAGTCGTGGTGTTCGGCCGTGCGGGCGCGTGTGAAGTCGCGCGGGGATGCGGGGTCGTGCGGGGATGCGGGGTGTGCGGGCGCGTGTGAAGTCGCGCGGGGCATACGTGAAGTCGCGTCGGACGTCCGGGGGTTGGTGCCGGGGGGCCGGGGCCGGCGGTCGTCAGGATCCGCCGGCCCCCGGCCCCCCGAGGGAGCCGTCAGATGGCTCCCCGTACAGAGGGGCAGCCCCGGGGGTGAATCAGGCTGCCGTGCGCGGGAGTTCGCGGGTGCGGCCGAGTGAGCCCAGCCACTTCGCCGAGTCGCGCGGGGTGCGCTCGAAGGTCTCCCAGTCGATGGCGATCAATCCGAACGTGGCCCTGTACGTGCCCCATTCGTAGTTGTCCAGGGCGCTCCACGCCAGGTAGCCCCGGATGTCGATGCCGTCGGCCAGCGCGGAGGCGACCTCGTCCAGCGCGCCCGCGTAGTAGTCGACGCGGCGGCTGTCGTCGGCGGTGGCGATGCCGTTCTCCGTGACGATCAGCGGGACGTCGCCCACCACGGCGGCCGTGTGGCGCAGCGCCTCGCCGACCGCCGTCGGGTAGTACTCCCACGACGTCAGCGTCCGCTCGACGTCGTCGGCCGCCGGGATCGGTCCGTCGGGGCCGATCCGCGTACGGGTGTAGGACTGCACGCCGATCCAGTCGTCGCCGCGCGCCGCCTCGATGAAGACGTCCTCGCGCGGGTGGCGGTAGGCGGCGGTGACGTCCTCCGCGCCGGGGAGGGCCTGGTAGACCTGGTTGGCGATGGTCCAGCCGACCTGGATGCCCGCGTCCAGGGCCCGGACCTCCTTGACGGCCGCGTGGTGGGCGGCGATGACGGCGGCGGTCGTCTCGTCGTCGGGGGTGGGCAGGCCGGCGGGCGGGAAGCTGTTGTCGCCGCGCTTGGCCTGGCCCGCCATCACGGCGATCATGTTCGGCTCGTTGATCGTGCAGACGTGGCTGACGCCCTCGGAGATGACGGGGGCGCAGGCCGCCACGTACCGCGCGAACAGCTCCACCGCGCCCTCGGCCGTCCAGCCGCCGCGCGCCTCGAACCACTGCGGGACGGTGAAGTGGTGCAGGGTCACCATCGGGCGCAGGCCGCGCTCGATCGCTCCCTCCACCATCCGCCGGTAGTGGGCGAGCTGGGCGCGGGAGAAGCGGCCTTCGACCGGCTCGATGCGGGCCCACTCGATGGAGAAGCGGTAGTCGGTGAAGCCGAGGGAGGCCAGCAGGTCCATGTCCTCGGTCCAGCGGTGGTAGCTGTCACAGGCGTCCAGGCTCGGCTCCGCGATGTGGGTGCCGGCGGCGTGCTCCTTGATCCACCAGTCGCTGTCGGTGTTGTTGCCCTCGATCTGGTGGGCGGCCGTGGACGCGCCCCAGAGGAAGCCCTCGGGGAACGGGACGGGGGTCTTCTGGTCCGAAGCAGGGGTGTGGGTCATCGCGACATGTCTTTCTGGTGGTGGTGAGGGGTGTGGCCGCGCTCGGTGACAACGGGGTGGGGTGCGGCCTCGTACGTGAAGTGCCCGGGCGGACGCGTTACTTCATGCCCGCCGTGGCGATGCCCTGCGTGAAGTGCCGTTGCAGCGCGATGAAGACGATCAGCACCGGCAGCACGATCAGGAAGGCCCCGGCCATCAGCATCCCGTTGGATCCTCCGGCCTTGTTGGGGTCGGTGGCGAAGGTGGCCAGGGCCACCGGGAGGGTGTATTTGTCGGGGTCGTTGGTCGCGATCAGCGGCCAGACGAAGTTGTTCCACGAACCCAGGAACGTGAAGATCGACAGGGTCGCGAGGGCGGGCTTCACCAGCGGCATCACGATCCGCCAGAAGATGTACCACTCGCTCGCGCCGTCCATCCGGGCCGCTTCCAGCAGCTCGTCCGGGATCGACTGCATGAACTGGCGCATCAGGAAGACCCCGAAGGCCCCGGCGGCGAACGGCAGCACCAGACCCGCGTAGCTGTCGATCAGCTGGAGCTTGCTCATCAGCACGAACAGCGGCAGCAGCATCAGGTTGCCGGGCACCATCAGCGCGCCGAGCACCAGGCCGAAGACCTTGTTGCGGCCGACGAAGTTCAGCTTCGCCAGGGCGTAGCCGAGCATCGAGCAGAAGACCAGGTTCGAGACGGTCACCAGGACCGCCACGATCACCGAGTTCATGAAGTACAGCGGCAGGTCCAGCTTGTCGAGCAGCTGCCGGAAGTTCTCCAGGGTCCACTCGGTGGGGATCCACACCGGCGGGCTGGCCGACAGCTCGCTCTGCGTCTTGAAGGCGGAGAGCCCCATCCAGAGGAAGGGCGCCGACATGACCAGCAGGCCGAGCGAGAGCAGGGTGTAGACGACGGGGCGCGAGGCGCTCCGCTGCCTCGGGGCCCGGGACTTCAGCGGCTCGACCGGTGCCTTGCTGCTGGTGGCGCTCATTTCGTGTTGTCCTTCAGCAGTCGGAGCTGGAGCACCGTGATGCCCATGATCACCACGAAGAGGACGTACGCCATGGCGCTCGCGTAGCCCATGTGGAAGAAGTTGAACCCTTCGCGGTACATGTTCAGCGAGACCGTGAGGGTCGAGTCGGACGGACCGCCCTGGGTCATCACGAACGGCTCCTCGAACACGTTGAGGTAGCCGATGGTCGTGATCACGGTGGCGTAGAGGACGGTCGGGCGCAGGAGCGGGATCGTGATGCCCCGGAACTCCTGCCAGACGCTCGCTCCGTCGAGCTTCGCGGCCTCCCGCACCTCGGTGGGGATCGCCTGGAGGCCCGCGATGAACAGCACCATCACCGTGCCGACGTTCCGCCAGACCGCCATGACGATCAGCGACGGCATCGCCAGCGTCTCGGAGCCGAGGAAGTCCGGAGCCGTCCAGCCGACTTCGGAGAAGAGGCCCGCGATCAGGCCGTCGCTCGGATCGAGGACGAACCGCCAGACCACGGCCACCGCGACGATGGTGGTGACCACCGGGGCGTAGAAGCCGACCCGGAAGAAGGTCCGCGCCCGGTCGATGCCGTTGTTCAGCAGGACGGCGACGACCAGCCCGATGCCGATGGTCAGCGGCACGCCGACGACGACGAAGTACCCCGTGTTGAAGAGGGACTTGAGGAACTTCTCGTCGCCGAAGAGGTTGACGTAGTTCTCGAACCCGATGAAGTTCGCTTCCCACGGGCGCGTCACATTGCGCAGCCCGAAGTCCGTGAAGCTCATCACCAGCGTGGCGAGGATCGGGAACGCCATGAAGACGGTGAACAGGACGATGAACGGGGTGGAGAACAGCCAGCCCGCCGCGTTCTGCACGCCCATCGACGGCTTGCGGCCCCGACTGCCCCCGGTGGCCGGGGACGGTGCGGCCCCGGCCTTCCGGGGCCCTCGGGCCTTCTCGGTCGTGGTGCTCATGGCTACTGCTTCACGAGACCTTCGATCTCGGACTGCGCGGTCTTCAGCGCGTCCTCGGCGGAAGCCTTGCCCTGCGTCACCTTGGCGATGGCCTGGTCCACCTTGTCGGTGATCTCGGACCAGTTGGCCAGGGACGGCGAGGACTTGGCGGTGTCCATCTGCTTCTTGAAGGTCTGCAGGTCGGCGTCGTCGGCGAGCGTCCCGGACTCCCACGCGGAGGTGTTGGCGGGCAGGTCCTTCGTCCGCTCGTACCAGTCGGCCTGGCCCTTCGTGTCGGTCAGGTACGTGATGAACTCGGTGGCCGCGGCCTTGTGCTCGCTGTCCTTGGAGACGACGAGGGAGGAGCCGCCGGCCATGGAGGTGGAGGAGGCGTCCGCCGGAACGGGTGCGATGGCCCACTTGCCCTTGATCTGCGGCTGGCCCTCGTCGAGGAGCGTCACGTGCCAGGGGCCGCCGAAGAACATCGGGACCCGGCCGTTGCCGAAGTCCTTCACCACGTCGTAGCCGGGCTGCACGGACTTGTTGGAGAGGCCCTTGTCGAAGTACGAGCCGTACTCCTTCAGCGCCTTGACGGCCTCCGGGCTGTCGACGACGGCCTCGCCCTTGTCGTTGACGATCTCGCCGCCCGCCGAGTACAGGAAGGAGTAGAAGTTCTGCACGGTGTCCAGGCCGCTGGGCTGGATGGACAGCCCCCACTTCGTGCCGGCCTTCTCCTGGTACGCGGTCGCCAGGTCCTTCAGGCCCTTCCAGTCGGTCGGAGCCTCGGTGACGCCGGCCTTCTCGGCCAGGTCCGTGCGGTAGTAGAGGACCCGGGTGTCGACGTACCACGGCACGCCGTAGGCGGTGCCGTCCACCTCGCCCTGCTCCCAGCCCGCCGGGAAGAAGTCCTTCTTGTCGAAGACCTTGGTGTCCACCGGCTCCAGCACTCCGAGTTCGGAGAACTCGCCCAGGTAACTGCCGCCCATCTGCGCCACGTCGGGCAGAGTGCCCGCCGCCGCTGCCGAGACGAGCTTCTGGTGGGCGACGTCCCAGCCGATCGGGGTCACCTTCACCGTGATGTTCGGGTTGGCCTTCTCGTAGACCTCGGCCACGTCGGCGAGCTTCTCGCCCTCGGCCCCCATGGCCCACACGGTGAGCGTCTGCTTCTCGTCCGCCGCGACGTCGCCGCCGCCGGAGGAGCCGCAGGCGGAAAGGGTCACGGCGAGCGCGAGCGCTATGCCGGCGGGAGCGGTTCTGGCGATGCGGGACATGGGAGGGCTCCTCCTTGAGCAATCCGGATGCTGCGCGATGTATGCGCTGCCTGTAAGCGCATACATCACTCTGCGCCAGTCGTTCGGGAATCCGCAAGAGGGTGCTGGGTCACACTCGTGCAACGCGCTCGACATCCTGGCGCCTTGTAGTCGAACCGTAAACGCACTGTTTGTGGAAGAACAGGCGATGTGACCGATTCGTCGTCGGGGGCGACGCCCGGGGGCACGCGCGGCGTCGATGTGGTCGGCGTCTACCCTCGCGGCATGGCCTCATCCGTCGCCTTCTCCCACGACTTCCCGTTCGATCCGGCCTACGGGTACGACGCGCCGGACGCCCTGCTGGGCGTCCCCGCCCCGTCCGCCCCCGGCGACTTCGACGCCTTCTGGCGGGGCCGGTTCGCGCGAGCCCGCGCCGTCGACACGCGGCCGGTCCTCGGCCCGGTCGAGGAGGAGCGCGACGGCCTCCGGATCCACGGCGTGACCTACACCTCCGTGGGCGGCGTCCGGCTCGGCGGCTGGCTCGCCCTGCCCGCCGAGGGGCCCGTGCGGTACGGATTCGTCGTCGGGCACGGTTACGGCGGCCGCCAGGAGCCCGGCCGCGACCTGCCGGCGCCGCTGCCCGGGGCCGCCGTGATCCTGCCGTGCGTACGGGGCATGGGGGAGCGGGGCCGGGTCCACTCCATCCCGGACCTGGCCGACGCGCACGTCCTGCACGGCATCGGCTCCCGCGAGTCGTACGTCATCGGCGACTGCGCGGCCGACCTGTGGTGCGCCGCCTCCGTGCTCACCGCGCTGGTACCGGAACTGGCGGAGGCCGGGCAGCCCGGCGGGCCCCGCCTCGGCTATCTGGGCGAGAGCTTCGGCGGCGGGCTCGGGGCCCTCGCGCTGCCCTGGGACGACCGCTTCGGCGCGGCCCAGCTCACGGTCCCCACCTTCGGCAACCACCCGCTGCGGCTGCCCCTGCCCTGCGCGGGCAGCGGCGAGGCGGTCCGGGCACACCAGCGCGAGCACCCCGAGGTCACGGAGGTCCTCCGCTACTTCGACGCGGCGACCGCGGCGACCCGGCTGACGCTGCCCACGCTGGTCGCGGCGGCGCTGTTCGACCCGTCCGTGCCGCCGCCGGGGCAGTTCGCCGTGTACAACGCGCTGGCCGGCGAGCGTGAACTCCAGGTGCTGAAGGCGGGGCACTTCGCGTACCGGGGCATGACGGCCGAGGCGGCGGAGCTGGCCGCGAACCGGACGCGGTTCTTCGGGGAGCGGCTGACGGCGGTCGGTTGATGGGGGATGGGCTGTCCGCGGTCGGTCGACGGCGGTCGGCTGCGGGGTGAGCCGCCGGAGCCCACGCGCCGGGCCGCCCGTCCGGGGCGGGGCGCCGGCGGGCTGTCGGTCGGCTCAGCCGCAGCCGCAGCTCGCGCGGCGGGTCACGGAGACCGGCAGCTCCAGCGAGACCGGGGCACGGCCCGGGTCCGCCAGGCGTTGCACGAGCAGCTCGACCGCCTGCTCGCCCAGGTGCCGGATCGGCTGGCGGACGGTCGTCAGGGGCGGGCGGACGATCCGGCTCAGCGGGATCCCGTCGAACCCGGTCACGGCGATGTCCTCGGGCACCCGCACCCCGCGCCGCTCCAGTGCCTGGAGCGCGCCGACCGCCATCTGGTCGTTGGCGAACAGCATCGCCTCCGGCCGCTCCACCCCCGTACCCTCCGACCGGTCCAGCAGGGTGCCCGCCGCCAGCGCGCCCTCGGCCTGCGTCATCATCCCGGCGCGCAGCTCCGGCCGGGAGGGCACCGGAAGGCCCGCGTCCCGACAACCCTCCTGGAAGCCCCGGAACCGGGCCTGGGCGTCCGGTGAATCCTCCTCGCCGCCGATGAACGCGAGCCTGCGCAGCCCGTGGTCCTCGATCAGGTGGCGGGTCAGTTCGCGTTCGCCCTCGGCGTTGGCCACCACGATGTGGTCCAGGTGGTCGATCTCGCGCGGTCCGGAGAGCATCACCACGGGCAGTCGGCGCGATATCACCTCCAGATCCTCGGTCGGCACGGTCCGCGCCAGTACGGCGAACCCGTCGACCCGCCCCGCGATCTTCGCCACCAGGCTCTCCGGCCCGCCGTCCAGCGCGGCGGCGATCAGCAGGGCGTAGCCGTGCCGCCGGGCCGCCCGCTCCATGCCCCGGATGATCTGGTCGGAGTAGAGCATGACGGCCTGGTCGTCGTCCGCGTCGCTCGCGGCGGCGGAGATCTCGGCGTCCTGGTCCGCGAAGTCGGGGAAGCACAGCCCGAGCACGCCCGTCGTCCGGCTCGCCAGGCCCCGGGCGCTGCCGGAGGGTACGTACCCCAGCTCACGGGCCGCCTCCATGACCTTCTCGCGGGTCTGGGCGCGTACGGAATCGGGGTTCCGGTAGACCCGGGAGACCGTGGCAATGGAGACGCCCGACCGCTCGGCGACGTCGTACACCGTGGGGGCGCTCACTCGACCGACCGTCCGCTTCTTCTTTCGTAGCGCCGCGCCTGGCGCGTGTGCTGGTACCGGGCCGGCGGCTCGCTCGCCCGCCGATGCGATCACGATGCCCGTGAAAGCGCATTCACCCTAGATCGTGGGCCGCGGGGGGAGCAAGGCCGCCCGGAGTCGCGCCGCACGTGCGTCGGGTGTCGGACGGCCCTCGGGAGCGAAACGTTCCTCCGGCCGGGTGAGCTTGCGCCCGCCGCCCGCCGTGTCTGCGCCCCCTCGCGCGAGGGGGCGTTTCAGTGGACGGAAGGAATCAGTGTGATCAACTGCAAATGACACCACATACGTACTATCCGGACCATTCCGGTACGGGGTGGTCCGGTCCGGCCCCGGAGGTATCAGCCATGTCCCACGTCGGCGTCCCGCGCGGGACGGTTCGAAAGCGCCGATCGCTCGCGCTCCTCACGGCAGGCGTGCTCACGATCCCGGCGCTGGCGGGCTGCAGCTCCGACGGCGAGGAGACCTCCCGGGGCGTGCCCCAGGACATCGCACCCGCCGCCCGCCAGGCGGTCGCCGACGGTTCGACGGTGAACTGGGCGGTCGACGCGCTGCCCGCCACCTTCAACGCCTTCCAGGCGGACGCGGACAACGCCACCACCCGGATCACCCAAGCCCTGCTCCCGACGCTCTTCCCGATGGACGAGTCCGGGCAGCCGAAGCTCAACCCGGACTACCTGGAGTCCGCGAAGATCATCGAGCGCGAGCCGAAGCAGGTCGTGCTCTACAAGCTCGACCAACAGGCGGTGTGGAGCGACGGCCGGGAGATCGGGGCCCCCGACTTCGTCGCCCAGTGGCGGGCGCTCAGGGGCAAGGACTCCGCGTTCTGGACCGCCCGCAACTCCGGCTACGAGCGGATCGACAAGATCGAGCGGGGCGCGGACGACCTCCAGGTGCGGGTCACGTTCTCCAAGCCGTACGCGGACTGGCGCTCGCTCTTCTCGCCGCTCTACCCGAAGGAGATCACCGGCACGCCGGACGCCTTCAACGACGGCGCGCGCACCACCCTGAAGAACACCGCCGGGCCCTTCGTCCTGCGCGGCGTCAGCAAGTCCAAGGGCACCGTCACCCTGGCCCGCAACCCGCGCTGGTGGGGCGACAAGGCCAAGCTGGACACCCTCGTCTTCCGGGCGGTCGCCCCCGAGGACCGCACCGAGGCCCTCGCCGACGGCACGGTGGACGTCGCCGACATCGACGCGGCCACCGCCGACCGCATCACGCTCGCCCGCCGCGACCGGGGCAACAACGGCCAGCCGCTCGCCCACGGCCCGGGCTCCGAGACCACGCCCGCCGCGGCCTTGCGCTCCTGGGCCCTGGCGCACGGCTCCGACGAGGAGGCCGCGGAGATCGCGCAGGCCGCCCGGGAGAAGAACCGCACGGCCGTCGTCGCGTACACCGCGGAGCAGAAGGCCCTGCGCGACGTCGCCGTCCGCAAGTCCCTGGAGCCCGCCTACACCCAGCTCGCGCTGAACGGCGAGTCCGGCCCCCTCGCCGACGACCGGGTGCGGCGGGCGGTGGCCCGTGCCCTGGACCGCGAGGAGTTGGCCCGGACGGTGCTGGGGCCGCTGGGCCTTCCGGCGAAGCCGCTCGGCAGCCACCTCGCCCTGGAGGGACAGCCCGGCTACAAGGACGGCAGCGGGGCGCTCGGCGATCAGAACACCAAGGAGGCCCAGGCCCTGCTGGCGGACGCCGGCTGGACGCGGGGCGGCGCGGCGCAGCCGCCCAAGGACACCAAGGCGGGCAGCGAGGCGGAGAAGAAGGGAGACGAGGAGGGCGAGGGCGACAAGAGCGCCGAGGAGGATGGGAGCGACGCCGGGGACACGAAGAGCGAGAAGGCCGAACAGGACGCCGAGAAGAAGGCGGAGAAGGACGGCGAGGGCTCCGCGGCCGAGCGCGAGAAGGCCGACCGGGCCTCCGAGGACAGCGCGGCCTCCCGCGACGAGGGCCTCTACATCGTCGGCCAGGACGACAAGCCCGGCTCCCACGCCCCCGCGCAGGCCGTCTCCACCGGTGGAGCCTTTGCCGTCCACGTCCTGGCCCCCGCCCGAACGGCCGCCGGCCAGAGCGCCGCCCTGCTCCGGCAGGCAGGCGCCCTCGGCGAGGACGGCGCCGTCGCCGCCCAGGACAAGCAGCCCGGGGGAGCCGCCGGAGCGTACGCCCCCGTCGGCACCGCCGCACCGGCGCCCGCCGCGGCCAAGGGGCAGCTCGGCAAGGACGGCAAGGCGCTGACCCTGCGCTTCGTGCTCCCCTCCGGGCCGGGCTCCCAGTCGTTGCGCAGCGTCGGCGACAAGATCGCGGTGATGCTGGAGAAGATCGGCATCGGCACGGAGATCATCAAGGTCCCCGACGAGAGCTACTTCAAGGACCACGTCGCCTCCGGCGTCTACGACCTGGCGCTCTACTCCTGGCCCGCCACCGCCTACCCGGCCACCGACGGCCGCCCGATCTACGCCAAGCCGGAGCCCGCCACCGACGGGTCGCTCCTCGTGGAGCAGAACTACACCCGGGTCGGCACCGACCACATCGACCAGCTCTTCGACCAGGCCGCCGCCGAACTCGACGAGAAAGCCGCACGGGAGCTGATGAAGCAGGCGGACGCCCGGATCTGGGCCGCCGCCGGTTCGATTCCGCTCTTCCAGCGCCCGCAGCTGGTCGCGGTCGACAAGAAGCTCGCGAACGTCGGGGCGTTCGGCTTCGCGGCCCCCCGGTACCAGGACATCGGGTTCAAGAACCGGCAAGCGGCAGGTTCCTCCGCAGACCGCAAGAAGTAGCCGTCAAATACCACACCCCCGCGCCGCCAAGCTCAGATGCACCTCAAAACCCTTGCCCGCCGGTTCGCCCGGCGGGCAGTGTGGTTTCTGCCCTGACCCGGGCCGTTCATCGCGTCACCGCTCCTCACCCCCCCACAGCTCCACCACAGCTCCGCCTGGATCCGGCCACGCAAATGGCCCGGCAGCACCTTGACAGCGGCTGAATATCGCCTGAATCACACGGGAAGACCGCGTCCGCGGATCGGTCCGGGAAGCCCGGTGGGCCCCGGGCCCGTACGATGGGACGAGCCGTGGCGTGCCGCCCGGCGGGCGTACGAGGACTCGAAGACCGACTGAGACGCCTGATCCCACGATCCGAGAGAAGCGCAAGCCACCCATGCCCACGCGCCACGACATCCGTAACGTAGCCATCGTCGCCCACGTCGACCACGGCAAGACCACGCTGGTCGACGCCATGCTCAAGCAGGCCGGAGCGTTCGCCGCCCACGCCGCCGAGCACCTCGACGACCGCATGATGGACTCGAACGACCTGGAGCGTGAGAAGGGCATCACGATCCTGGCCAAGAACACGGCCGTCAAGTACCACCCGAAGGATGGCGGCGACGTCATCACCATCAACATCATCGACACCCCTGGCCACGCCGACTTCGGCGGCGAGGTCGAGCGCGGTCTGTCGATGGTGGACGCGGTCGTGCTGCTCGTCGACGCCTCGGAGGGCCCGCTCCCGCAGACCCGGTTCGTGCTCCGCAAGGCGCTCACGGCCAGGCTGCCGGTCATCCTCTGCATCAACAAGACCGACCGTCCGGACTCCCGGATCGCCGAGGTCATCGACGAGACGTACGACCTGTTCCTGGATCTGGACGCCGACGAGGACCAGATCGAGTTCCCGATCGTCTACGCCTGCGCCCGTGACGGCGTCGCCTCGCTGACGAAGCCCGAGGACGGCACCGTCCCGCCGGACAGCGACAGCCTGGAGCCGTTCTTCAGCACGATCCTCTCCACGGTTCCGGCCCCGGAGTTCGACGCGGACGCGCCGCTCCAGGCCCACGTCACCAACCTGGACGCCGACAACTTCCTCGGCCGTATCGCGCTCTGCCGCGTCGAGCAGGGCGAGCTGCGCAAGGGCCAGACGGTCACCTGGATCAAGCGTGACGGCACCATGTCCAACGTCCGCATCACCGAGCTGATGATGACCGAGGCGCTCACCCGCAAGCCGGCCGAGATGGCGGGCCCGGGGGACATCTGCGCCATCGCCGGCATCCCGGACATCATGATCGGCGAGACCCTGGCCGACCCCGAGAACCCGATCGCGCTGCCGCTGATCACGGTCGACGAGCCCGCGATCTCGATGACCATCGGCGCCAACACCTCGCCGCTGGTCGGCAAGGGCGGCAAGGGCCACAAGGTCACGGCCCGCCAGATCAAGGACCGCCTCGATCGCGAGCTGGTCGGTAACGTCTCGCTGCGCGTCCTGGACACCGAGCGCCCCGACGCCTGGGAGGTCCAGGGCCGCGGTGAGCTCGCGCTCGCCATCCTGGTCGAGCAGATGCGCCGTGAAGGCTTCGAGCTGACGGTCGGCAAGCCGGAGGTCGTCACCAAGCAGATCGACGGCAAGACGCACGAGCCGATCGAGCGCATGACCATCGACTCGCCCGAGGAGCACCTCGGCGCCATCACGCAGCTGATGGCGACCCGCAAGGGCCGTATGGAGACGATGACGAACCACGGTTCGGGCTGGGTCCGCATGGAGTGGATCGTTCCGTCCCGCGGCCTCATCGGCTTCCGTACGGAGTTCCTGACGCAGACCCGTGGTACGGGCATCGCGCACTCGATCTTCGAGGGCCACGAGCCGTGGTTCGGCGATCTGCGCACCCGTCACAACGGCTCGCTGGTCGCGGACCGTTCGGGTACGGTGACGCCGTTCGCGATGGTCAACCTCCAGGAGCGCGGTGTCATCTTCACCGAGGCCGGCACCGAGGTCTACGAGGGCATGATCATCGGCGAGAACTCCCGCGCCGACGACATGGACGTGAACATCACCAAGGAGAAGAAGCTCACCAACATGCGTGCGGCTTCCGCGGACACCACCGAGAACGTGGTGCCCGCGCGCAAGCTCTCCCTGGAGCAGTCCCTGGAGTTCTGCCGCGACGACGAGTGCATCGAGGTGACCCCGGAGACCGTGCGCATCCGCAAGGTCGTCCTGGACGCCAAGCAGCGTGGCCGCACCGCCTCGCGCGCCAAGAACGGCTGACGCCGGGCCCGTACACCGCTGGCACCGGGCCGAACGGCTCACGCCGGGCCGGCCCGTACACGGCTGACACGTGGCCCCATGGGCCTGAGGACCGCCCGGACGCCCCCCGAGGGCTTCCGGGCGGACCTGTGTGCCTCCTCCAGGGACTCGCCGGGGGCCAGGGAAGCCCAGGCGGTCCCAGGGCCCTGGGGGGCCTCCGAGCGGCCCGGAGTCGCACACTCCGTATGGGGAGGCGCTCCGCGATCCCCGGAGGCCCGCCGGACGGTCCGTCAGCAAGGGCATTGACAGAAGGCCCGGCCCACCACGGACACTGTGGTGGGCCGGGCCTTCGTCAATCTCTTTTTCTGACCAAGGTGTCCGGATATCGGGGGTCGCTCTCCGGAACATGTGTTAACAGTCCGTTTCGGGCGTGTCTGTCTGGGATCGCTTTGTCCGGATTTCGGGCACGCAGAGGGTGCTGATGTTGTCAAACCGAGACCCTTTAAGTGTGGTTTACAGCCCGGCCGTACCCAATAGTTGGCTCCATTGAGCTCGGGTCAATGGGTCACGCACTGTGGGGAGTGCCGACTCACGAGCACACTCGGGGCACTGAACGATCACCGTCAGGGGTGTCGGTGAATCTCTCCAGTGCCCCTCTTGTAGTCAAAAGTGGACTCATGAGGAGGAAACCCATGCGCGGTGCCAAGAGCGCCAAGTGGGTCGCGGGAGCGGCCGTCATCGCCCTGGCCGCGACTGCCTGTGGCGGAAGCGACAGCAGCGACGGTGGCAAGAAGAACACGTCGGGCCAGCCCGCCGGATACGTCTCGATCGACGTCGGTGAGCCCCAGAAGCCTCTGATGCCGGCCGACACGAACGAGAGCAACGGCTCCTACGTCATCCAGTCGCTGTTCACCCAGCTGCTGGACTTCGACGACAAGGGCGAGATCGTTCTCACGAACGCCGAGTCCGTCGAGACCGAGGACTCCAAGACGTGGACCGTCAAGCTCAAGGCCGGCTGGAAGTTCCACAACGGTGAGGCCGTGACCGCGCAGTCGTACATCGACGCGTGGAACTGGTACGCCAACGTCGACAACAAGCAGCAGAACGCGTTCTGGTTCTCCGACATCAAGGGCTACGAGGACGTCCACCCCGAGAAGGGTGCGGCCAAGTCCAAGGAGATGTCGGGCCTCAAGGCCGTGGACGACACCACGTTCACGATCGAGCTGAACAACAAGGTTCCGTACTTCAACTACAAGCTCGGTTACGCGACGTTCGCGCCGCTGCCCAAGGTCTTCTACGACGACCCGAAGGCGTTCGGCCAGAAGCCGATCGGCAACGGCCCGTACACGTTCGAGAAGTGGACCCACAAGAAGCTCATCCAGGTCAAGGCCTTCGAGGGGTACCAGGGTCCGAACAAGGCTGCCAACAAGGGCATCCAGTTCAAGAACTACTCGACCGTCGAGGCGGCCTACGCGGACGTCATCTCCGGCAACCTGGACATGATCCGCCAGGTCGGCCCGCGTGACCTCCCGAAGTACAAGACGGACCTCGGTGACGGCGCCATCGACCAGCCGTACGCGGCGATCCAGTCGCTGAACCCGGCGTTCTACTCGAAGACGTTCAAGGACATCGACCCCAAGGTCCTCCAGGGTCTGTCCATGGCGATCGACCGTGACACCATCACGAAGACCGTCCTGAACGGCACCCGCATCCCGGCGACGAGCTTCACGCCCCCGCAGGTCAAGGGCAACCAGACGCTCGACTCGGACATCCTGAAGTTCAACCCGGCCAAGGCCAAGGAGCTCATCGAGGCCGGCGGCGGTGTCCCGGAGAACAAGATCTCCATCCAGTACAACGCCGACGGTGGGCACAAGGAGTGGGTGACCGCTGTCTGCGAGTCCATCCGCAACGCCACCGGGGTCGAGTGCGTGGGCGACGCCAAGCCGGACTTCCCGACCGACCTCGAAGCGCGTGACAACGACGAGGTCAAGGGCTTCTACCGCGGTGGCTGGGTGGCCGACTACCCCGTCAACGTGAACTTCCTCAAGGAGCTCTACCACTCCAAGGCTGAGTCGAACAACGGTCGGTTCGCCGACAAGGAGATCGACGAGCTGATGGCGAAGGGTGACAAGGCCGACTCGCTCGAGGAGTCCGTCGCCGCCTACCAGGAGGTCGAGAAGGCCCTGGTGGACAAGATGCCCGCCATCCCGCTCTGGTACTACGCCATCAACGGCGGCCACGGCAAGAACGTCGACAACGTCAAGGTCGACTTCCACGGTGACCTCGAACTGACCGGCGTCACCACCAAGTAACGCCTGCGGGTCATTCCCCAACTGGCCGTCATCCGCCCGTGCTGCCCCTCAGCACGGCCGGAGGCGCGGGGGCCGTCTCTGCGAAGAGGCGGCCCCCGCGCCGCAGTTATCCCCACACGGAGGCACCCATGGGGCGCTATGTCGCACGACGACTGCTCCAGATGATCCCGGTCTTCATCGGGTCGACCCTGCTGGTCTTCCTGATGATGTACGCACTGCCCGGCGACCCCGTCAGAGCACTTGCCGGTGAACAGCACGTGGACGCGGCACAGATCGCGTCGATGAAGGCGAGTCTGGGCCTGGACCAGCCGATCTGGCAGCAGTATTTCAACTATCTGGGCAATCTGTTCCAGGGCGACCTCGGCACGCAGATCGGAACGCAGCGTCCGGTCGCCGAAGTGATCGCCGAGGCCTACCCGATCACCGTCAGACTGGCGATCTTCGCCTTCGTCTTCACGGTCGTCGCCGGGATCTCGCTCGGCATCGTCGCGGGCCTCAAGGCCGAGTCCCTCCGGGACCGCGGTCTGCTCGGCCTGACGCTGGTGCTGATCTCCATGCCGTCCTTCGTGCTGGGCTTCCTCGTCCAGTACTTCTTCGCGTTCCAGCTCGGCATCGCCAAGCCGAACGTGAGCCTGGAACCGACGAACACCGAGTTGATCATGCCGGCCATCGTGCTGGCCTCGCTCTCACTCGCCTACGTGGCCCGCCTCACCCGTACGTCGGTCGCCGAGAACATGCGCGCCGACTACATGCGTACGGCTGTCGCCAAGGGCCTGCCGCGCCGCCGCGTCATCGGCGTCCACCTGATGCGCAACTCGCTCATCCCGGTCGTCACCTTCCTCGGCACCGACATCGGCGCCCTCATGGGCGGCGCGATCGTGACCGAGGGCATCTTCAACATCAAGGGCGTCGGATCGCTCGTCTTCGAGGCCCTCAAGAAGCGCGAGGGCGCCACGGTCGTCGGCGTCGTGACCATGCTCGTCGTCGTCTATCTCGTCGCCAGCCTGCTCGTCGACCTGCTCTACGCGGTCCTGGACCCGAGGATCCGGTATGCCTGACACCACCGCACTCAAGAGCACCGACGCCACGGCCGTCGACGCGCCGCCCGCCACGGACGCGGGTCCCGCGCCCGGCAAGCCGCGCAGCCTCTGGTCGGACGCCTGGCACGACCTGCGCCGCAATCCGCTCTTCATCGTCTCGATGGCGCTGATCCTGGTGCTCGTCGTCATGGCGATCTTCCCGGGCCTGTTCACCAGCGCCTCGCCGCGGGACGCCAACCTGGCCGAGCACTACCTCCAGCACCCGAACTGGGGGCACTTCTTCGCCCCCGACTGGCTCGGGTACGACGGCCAGGGACGCTCCATCTACGCGCGCGTCGTCCACGGGGCCCGCGCCTCCATCACGGTCGGCGTCGTCGTGACCATCGCGGTCACCATCACCGGCCTGGTGATCGGCATGATCGCCGGCTACTTCGGCGGGTGGATCGACACGATCCTGTCCCGTGTCACCGACGTCTTCTTCGGCGTTCCCTTCATCGTCGGCGCCATGGTCATCCTGACCAGCTTCGAGCAGCGCTCGGTGTGGGTCGTGATCCTGTCGCTGGCCTTCCTCGGCTGGACGTCGATCGCCCGTGTCGCCCGTGGCTCGGTCATCACGATCAAGCAGGCCGACTACGTGGTCGCCGCCAAGGCGCTCGGCGCCTCCACCACCCGGATCCTGACGCGGCACATCCTGCCGAACGCCATCGCTCCGGTGATCGTGGTCGCCACCATCGCGCTCGGCGGCTACATCGCCGCCGAGGCCACCCTGTCGTTCCTCGGCATCGGCCTCGCCGAGCCGACGGTCTCGTGGGGCATCGACGTGTCCGCCGCGGCGGCCCAGCTGCGCAACGCTCCGTACGTCCTGATCATCCCCTCGGTGATGGTCTCGATCACGGTGCTGTCCTTCCTGATGTTCGGCGATGCGGTCCGCAACGCCCTCGACCCCAAGATGCGCTGAGGGAGGCGTTCGTGACCACCATCGACAAGACGGCCCACGTCCCCGCACCGCGGGGGTCCGTGAGTGGCGACGGTCCACTGCTCGACGTCCGTGACCTGCACGTGGAGTTCCACACCCGCGACGGTGTGGCCAAGGCGGTCAACGGTGTGAACTACACCGTCAGCGCCGGCGAGACGCTCGCGGTGCTCGGCGAGTCCGGCTCCGGCAAGTCCGTGACCGCCCAGACCATCATGGGCATCCTCGACATGCCGCCCGGGAAGATCACGCAGGGCGAGATCCTCTTCCGCGGCCAGGACATGCTGAAGATGTCCAACGAGGAGCGCCGGAAGATCCGCGGCCAGAAGATCGCGATGATCTTCCAGGACGCGCTGTCCTCGCTGAACCCGGTCCTCTCCGTCGGCTACCAGCTCGGCGAGATGTTCCGTGTGCACCAGGGCCTCTCCAAGAAGGAGGCCAAGGCCAAGTCCATCGAGCTGATGGACCAGGTCAAGATCCCGGCGGCGGCGGCCCGTATCTCGGACTTCCCGCACCAGTTCTCCGGCGGGATGCGCCAGCGCATCATGATCGCCATGGCGCTGGCCCTGGAGCCGGACCTGATCATCGCGGACGAGCCGACCACGGCGCTCGACGTGACGGTGCAGGCCCAGGTCATGGACCTGCTGGCCGAGCTCCAGCGCGAGTACAACATGGGTCTGATCCTGATCACCCACGACCTCGGCGTCGTCGCCGACGTCGCGGACAAGATCGCCGTGATGTACGCGGGCCGGATCGTGGAGACGGCCCCGGTCGGCGAGCTGTACAGCCGCCCGGCCCACCCGTACACCAGGGGCCTGCTGGACTCGATCCCGCGCCTGGACCAGAAGGGCCAGGAGCTCTACGCGATCAAGGGCCTGCCGCCCAACCTCACGCGTATCCCCGCGGGCTGTGCCTTCAGCCCGCGCTGCCCCAAGGCACAGGACATCTGCCGCACGGACGTCCCGCCGCTCGCCCCGGTGACCGAGCAGGACGGCCTTGAGCTGGTCGGCCGCGGCAGCGCGTGCCACTTCTGGAAGGAGACGATCCATGGCTGAGCTCAAGAAGGAGCCCGTGGACGCCACCCCGAACGTCTCCGACGTGGAGATCGTGGACGCCGCGACCGAGGCGGAGGCCGTAGCCGCCATCGACGCGCCCGTCAGCCAGGGCGAGCCGATCCTCCAGGTACGGAACCTGGTCAAGCACTTCCCGCTGACCCAGGGCATCCTCTTCAAGAAGCAGATCGGCGCGGTCAAGGCCGTCGACGGGATCTCCTTCGACCTGTACGCCGGTGAGACCCTCGGCATCGTCGGGGAGTCCGGCTGTGGCAAGTCCACGGTCGCCAAACTCCTGATGACGCTGGAGCGGGCCACCGCCGGCGAGGTCTTCTACAAGGGCCAGGACATCACCAAGCTGTCCGGCCGGGCGCTGAAGGCCGTGCGCCGCAACATCCAGATGGTGTTCCAGGATCCGTACACCTCGCTGAACCCGCGCATGACGGTCGGCGACATCATCGGGGAGACCTTCGAGATCCACCCCGAGGTGGCCCCGAAGGGCGACCGGCGCCGCCGCGTCCAGGAACTCCTGGACGTCGTGGGTCTGAACCCGGAGTACATCAACCGGTATCCGCACCAGTTCTCCGGCGGCCAGCGCCAGCGCATCGGCATCGCCCGGGGCCTCGCGCTCAACCCGGAGATCATCATCTGCGACGAGCCGGTCTCCGCGCTCGACGTGTCGGTGCAGGCCCAGGTCATCAACCTGATGGAGAAGCTCCAGGACGAGTTCAACCTGTCCTACCTCTTCATCGCGCACGACCTGTCCATCGTCCGGCACATCTCCGACCGGGTCGGCGTCATGTACCTCGGCAAGATGGCCGAGATCGGTACGGACACGCAGATCTACGACCACCCGACGCACCCCTACACCCAGGCGCTGCTGTCGGCGGTCCCGGTCCCCGACCCGGCGGCCCGTGAGGGACGCGACCGGATCATCCTGTCCGGTGACGTTCCGTCACCGGCGAACCCGCCCTCGGGCTGCCGCTTCCGCACCCGCTGCTGGAAGGCGGAGGAGCGCTGCGCCACGGAGGAGCCCCTGCTGGCGATCCCCGAGCGCTTCGTCGCGGGGGCCACGCCGGCCACGCACGAGTCGGCGTGCCACTTCGCCGAGGAGCGCGACGTCGTGCACGCGGCGTGACCGTTTCCGGTTCCTGAACGGCAGATGCCCGGTTCCCCGAGGGGGACCGGGCATCGTCGCGTCTGCCCGCGCCCCCGCCCGTACGGGGTAAGCCCACATGCGATACATGGGGTTATGGGGTGATATGAGGCATTGAGCTACTCGATGACTCTAGGAGGCACTCCATGCGCGGAGCCACACAGGTCAGGTGGGCCGCATGTGCGGTGGCCGTCGCTCTGGCAGCGACGGCCTGCGGCGGTGGTGGCGGTGACGGCGGCAGCGGCGGCGCCGACGGCATCGTCAGCTCCTCCTGGGGAGACCCGCAGAACCCGCTGGAACCCGCCAACACCAATGAGGTCCAGGGCGGCAAGGTCCTCGACATGGTCTTCCGCGGGCTGATCCGCTACGACCCGAAGACCGGCGAGGCCAAGAACATGATCGCCGAGTCCATCGATTCGAAGGACTCCCAGAACTTCACGATCAAGCTCAAGGACGGCTGGACGTTCTCCGACGGCGAGAAGGTCACCGCCAAGTCCTTCGTCGACGCCTGGAACTACGGCGCCGCGTTGAAGAACAACCAGAAGAACGCCTACTTCTTCCAGTACATCGAGGGCTACGACAAGGTCCACCCGGAGTCCGGCTCCGCCTCGGCCGAGACCCTGTCCGGCCTGAAGGTCGTCGACGACCTGACCTTCACCGCCAAGCTCACCCAGAAGTTCTCCCTGTGGCCCGACACCCTCGGCTACTCCGCCTTCGTCCCCCTGCCCAAGGCGTTCTACGACGACCACGACGCCTGGCTCTCCAAGCCCGTCGGGAACGGCCCGTACACCATCGAGTCGTACGCCAAGGGCTCCTCGATGAACCTGCGCAAGTGGGACGACTACCCGGGCGACGACAAGGCGAAGAACGGCGGCGTCGACCTCAAGGTCTTCACCGACAACAACACCGCCTACACCGACCTGACCGCGGGCAACCTCGACCTCGTCGACGACGTGCCCGCCTCCCAGCTCCGCAACGTCGAGGCGGACCTCGGCGACCGGTACATCAACACCCCCGCCGGCATCATCCAGACCCTGGCCTTCCCCTTCTACGACAAGGAATGGGACACCGACGACGCCCGCAAGGTCCGCCAGGGCCTCTCGATGGCGATCAACCGGCCGCAGATCACCGACCAGATCTTCCAGAAGACCCGCACCCCCGCCTCCGACTGGACCTCCCCGGTCCTCGGCGACGACGGCGGCTTCAAGAAGGGGCTCTGCGGCAAGGAGTGCACGTACGACAAGGCCGCGGCCAAGAAGCTGATCGACGAGGGCGGCGGCATCCCCGGCGGCCAGCTGAAGATCTCGTACAACGCGGACACCGGCTCCCACAAGGAGTGGGTCGACGCCGTCTGCAACAGCATCAACAACGTCATGGGCAACAACAAGGCCTGCGTCGGCGGCCCCGTCGGCACCTTCGCCGACTTCCGCGCCCAGGTCTCCACCCAGAAGCTGACCGGCGCCTGGCGCGCGGGCTGGCAGATGGACTACCCGCTGATCCAGAACTTCCTCCAGCCGCTCTACTACACCAACGCCCCGTCCAACGACGGCAAGTGGAGCAACGAGGAGTTCGACGGCCTGATCGACAAGGCCAACGCCGAGAGCGACAAGGCCAAGGCCGTCACCACCTTCCAGGACGCGGAGAAGATCCTCGTCACGGAGATGCCGGTCATTCCGCTCTGGTACCAGAACGGCAGCGCCGGCTACTCGGACCGGGTGGACAACGTCGAGCTGAACCCGTTCAGCGTCCCGGTCTACGAAGAGATCACCGTCAAGTGACGCGCTGAGCGACGCGGACGGCCGGGACGCCCGACACGCGCCCCGGCCGTCCGCGCACCCCTTGCCCGGTACTGCCTGACCCAACCCCCGGAGCCCCTCATGGGACGTTATGTGATCCGGCGGCTGCTGCAGATGATCCCCGTCTTCTTCGGCACCACGCTGCTGATCTTCCTCATGGTGAACGTGATGGGCGACCCCATCGCGGGCCTCTGCGGCGACCGCCAGTGCGACCCGGCCACCGCCGCCCAGCTGCGCTCCGAATTCGGCCTCGACAAGCCGGTCTGGCAGCAATACCTCACCTACATGGGCAACGTGTTCACCGGCGACTTCGGCACCGCGTTCAACGGGCAGAAGGTCACCGAGCTGATGGCCACCGCCTTCCCCATCACGATCCGGCTCACCGTCGTCGCGGTCGTCTTCGAGGTCGTCATCGGCATCAGCCTCGGCGTCGTCACCGGCCTGCGGCGCGGCCGTCCCATCGACACCACCGTCCTCATCCTGACGCTGGTCGTCATCGCCGTCCCGACCTTCGTCACCGGCCTGCTGCTCCAGCTCCTCCTGGGCGTCGAGTGGGGCATCATCAAGCCCTCGGTATCCGCCGACCCCACCTTCGACGAACTGCTCGTCCCCGGCCTGGTCCTCGCCTCGGTCTCGCTCGCCTACGTCACCCGGCTCACCCGGACCTCGATCGCCGAGAACGCCCGCGCCGACTACGTACGCACCGCCGTCGCCAAGGGTCTGCCCCGCCGCCGGGTCGTCGTACGGCACCTGCTGCGCAACTCCCTGATCCCCGTCGTCACCTTCATCGGCACCGACGTGGGGGCCCTGATGGGCGGAGCCATCGTCACCGAGCGGATCTTCAACATCCACGGCGTCGGATACCAGCTCTACCAGGGCATCCTGCGCCAGAACTCCCAGACCGTCGTCGGGTTCGTCACGATCCTCGTCCTCGTCTTCCTGGCCGCCAACCTGATCGTCGACCTCCTGTACGCCGTACTCGACCCGAGGATCCGCTATGCCTGAGCCGCAGTCATCGGACGGAGCGATCTCCCCGGCGGGCGCCGGCGGCCCCATGGACCTCGCCATGGCGGAGGGCGCCAGCCTGGAGAAGAATCCGGTCGGCCCCGACGGAAGCGGGCCGACCGGAAAGCCCCGCAGCCTCTGGTCGGACGCCTGGCGCGACCTGCGGCGCAACCCGGTCTTCATCATCTCCGGGCTGGTCATCCTCTTCCTGGTGGTCATCTCGATCTGGCCCTCGCTCATCGCGAGCGGCGACCCCCTCCAGGCCAACCTGGACGACGCCCAGAAGGGCTCGGAGCCCGGCCACCCCTTCGGCTTCGACCCGCAGGGCCGCGACGTCTACACCCGGGTCGTGTACGGCACCCGCACCTCGGTGACCGTCGGCGTCTGCGCCACCCTCGGCGTGGCGATCCTCGGCAGCGTGTTCGGCGGACTCGCCGGATTCTTCGGCGGCTGGTGGGACTCGATCCTCTCCCGCCTGACCGACGTCTTCTTCGGCATCCCCGTCGTCCTCGGCGGCCTGGTCTTCCTCTCCGTCGTCACCAGCTCCACCGTCTGGCCCGTCGTCGGCTTCATCGTCCTGCTCGGCTGGCCCCAGATCGCCCGCATCGCCCGCGGCTCGGTCCTCACCGCCAAACAGAACGACTACGTCCAGGCGGCCCGCGCGCTCGGCGCCTCCAACTCCCGGATGATGCTGCGCCACATCACCCCGAACGCCATCGCCCCGGTCATCGTCGTGGCGACCATCGCGCTCGGCACCTACATCTCGCTGGAGGCGACCCTCTCCTTCCTCGGCGTAGGCCTGAAGGACCCGGCCGTCTCCTGGGGAATCGACATCTCCGCTGCCGCCAACTACGTCCGCAACGCCCCGCACATGCTGCTCTGGCCCGCCGGAGCGCTGGCGGTCACCGTGCTCGCGTTCATCATGCTCGGCGACGCGGTGCGCGACGCCCTCGACCCCAAGCTGCGCTGAGGAGCCGGTTGCCATGTTGCTCGAAGTGCGCGATCTGCACGTGGAGTTCCACACCCGCGAAGGCGTCGCCAAGGCCGTCAACGGGGTCAACTACTCGGTGGCCGAGGGCGAGACGCTCGCCGTCCTCGGTGAGTCCGGCTCCGGCAAGTCCGTCACCGCCCAGGCGATCATGGGCATCCTCGACATGCCGCCCGGGAAGATCGCCGGCGGGGAGATCCTCTTCAAGGACCAGGACCTGCTGAAGCTCAGGCCGGAGGAGCGGCGGAAGATCCGCGGCCAGGAGATGGCCATGATCTTCCAGGACGCCCTGTCGTCGCTGAACCCGGTCCTCACCGTCGGCGAGCAGCTCGGCGAGATGTTCGTCGTGCACCGCGGGATGTCCCGCAAGGACGCGAAGGCCAAGTCCATCGAGCTGATGGACCGGGTCCGCATCCCGGCCGCCAAGGAGCGGGTCGGCAACTACCCGCACCAGTTCTCCGGCGGGATGCGCCAGCGCATCATGATCGCCATGGCGATGGCCCTGGAACCGTCCCTGATCATCGCCGACGAGCCGACCACCGCCCTCGACGTCACCGTCCAGGCCCAGGTCATGGACCTCCTCGCCGAGCTCCAGCGCGAGCTGAACATGGGCCTCATCCTGATCACCCACGACCTCGGCGTCGTCGCCGACGTCGCCGACAAGATCGCCGTCATGTACGCGGGCCGCATCGTCGAGACCGCCCCCGTGCACGACATCTACAAGGCCCCCGCCCACCCCTACACCAAGGGCCTCCTCCAGTCGATCCCGCGCCTGGACCAGAAGGGCCGGGAGCTCTACGCGATCAAGGGCCTGCCGCCCAACCTCACCCGCATTCCGCCCGGCTGCGCCTTCAACCCCCGCTGTCCGATCGCGAGGGACGTGTGCCGCAGCGACGTGCCGCCGCTCTACGAGGTGGACGAGCGGCGCCGGAGCGCCTGCCACTTCTGGAAGGAGACGCTCGATGCACGCTGACCGCGACGAGAGTGCGGGGACCGGCGGTGACGCGGCCGGCTCCACCCTCCTGTCCAAGGCGCGGGAGGACGCCGTCACTCCGTACGCGCAGGGCGACCCGATCCTCCAGGTACGCGGCCTCGCCAAGCACTACCCGCTGACCCGGGGCGTCCTTCTCAAGCGGCAGATCGGCGCGGTCAGGGCCGTCGACGGCGTCGACTTCGACCTGTACGCCGGCGAGACGCTGGGCATCGTGGGGGAGTCGGGCTGCGGCAAGTCGACCGTCGCCAAGATGCTCGTCCACCTGGAACGCCCCACCGCCGGCGCGATCCGCTACAAGGGCGAGGACATCGCGAAGCTGTCCGGCCGGGCGCTGAAGGCCGTGCGCCGCAACATCCAGATGGTGTTCCAGGACCCGTACACCTCGCTGAACCCGCGCATGACGGTCGGCGACATCATCGGGGAGCCGTACGAGATCCACCCCGAGGTCGCCCCGAAGGGCAGCCGCCGGCAGCGGGTGCAGGACCTGCTGGATGTCGTGGGTCTGAACCCGGAGTACATCAACCGGTATCCGCACCAGTTCTCCGGCGGCCAGCGCCAGCGCATCGGCATCGCCCGCGGACTCGCCCTCAACCCGGAGATCATCGTCGCCGACGAACCGGTCTCCGCGCTCGACGTGTCCGTCCAGGCGCAGGTCGTCAACCTGCTGGACCGGCTCCAGGCGGAGTTCAGCCTCAGCTTCGTCTTCATCGCGCACGACCTCTCGATCGTCCGGCACATCTCCGACCGGGTCGGTGTGATGTACCTCGGCCGGATCGTGGAGATCGGCTCCGACGCGGAGATCTACGACCACCCCACCCACCCGTACACCCAGGCGCTGCTCTCCGCCGTCCCCGTGCCGGACCCGACGGCCCGCGACCACCGGGAGCGGATCATCCTGCACGGCGACGTCCCCTCGCCCGCGAACATCCCCTCGGGCTGCCGCTTCCGCACCCGGTGCTGGAAGGCGCGGGAGCGGTGCGAACTGGAGGTCCCGCTGCTGGCGGTCCCCGCGGAGTTCCGGCAGGTCGACACCCCGGCCCGGCACGACTCGGCGTGCCACTTCGCGGAGGAGAAGCGCGTGGTACCGCCGGAGGGCCGGCTGGAGGTCCCGGGGCCCGCGGAGCCGGTGCCCGGGCCGGCGAAGAGGCCGGGGCCCGAGGCGGAGCCGGGGCGTACGGAGTCGGGACGCACCGAGGGCGAGACGTCATGAAGAGGCGTCAGATGCGTTAACACACAGGCAACTTCGCCGTCGCCGCACCGATATACGAACGCTCCATGCTGAACAGCGTACGGCCGTGCGGGTGCCGTGGTCCGGCCGGAGCGGCGTCCTGTCGCTCCGGCCGGTCGCCCACCGCTTCCGCCCTGCTGCGCCCCGTCGTGTCCTGCCCCGCCCCGCCCGTTCCCTGTGCGGGCTTGTTCATCCGTTCGGGGCAATGGAGTATCACCGGGTGACACTTACACGGGGAGCAAGAATCACCGGCGCCGTTCTGTGCGCGGTGCAGGCACTGATGGCCGTCGCCTGGCTGGTCCGGGACTTCCGGGTGGTGGACGGACCGGGGATGCTCTGGGACATCTGGGCGGGCGCCGCGAACGCCTGGGCCGTGCCCGCGACCACCACCACCGCCACCACCCTCGTCCTGCTGGTCGTTCACGCCGCCACCGCGGTAGCGGCGCTCCGGTCCGCCATCGCCGCTCCGGCCCTGGTCGTCGCCGGCATCGTCACGTTCGCCGTGCGGCTGCCCGGGGTCTGGACCATCGCCGACTCCCCGGCGCCGGAGGAGTTGCGCGACCGGGCGCTGCTCACCACGTACGCGGCCCTGGCGGCCGGACTCGCCATGGTCGTCGTCGGGACGGCGGGCCGCCGCCCGGTGGAGGACGGCGGGGAGCGGCCCGCCGGGCAGGGCCGGGGGGCCGGGGTGACCGCCTTCCTGTTGCTCGGTTTCCAGGCGGTGGTCTTCGCCGGCTGGGAGATCCGGCTGGCCTTCGTCTACCCGGACAGGCTGTATCCCGAGTGGTTCACCGGCGGGAGCCCCGTGGTCGTCCCGCTGACCGAGGCGCCGCCCGGCTGGATCAGCGTGGTGCTCATCCTGATGTTCCTGGCGGCGGCCGTCGGCGCGGTCGCCGGAGCGGCCTACGCGCGACCGCTCGGCCTGATCGCGGGCGGATTCCTTCTCTCGTCCGGTGCGCTGGGCTTGGGTCGCGTCATCCGCTTCGAGCTGTACGAGCGCTTCGCCGACCTGGACCTCGAGGTGCAGCTGAACACGCTGAGCCTCCTCACCTCGCTCATCGCCGGGATCGCCCTGCTCGCGGTCCTCGCCCGCAAGGGCGTCCGGCGGATCCCCAGCTCCCCCCAGGGACCGTGGGGCGGCGCGGGCCCCTGGGGCGCTCCGCCGCCCGGCTACCCGCCCGCCCAGGCGGCCCCCGGGCAGCAGCCGACCGCCCCCGGCTTCGGACCTCCGCAGGGCGGCGGCTTCGGGCCGCCTCCCTCCTCCCCGCCGCCCGGCTGGTGAGCGGGTGACGGGGAGGAGGGACCGGGCCGGCCGGGTGGCGCTCAGGCTCCGGTCAGCCCCAGCGACCGCTTGAGGAAGTCCACCTGGAGCAGGAGGAGGTTCTCCGCGACCTGCTCCTGCGGCGTCATGTGCGTCACCCCGCTCAGCGGCAGCACCTCGTGCGGACGCCCGGCGGCCAGCAGCGCCGAGGACAGCCGCAGGGCGTGGGCGACCACCACGTTGTCGTCGGCCAGGCCGTGCACGATCATCATGGGCCGGACCTCGGCGGCGGGCTCGGAGAGACCGTCGTCGGTGAGCAGCGAGTTGTACGCGTACACCTCCGGCTGCGTCGCGGGGTCGCCCAGATAGCGCTCGGTGTAGTGGGTGTCGTAGAGCCGCTGGTCCGTCACCGGAGCGCCCACCACCGCCGCGTGGAAGACGTCGGGCCGCCGCAGTACCGCGAGCCCCGCCAGATAGCCGCCGAAGGACCAGCCGCGGATCGCCACCCGGGACAGGTCGAGCGGGAACCGCCCGGCGAGCCCGTGCAACGCCTCGACCTGGTCCTCCATCGTCATCACGAGGTTGTCCCGCACCGCCTTCTCCCAGCCCGGCGAGCGGCCCGGCGCGCCCCGCCCGTCCGCCACGACCACCGCGAAGCCCTGGTCCGCGAACCACTGCGAGGTCAGGTGCGCGTTGTGGGCGGCGACCACCCGCCGGCCGTGCGGACCGCCGTACGGATCCATCAGGACCGGAAGGGGACCATCCGACTCCTGGTAGTCCGAGGGGAGCAGGACGGCGCACGGAATCCGCCGTGCGCCCCCCTCGGTGAGCGTCACGCGGGCGGTGAGCACCGGCTCCTGGGCGAAGCTCGGGATCCGGGTCAGCCGCTTGCCGTCCCGCACCACCCACGCCGCGGCTCCGGGCTCCTCGGGGACGGCCGAGACCACGACCGCGAGGCCGCCCGAGCGGACCGCGGAGTGGACGCCCACCCCTTCGGAAATCCGCTCGATTCCCAGCTCGTTCACCCGGTACACATGGATCTGCCCGATCTCCGGCTCGACCGCGTCCTCACCGGCCACCGCCGAGACCAGGATGTCGGACTCCCCGATGTCCAGCACCGACTGGACGTGCAGCTGCGACCCGGTGAGCAGCCGGTCCCCGACCGCCAGGACCCGAGCCCCGCCCTCGTCGACGATCCGCACCAACCGCCCGTCCGGCGCCCACGCGGGCACCCCGGGGAAAAGATCCAGCCACACCGGGTCCTCGTCGACATGCACGATCCGGGTCGCCCCGGTCTCCGGGTCCACCGCCAGATACCGCTGGCTGCGCTGGTCCCGGGCCTGCACCAGCAGCAGCGGAGCACCCGCGGAGGACCAGTGCACCTGGGCCAGGTACGGGAACGCGGCCCGGTCCCAGACCACTTCGGTACGGGCTCCCTCCAGATCCATGACGAAGAGCCGCACCTCGGCGTTGGGCGTGCCCGCCGCCGGGTAGGCGATCTCGGCGGGCCGACGCTCGGGATGCGCGGGATCGGCGATGTGCCACCGCTGTACGGGGCTGTCGTCGGCCCGCGCGACCAGCAGCCGGTCCGACTCCGGCGACCACCAGAAACCCCGGAAGCGGTGCATCTCCTCGGCCGCGATGAACTCGGCCAGACCGTAGGTGACATGGGAGTTCTCCGGCTCGGCCAGCGCCCGGTCGCCCTCGCCCCCCGCGCCCACGACCCGCAGCGCACCCTTGGCCGCGTACGCGATGTGCCGGCCGTCGGGGGACGGGCGGGGGTCGATCACCGGGCCCGGCACCGGCAGCGCCCGCGCGGTTCCGGCCCGCAGTTCGGCCACGTACACCTTTCCGGACAGGGCGAACGCGGCCAACTCCGCAGCCGCGTCGACCGCGTAGGAGACGATGCCCGACGACCCCTCCCGGGTCCGCTCGCGCCGGGCCCGCTCCTGCGCCGACAGCTTCTCCGCCGCACCGCCCAGCAGGACTTCGGGATCGGCGGCGATCCGCTCCTCGCCGGTCGCCGGGTCGAGGACCCAGAGGCGGGTGGAGCGGTCCGTTCCGGACATCGAGCGGAGGAAGATCACGCGCGTCTCATCCGGTGAGACGGTGAAGGCGCGAGGTGCGCCGAGAGTGAAGCGCTGGGTCCGTGCTTGCTGGCGGGGAAAAGACAGCTTCTGCGAGGTCATGGCTTCGAACTTAGCCTCGTGCGGCGGTTCGTGCGCCCCTCGTGCTGCTGTGCCCCGATCAATGCGTTGGCACGGATAGTTATGATCCGTAGCACTAGGTGGGTAGGAACCTGCTGACTTCGCGTACCCCCGTTCCGACCGTCCGAACGTACCGATGGAGGTGAACCGCCGTGGCGCTCTCGATTTCGGCGGTAGTGCTGCTGGCGATCATCGTCTTCCTGCTGATCCGGAAATCCGGACTGAAGGGAGGGCACGCGGTGGTCTGCATGCTGCTCGGGTTCTACATCGCGAGCTCGTCGGTCGCACCGACCATCTCCGATCTGACGAGCAACGTGGCGGGGATGATCAGCAGCATCAAGTTCTGACCGGCGCCGGGGGCGGGCCGGGGGGCCGAGGAGGCGCGGGTCACGGGGCGCGGACGCACGGGGGGCCTCCGGGCTCGTAGGGTGGTCCCCATGAAGGACCTCCCCGCCCGTCGTCTGCTGCTGGTGCACGCGCACCCCGACGACGAGTCGATCAACAACGGCGCCACCATGGCCAGGTACGCGGCCGAGGGCGCCCACGTCACCCTGGTGACGTGCACGCTCGGCGAGGAGGGCGAGGTCATCCCGCCCTCGCTCGCCCGTCTCACCGCCGACCGGGACGACGCGCTCGGCCCCCACCGCGTCGGCGAGCTGGCCGCCGCGATGAAGGAGCTGGGCGTCGGCGACCACCGCTTCCTCGGCGGGGCGGGCCGCTACCGGGACTCCGGGATGATGGGCGCCGAGCAGAACGGCCGCCCCGGCTCCTTCTGGTCCACCCCGGTGGACGAGGCGGCGGCCCACCTCGTCGAGGTGATCCGCGAGGTCCGCCCCCAGGTCCTGGTCACCTACGACCCGGACGGCGGCTACGGCCACCCCGACCACATCCAGGCCCACCGTGTCGCGATGCGCGCCGCCGACCTGGCCGCCGACCCGGCGTACGGCTCCGGCGCACCGCACACCGTCGCGAAGATCTACTGGAACCGGGTGGAGCGGGCCGTGGCCGAAGCCGGCTTCGAGCGACTGCGCGCCACCGCCCCCGGGGCCTTCCCCGGCATCGCCGCCGTGGACGACGTCCCGGGCCTCACCGACGGGGAGCTGGTCACCGCGGAGATCGACGGAGCGGCGTACGCCGGGGCCAAGTCCGCGGCGATGCGGGCCCACGCCACCCAGATCGCGGTCGACGGCCCGTTCTTCGCCCTCTCCAACGACCTCGGTCAGCCCCTGCTGACGGCCGAGCACTACCAACTGGTGCGAGGCGCACGGGGCGTGCCCGAGGGGACCCGTGAGAGCGACCTCTTCGCGGGCCTGCCTTCCGCTGCGGACGCTGCGGAAGGCACGGACGCTACGGGCACCGCGGGAGGCACGGCGTGAGCGGGAACCCGGGCAAGGGCCGTGGCCGCGCCGGCTCCTCCCACGCGCCGCGGCGGAACGCGCCGCCCAGGGAGCCCGAGCCCACCGGTTTCGCGGCCCGGCCGAACCCGGTCCGGATCGCCGCCCACGCGGGCTTCGCCGTCCTCGGCGTCCTGGTCGCGATCGCCGGCGCACTCGTCCAAGCCGCCTGGTTCCCGGGCGGGTTGATCATCGCGCTGGCGGCCTCGGCCGGTCTCTTCTACGGCGGCCGGATCCTGACCCGCACCCAGATCGGCGCGCTCGCCCCGGCGGCCGGATGGTTCATCACGGTGTTCCTTCTGCTGAGCGGCAGGCCGGAGGGCGACTACGTCTTCGGCGACGAGCTCGGCCTGGTGCTGTTCATGCTCGGCGGGACGGCCGTCGCTGTGATGTCCGCCACCACGTCCAAAGTGCCGCAATCAGCCATCCGCAGCGGCCGGTCGGGTACGTGAAGTGCCAAGTCCGGGTCCGGAAAGACCCCCACAGGTGTGATGCACGGGTGGAGGTTTCACCCGGTCGCGGAGTGTCCGACGGCGGCGGCCAGTATGGTGGTGCGCGCGCCGAGCCGTCCCCTGGCCTGCGGCATGGGGGAAGTACGGGCGGCGGAGCCAATCGGGAGAACCTGCTTTGAGTCGTGAAACTGACAGTTCGTCCTCCGGGCCCCAGGGCCGCGGCGGAGCCGCGTACCCCTCGGGTACACCGCCGTACGGATCCCGCCAGTATCCGTCGCTCCATCCGTCGCAGGACGGCTCTGACGAGACCCCGGAATCCGTGGCTCCGCCCCGGCCCGAGGAACCGAAGACCGAGACGACGCTGACGACGCGCATCCGGATCAACATCCCCGGGTCGCGCCCCATCCCGCCGGTCGTGATGCGTACGCCGATGGCGGAGAGCGACATCGCCGGCGGCCGTTCCGACGCGGAGCGCACCCGCGCCACCCCGCGCCCCGGCACGCCGCCGCCCGCACCCGGATCCCCGGACCGGCCCGGCGGCCCGAACGGCGCGGCGCCCGCGGACCGGTCCAGGGACGGCGGTCCGGCCGCCGACCCGACGCCCGGGGAGAAGCCGGCCCGGGACAAGAGCGGCAGCGACTGGTTCGCCCCGCGCAGGACCTCGCCCACCGGGCCGGGTGAGGCCGCTCAGGGCACCGGTGTGCCCGGCGCCCCCGGCGGCGCTCCTTCCGGCCCCGGCGGGTCCGACGGCGACGCGGACCGCTCGCGTCCCGACCTGCCGTACTTCTCGGACGCCCCGCAGGCCGGCGGCGGACCGGGCGCGCCCGCCCCCGGCCGCAGCGCGCTCGACGCCTACGGCACCGAGCCCCCCGGCGGAGGCCCCCGTTCCACCCCCGGCCCCGGGGTGCGTCCGCCCGGCCCGTCCGGCCCCACCACGGGACCGGCCACCGGCAGTTCCTCGCTGACCCCGAACCTCGACGGCGTCCCGGGCCTCGGCGGCCCCGGCCCGATGGTCCCGGGCGTCCCCGGCGGCGTAACGCCCCGGATGTCCGACGACACCGCGATCCTCACGCCGCAGGCCCCGGCGCCCGGGTCCGGCCAGGTCTCCGGCGACACGCTGACCAGCGGCATCCCCGTGGTGCCCAGCGAGCCCCGCGCCGCGTTCCCGGGTGGCCCCGGCGGCCCCGGCGGCCCGGCGGCCGGCAGACCCGGTGGTCCGGGAGGCCCCGGTGGTCCGGGAGGACCCGGTGTTCCCACGCCCGGCCCCGCCGCTCCGCGCCCCGCGTCCCAGGCCGCCGCCCCCGCACCCGCGAAGAAGGGCCGCTCCAAGGTGGTCCTCCTCGGGGTGGCCGCGGTCGTGCTGCTCGGCATCGCGTACGGGGCGGGTCTCCTGCTGAACCACTCCGAGGTCCCCAAGGGCACCACGGTGCTCGGCGTCGACATCGGCGGCGGCACGAAGGAGGAGGCGGTCACCAAGCTCGAAGCCGCCCTCGGGGAGCGGGCCAAGACGCCCCTGACGCTGTCGGTGGACGGCAAGGAGGAGAAGCTCGACCCCGAGAAGGCCGGTCTCACCCTGGACAGCCAGGAGACCGTGCGCGGCGCGGCGGGCAGCGACTACAACCCCGTCTCGGTGGTCGGTTCGCTGTTCGGCGGGGAGCGCCCCGCCGACCCGGTGATCCCGGTCGACGAGGAGAAGCTCGGCGTGGCGCTGACCGACCTGGCCGGCACGTCCGGCTCGGCCAACGACGGCACCATCCGCTTCGAGCCGAACAAGGCCGTGGCGGTCCCGGGCAAGCCGGGCAAGACGCTGGACGCCGGCCAGTCCCTGATCTCGGTCCGGGACGCCTACCGCGCCCAGGTGCAGACCGGGCAGGCCCGGCTGGTCGAACTCCCCGTCACCACCAGCGAGCCCACCATCACCAAGGCCGAACTGGACCGGGCGATGAAGGAGTTCGCCGAGCCCGCGATGTCCGGCCTGATCACCATCAAGGCCGGTCCCAAGGAGATCCAGTTCGGCCCGGCCCGGTCGCTGCCGCAGATCCTCTCCATGAAGCCCGTGGACGGCCGGCTGGTCGACGTCTACGACAAGCAGGCGATCGACAAGCTCCTGGACGGCGTCTTCGACGGCATCATGGCGGTCAAGGGTGACGGCAAGGAGCACCAGGTCGGAGCGGACGACGTGGCCCAGGCGATGAAGACCGCCCTGGCCGGGAAGACCCCCACCGAGCGCACGGTCACCATCGACCTGACCGGCCAGGGCTGACGCCCGGACCGGCCGGCGCTCCACCCTCCGCCCCCGCCCGGGAACGCCTCCGGCCGGGGGCGGAGTCGTCGGCGGGCGGGTTCCGGGCGGGCTCCGGGCGGGTTCCGGGCGGGTTCCGGGCGAGGCTTCTCCTCAACTTCCCCATCTCGTAAGAACTTTCAGAAACAATCTGGAAACTATTGCAGGCATCTTGACGTGTCCATCGCCGAACGGCAGGCTCCGGACTCCCCCCACGGCAGCCAGGCGCGTGGCTGCCCACGCCGGGCACGGGCGAACGCCCGTGCCCGCGACCGAAGGAGCCGCAATTGAGTTCCCGCGCCGCACGCGCAACCCTGGCGGGCCTGCTCGCCGCCGGAGGCCTCACCGCCCTCGCCCCCTGGCCCTCCCAGGCGACCCCACCGGGCGAGAAGACCGTCACCGCCACCCTCTTCGAGTGGAAGAACAACGGCGACGCGGAGCTGGAGCGCACCTTCACGACGACGCTGCTGGCGGGCACGTACGGCAATGTGGTCGCCGCCTCCCCTGCCTCCTGCGACGGCAACCGGACCACGGTCGCGGACGACGGCACGGCGACGATCACGGTCCGGCCGCGCGGAGCGGTGGCGCTGCACATGTAGGGCCTGTCCCGCGGGCAGCGGAGCGGGACCCGGCGCTCAACAGCAGCCGGGCCCCGCTCCCGTACGGCTCCCGCGTCGGGGACCGGGCCCGGTACGGGGGCGCCCGCAACTCGTGACCGTGAGCCGCCCCCGTGTGTAAAGCGTGGGCGGCCGAGGATCGAAGAGATCAGGTCGAACGCGACTCCGACGGCCAACTCTCTCGTTAAAGTTGCTCCGTTCGGCGTGACTCAACGATCCGGGATGCGGGAAAATGCGAGCTGTCCATCTTGCGGAGCAGACTTCCACGGTGCTACCGGGGTGGGCGCCTCCGGCTCTCGTCGGTGCCATGATCAGTGCCGGTGTCGCGGTGCTCCTCTGGTACTTGAATGCCCGCCGCGAACCGGTCAAGCGCATCACCTGGGAAGCCCGAACCCAATCCAGCATCGTGTCCATTGACCGAGATTTTCAGCAACAGGTCGGTATCTCCTATGCCGGGCGGGGTGTGAGTGACCTTTGTGCCATCAAGTTCAAGATGAAGAACTCTGGCAACAGGGTCATCAAGGAACACAGGGTCCGATTTCATTTCCCCGGTGATTCCGAAATCCTGGAGAGTCGTTTTTCCCCTGCTCCGGAGAAGGAGTTCCGGGCATCTCTGCTGCAGGTGGGTGCCGGTGATACGGATCATTCGATGGAGCTGACTTGCTTCATCGGGCACCTGGAGGTTGACCAGGAGGTTTCCCTCGAAATTCTCATGGCGGGCAGTGAGGCGAAGGACTGGAAGGCTCACTCGTTCAATCAGGAAGGCGACGTGCAGTTCCGTGAGAAGTCGGCGGAGCGCACTACGAGCGACTCTCAGCTCATCGTCTGGTTCCTGTCTCTTGTGCTGATACTCGGCATCCTCCCTCCGGGGCTGTCCGCGCTCACTTCCGGAGGCCTCGGTGGGGCCATGGGAGGGCTCATTCAGGTTGTTCTTCTGGTGGCGCTACTGGTGCTTCTCCCAGCTGCTGTTCGGTCGTTCCTGCGGGAGTTGGGCAAGGCGCGTACGGCTGATTCAGCGGTCATTCATCTCAATGCCGACGGGGGATCGGTCATCTATAACGCCCGATCGGCCTCGGTGGGATCCGCTCGCATCACCCAGAAGCCCGTGACTGCGGAGGCTCATGCGGAGAGCAGTGGCACTCCTCTGTGATGAACGAGCTCCGGCCCGCCGCACGACAGCGGAGCGGGGCCCGGCGCTCAACAGCAGCCGGGCCCCGCTCCCGTACGACTCCCGCGTCGGTGACTACGGGAAGTTCACGACCTGGGAGGGGATCGTGTCCGGGCCGGACGTGGGGGATCCGACGTCGTTGATCACGTGCTCGTACTGGCCGTTGCCGCCGAGTGAGACGACGATCAGGCTGTGGAACTTCACGCCGGGTTTCACCGGGGCCTTGAAGCCGTGTTCCTGGATGATCGTCGGGTCGACGTTGTAGTAGCAGTAGCTGCCCATGCCCCAGCCCTCGTGCTGTTCGACCGAGTCGTCGACGCGGTAGGCGGCGTAGCCCTTCGTGTCGCCGTTCTGGATCGCGGCCTGGTTGGGTGCGTCGTAGGCCTTCTCGTTCTGGAAGAAGATCGTGCGGCCGCGCTCGCCGTACCACTCCACGTCGTACTTGTTGAAGTGTTCGACGAACAGGCCGGTGGCCAGGACGTCGTCGCCGTTGACGCGGACGCCGTAGTCGGCCCGGTTGGTCTCCCAGCCCCAGCCCTCGCCGTGGTCGGCGCGCCAGACCCAGGTGTGGTCGATGATCGTGTCGTCGCTGTTGACGACGATGCTGGTGGTCGCCTTGCCGGGGCCCGCGCCGCCGATCCGCACGAACACGTCCTGGAGTGAGGTCGGGTTCGCCGAGTGGTCCGCCGAGGCGTTCTCCGGGCCGACCTCGATCAGCGTCTCCGAGTTCACCGGCCCCGCGTCGACCAGGAGGCCCGCGAGCTTCACGCCGGACACGTCACCGACCTTGATCGCGGTCACGCCGTTGTCCGGGATGATCGTGGCCAGCCCGAGGCCGAGGGCCACGGTGTCCGCACGGTCGATGTTGATCGTCTCGTCGATGTGGTAGACGCCGGGGGTGAACAGCAGGTGCAGCCCCTGCTCCACGGCCGCGTTGATGGTGGCGGCGTCCGCCCCCTCCTTCACGACGTAGAACTGGTCCAGCGGGATGGACTCGCCCGCCGGCGTCCCGGCGGCCCACGAAACGCCGCGCGCGTTCTCGCGCTTCTCCGGGACAAAGACCTTGTAGTCGTCGCCGTCGAGGTGGAGGAACGGCTTCTCCCGGGAGATGGGCGTGGTGTCCAGAGTGGTGTACGGCGGCTCCGGGAAGCTGTTGGCCGGTGCGCCCTCGACGCCCGAGAACGTCATGTTCCAGACGCCGTTGGTCCAGCCGCCCACCGAGCTGTCGCGGGTGTACCACTGCTGCTGGGAGTAGGGTCCGACCTGGCCGTCGATCTTGCTGTCGGCGATGTAGCCGCCGCTGGCCCAGCCGTAGCCGTCGGGTGCGAGGTTGAGTCCGCCCTTGACGTGCATCCGGCGGAACGGGGCCGCTTGGGAGACCGCCCAGCGGTTGGTGCCGCTGACCGGGTTCAGGGTCAGGTTCTCCGCCGAACGCCAGAAGTTCTGCGTGGCGTTGCCGTCGAACCAACCCGCGTCCACGGTCACGTCACCGTTGAACGTGGTGTCGTTCGGGTTCAGTCCGAGACCCGCGATCTGCGTGTAGAAGCCGATCTGCGCGTTGATGTCGTCGTACGTGCCCGGCTTGAACATCAGCGCGTAGCGGTCGGTGCCGAACTGCGCGGACTCCTGCTTCTTGAAGATCGCGTCGACCTTGCCCTGGATGTCGGGGGTGGAGGGGTCGAAGACATGGACGTTGGGACCGAGGTCGCCGCCGCCCGGCACCGCCTGGACCTCTTCGCCGAAGGCGGTCTGCGCGGTGGGTACGGACATGAGCATCGCCACGGCGAGCGCGGCGAAGCCGAGGGCCCGGGTGCGGCGGCGGGTGCGTGGCGCGGTGGGGGGAGCATGCATGGGGTACGTCTCCTGGGTCGTGGTACGTGTGCACGACGAACGGACGAGAGAGCTCTGGGGGGAGGCGTTGGGAGAGCGCTCTCTCGTTACGGTGATGTTTCCCCCGTGGGCCTGTACGCGTCAAGAGGTGTGCATCAGGAGCCTCAGAAGGCACCGCTGAATCCAACAACTGGCCTCAGGCATCGGCAAATCGGCGACCGCGGCGCGCCGGGGGCGGCCTCCGGCTTCAGAAGCTGACGTCATGCCTGGTCGTCGGGGTGGACAGGCGGGCGCGACGCACGCGGGGGACCATGGGGCCATGAGTTCCCCCGCCGGCCCGGAACGCCCACCCCGTGAAGCCGATCAGATCAAGGTCTGGTTCCGTTTCGTCCCGCGCGAGGGCTGGCTGCCCCACGACACCGAGGGGTTGTGGGCCATCCGCCTCGGCCCGGACACCGCGCGGGTGGACAACGTGCCCTTCCTCCAGGAAGGGGTCGCCGAGGGCGAGACCGTACGGTTCCGCACGGACGACGACGGGGTGCACTGGGCCGTCGGCCGCGTGGCCGACTCCGGCAACTGCACCGTACGGGTGCTGCCGTTGCCGGACGGGCCGCTCGGGCGCGACGCCCGGGCCGTGCACGAGCGGCTCGCCGGCTACGGGCTCACCGGTGAGGTCTTCAGCGCCGAGTTCCCGCTGGTCGCCCTGACCGTGCCGGGCGGCGCGGACCTGCGCGGGGTCAAGGAACTGCTGGCCCGTGGCCGGGACGAGGGCTGGTGGCACTTCGAGGTCTCGTGCGTCACCGACGCCTGGCGGCACGCGTAGGGCCCGGGTGCGCTGTGCGTCCCGCCGTCCGGGTGCGTTACGTGCCCCGTCGGGCGCCCGACGGTTACGCCTCCGTCCCGTCGATCCTCCGGATCACCCGGGCCGGGTTGCCGACCGCCACTACGTATCCGGGCAGGTCCTTCGTGACGACCGCCCCCGCGCCGACCACCGTGTTCTCGCCGATGGTCACCCCGGGGCAGACGATCACCCCGCCGCCCAGCCAGACGTTGTCGCCGATGGTGATCGGCTCCGCGGCCTCCCACTTGGCGCGGCGCTGCTCGGGGTCGATCGGGTGGGTGGGGGTGAGCAGTTGGACGTTCGGGCCCATCTGGACGTCCGCGCCGATGGTGATGCGGGCGACGTCCAGCAGGACCGCGCCGAAGTTGATGAACGTCCGGGGTCCGATGCTGGTCTGGTAGCCGTAGTCGACCCGCAGCGGCGGCCGGACCTCCACGCCCTCGCCCAGCTCGCCGAGAAGCTCGGCGAGGGCGGCGCGCCGGGCCTCGGGGTCGGCGGCCGAGGTGGCGTTGAAGCGCTCGCTGAGCACGGCCGCGTGCCGCGCCTCCGCAGCGAGCTCCGGGTCGTCGGCGATGTAGAGCTCGCCGGAGAGCATGGCTTCCTTCTGGCTGGGCCTGGTCTCGTCGCTCATGTGGTCTCTTCCGTGCGGGGTGTACGGGGCGCTCGCGGTGGTCCGTCCGCTACCGGCAGTCTGCCCCCGGCGTCGCCGGACCGGTCACGCAGCCCCGGGGCCAGCACCAGTGTCACCGCCACCGAGAGCCCCGCGACCGCCGCCATGCCCGTGGCGGGGGAGGTCAGCTGGGCGATGCCGCCCGCCACGGCCGCCCCCACGCCCTGCATCGCGAGCATCCCCGAGGAGCTGAGCCCGAGCGCCTGGCCGCTCAGCTCCTGCGGGGTGAGGGCCATCAGCCGTTCCTGGAGCAGCAGGCTCGCGGCGAAGCCCACGCTCGCCAGGACGACCGCCGCCAGCGCGAGGGGCAGCTCCGGGCGCAGCGCGAAGAGCAGATAGGGCACGGCGAGCAGCAGCCGGAGCGGGGCCCCCAGCCGTGCCCGCCACCGTGCCGTGACGAACCGCCCGACCAGCGTGTCCCCGGCCAGCATGCCCATCGCCCCGCCGGCGAAGAGGAGCCCGGCGTGCCCGGGCGCGTACGCGACGTACAGGGACTCGGCCCCGACGACGAGCCCGTTGGGCACCCACAGCGCCAGGAACACGTACCGGCGCGGTGTGGACGACCACAGCAGTGCGTTCGTCCGCCGTGTCTCCCGGACCGACGGGCGGCCGGTGGCCCGGGGCGGCCGGGCGGTCAGTCCGAGGCGGGTCACGGCCGCCGCGACGACGTACAGGCCCGCCCCGATCAGCAGCGTGCCGCGCGCCGAGAACACCGTCATCAACAACCCGCCCACCGCGAACCCGCAGATCTGCATCGTGCCGCCCGCCATGTTCAGAACGGAGCGGCCGAGCAGGAATCCCTCGCGCGGAACGATCTCGTTGAGCAGCCCGTACCGTACGCCCCCGCCCGGTGACGAGGCCGCGCCCACCACCAGCAGGACGGCGAACGCGGCCCACAGCGGCAGCCCGGGAGCGGCCTGGACGCAGGCGGCCCCGGCGGAGAGCAGCGCCAGGGCGGTCAGCGCGGCGCGCGGCGGCAACCGGTCCGCCGCCGACAGCAGGGTGAGCGCCCCGGCCACCTGGGCCAGCGACGGGCCGAACATCGCCAGCGCCGACAGCAGGGGCGAGCCCGTCCGCGCGTACACGAGGGTGCCCAGTGCCAGGCCGGTCGCGGTCTGGGCGGCCGTCTGTACGGAGACGGCGGCGAAGAAGGGGGTGAACTCCGGGGTCCGGAGCAGTTCGCGGTAGGTGCGCATGAGGGGGAGTCTCCGGACGCCGTCGCCGGGACCGTTACTGTTTCGCGCGGACGCGAAAGCCCGGCGCGGACGCGAAAGCCCGGCGCGGACGCGAAAGCCCGGCGCGGACGGAGCCGGAGGGCCGACGGGAGCGGGGAGGCGGGGGCGCGTGGGCTGGTGGCAGGTCGGCGCGGACACGCTCGCGAACAGCCGGTTCGTCGTCTCGCCGCTCGCGGAGGCCGTCGCGAGCCTGCTGGTCCTGGAGCGGGCCGCCGCCGCGCACCCGGGTGAGCGCGCCTGGCTGGAGAGCCACCTGCCCGCGTACCGGCGGTGGAAGGCAGACCACCCGGTCTCCGCGCTGGTGATCGGCTCCGCGTTCGCGCCCCGGTGGAACGCCGACTTCCTCGTCCCCGCCCCCGTCCCCACCCCGCCCGGCCAGGCCCCGCCCTCCTTCGCCGACGAACTGACGCCGGTCCGGGCCACTGAGCCCGGCCGGGCGCGCGCCGAACTGGCCGAGGCGCTGCGCGGTCCGTTGCCCGCTGCGCTGGACCGGGGCGACCTGGCCGTGCGCGCCGCCGATGCCCTGGAGTGGGTCTGGACGCACACCGTGCTGCCCGACTGGCCGCGGCGGCGACGGATCCTGGAGGCCGATGTGGTGGCCCGTTCCGCCCAGTTGGGGCGCGGTGGCTGGGCCGACGCGCTGAACGGCATGCGCCCCGGCATCCGTTGGCTGGGCGGCAGTCGGCTCCAGATCAACACCCACGACAACCCGCCCCGCGAACTGGGCGGCGCACAGTTGCTGTTCGTGCCAGTGACGCCGTACCAGTCCTGGGTCTGCTGGGACATCCCGCGCCGGTACGCGCTGGTGTACCCGTGCTCCGGCGCGCTCGCCGAGGCCGGGAGCGTTCCCGTGCCCGCCGCCCTCGGTGCGCTGATCGGCCCGGCGCGGGCGGCCGTCCTGCTGCTGCTCGCCTCCCCGCTCAGCACGACGCAGCTCGTCGCGCTGACCGGCCAGGGGCTGGGCTCGGTGGGCCGCCATCTGCGGATCCTGCTGGACGCCGGACTGGTCCGCCGCCGGCGCGCGGGCCGCTCCGTGCTCTATTTCCGTACGGAGGCGGGGGACGTTCTGGTGCACGGCGCGGACTGAGGCGGGACCGTCTTCCGGCGTGCGGCGCGGACTTGGGCGGGACTGCGTCCTGGTGCGCGGCGCGGACTTGGGCAGAAGTGAGTGCGCCCCTCGCGCGCCCCTGCACGCCCCTCGCCCGCACCCGCCCGGGGCTGGGCGGCCAGCGGATACCCATCAGTACGCGGTGCGCCCCGCATGGTTGGCGCGCATGTACGAGTCGTGACAACGGTGACTATGGGCGGCACTCATCGTTGTGACAATTTCTCTCTTGCCACGAAAGACACGAAAGAACCGAGCGAGGGGGCCGTGCGTGAATCCGGAGTACGCCGCGTACTGCCAGGCGGACCGCCGCTTCTACGACGCACCCCACCGCTCTCCCGGGCCGGGCGGAGCCGCCGACGAGGAGCGCTCGCTCTATGCGCCGCTCCGTGGCGCCGTACCCGACGGCTGGACACGCACCCGGCGCGGCGACTGGCTCGCGTACAGCCCCGACGGGCTGCGACTGCCGCCCCAGGGCTGGAAGATCCACGTCTCGGCCGCCCTCGACAACGCGGCCTCCGTGCTGGAACGGGTCTTCGCCCACTGCCTGGAATACCGGCTGGCCTTCAAGTGCGTGCCCAACGCGGGACTGCTGGCCCTGCGGAACGCCAAGTACGCGGACCGGGCGGGCAGCGGGAAGTTCATCACCGTCTACCCGCCGTCCGACGAGGCGTTCCCCGAGGTGTGCACCGCGCTGATGCGTCTGCTGGAGGGTGAGCACGGCCCGTACATCCTGAGTGACCTCCGGTGCGGGAACGGACCCGTGCACGCCCGGTACGGGGCGTTCGCCGCCCGCTTCTGCTCAGGACCGGACGGGCGGCCCGTGCCCGCCGTCGCCGATCCGCAGGGCCGGCTCGTCCCGGACGACCGGGGCCCGTCCTTCCGCGTCCCCTCCTGGGTGACCCCGCCCGGCTTCCTGATGCCGCACCTCGAAGCCCGCGCCGCCGTGGGCCTCACGGGTCTCCCGTACACCGTGGAGAAGGCGCTGCACTTCTCCAACGGCGGCGGGGTCTACCTCGGCCGCGACACCCGCACCGGCGAGCAGGTCGTCCTCAAGGAGGCGCGGCCGTACGCCGGTCTGGCCGCCGACGGGGCTGACGCCGTGGCCCGGCTGGAGCGCGAGCGGACCGCGCTGGAGCACCTGGCCGGGCTGGACTGCGTACCCGCCGTCCGGGACGTGTTCGAGGTCGGCGACCACCACTTCCTGGTCCTCCAGTACATCCCCGGCACCACCCTCAACACCGTCTTCGCCCGCCGCTTCCCGCTCGCCCGGCAGCACCCGTCACCCGAACTGCTCGCCGAACACGCCTCCTGGGCGGAGGAGTTGTACGGACAGGTCGAGCGCGCCGTCGAGGCGGTGCACGACCGGGGCATCGTCATCAGCGACCTGCACATGAGCAACGTGATGGTCGACGAGGAGAACGCGCGCATCGTCCTGCTCGACTTCGAGGCGGCCTCCCCGGCAGCCGAGCGCCGCCGTCAGATCGTCGCCAACCCGGCCTTCGTCGCCCCGCCCGACCGGCGCGGCGCCGACATCGACCGCTACGCGCTGGCCTGTCTGCGGCTCGCCCTGTACCTGCCGCTCACCACACTGTTCGGCATCGACCGCACCAAGGCCGCCGGTCTCGCCCGGGACATCGCCCGCGTCTTCCCGGTCACCGAGGAGGCGCTGCGGCCCGCGGTCGCCGAGATCCTGCGCCAAACGGGGACGCCCGCTCCCACGCCCGCTCCCGTCGCCGACCCCGGCGACTGGCCGCGCAGCCGTGACGCCATGGTCCGGGCCATCACCGCCTCCCGCACACCGGAGCGCGAGGACCGATGTTTCCCCGGGGACATCGCCCAGTTCGCCACGGCCACCGGCGGCCAGTCCTTCGCGTACGGGACCGCCGGAGTGCTCTACGCCCTCCACGAGACGGGCGCCCCGCCGTGCGAGGAGGCCGAGGACTGGCTCCTGCGGCACGCCAAGGACCCGGCGTCCGGCAGCCCTCTCGGCTTCTACGACGGGCTCACCGGCATCGCCTGGACCCTGCACCGGATCGGCCGCACCGCCGAAGCCGCCGACCTCCTCCGGATCATCCTCGACCAGCCCCTGGAGGGCCTGGCGCCCGGCCTCCACAACGGGTACGCGGGCATCGGCCTCGCCCTCGACGACCTGGCCCGCACCGCCTCCGCCACCGACGCCCCGGCACTGTCCGCCGCGGCCGCCCGCTGCACCGCCCTCGCCGTCCGGGCGCTCGTCGACGGTCCGCCGTCGCCCCGCACCGGACTGCTGCACGGCGCGAGCGGCATCGCCCTGCTCCTGGTGCGCCGGTACGCGACCACCGGGGATCCCGCCCTGCTCGACCTGGCGGCCACCGCCCTGCGCCGCGACCTGGACCGCTGCCGGACCGGCGACGAAGGCGAACTCCTCGTCGTCGAGGGCAAGCGGCTGATGCCGTACCTCGGTTCGGGCAGCGCCGGCATCGCGGCCGTCATCGACGCCTACCTGGCCCACCGCCCGGACCCCGCGCTCGAAGCGGCCGGCCGCGCCCTCCTGCCCGCCGCGCTCTCCGCCTTCTACGTCCAGCCCGGGCTGCTCCGGGGCTCCGCCGGACTCCTCATGCACCTCGCCGCCACCCCGCTGTGCGAGGAGGCCGACCGGCGGCGCGCGATCGCCCGCCACACCGACCTGCTGGGCAGCCACGCCCTCGCGTACGGAGGCGGACTCGCCTTCCCCGGCGAACAGTTGATGCGCCTGTCGATGGACCTGGCCACCGGGACCGCCGGCGCTCTCCTCGCCCTGGGCGCCGCGCTCGGCGGCTCCACCGGACTTCCCTTCCTGCCCGCCGCTCCGGCGGCGCCTCCCGGCCGCGCGAGCGGCCCCATGAACCGGCCCCGCCAGGGGTCGTAGCAACACACCGTTCAGCACCACCTACGTCCCCGAAAGGACATCATCATGGCGCTTCTCGACCTTCAGGCGATGGACACCCCGGCCGAGGACTCCTTCGGCGAGCTCGCCACGGGCAGCCAGGTCTCGCTGCTGGTCTGTGAGTACAGCTCGCTCAGCGTGGTCCTCTGCACCCCGTGACCCGCTCCGGCCGGCCCACCGGTGTTATTCACCGGTGGGCCGGCCGGCCCACGTGCACCCGGAAAGGCCACCCCGTGCGGCTGCACCCACGCCCGGGCACCGAGTCCGGCGCCCGGCGGCTCGCCCGGCAGCACCCGGCGGCCCTTCTCGGGCTCCTCCTCTGCTCCACCGGCGGGGCGCTCGCCGCCCTCGCCCTGCCCGCCGCCCTCGGCCACACCGTCGACCGGCTCGTCGCCGGCGGCCCCGTGCCCTGGTCCGGGCTGCTGCTCTGCGCCGCCCTGACCCTCGCCGAGACCGGCTTCGACGCCGCGGCCGCCGTGACCGGCACGACCACCACCGCCAGGCTCACCGCGTCCCTGCGCACCCGCACCGCCGCCCGGATCCTGGCCGCCGAGCCCCGCCGCGCCCTCGCCCTGCCCACCGGCGACCTCACGGCCCGGCTCACCGCCCGCACCGCCGACGCCGCGGCCGCGCCCGTCACCGCCGCCGGAGCCGTCTCCGGCGTCCTGCTCCCGCTCGGCGCGATCGTCGGCCTCCTCCTCATCGACGTCCCGACGGCCGCCGCCCTCCTCCTCGGCGCCCCCCTCCTCGTCGCCCTGCTGCGCGCCTTCACCCGGCGGACCGCCGACGCCGGGGCCGACTACCAGCGCGCCCAGTCACTCATCGCCCACCGGCTCACCGAGGCCCTCGACGGCGCCGACACCATCCGCGCCGCCCGCACCGGCGCACACGAGCACCGCCGCGTCCTGGAACCCCTTACCGCCCTCGCCGAACACGGCAGGCGCACCTGGACCGTGTACGGGCGGGCCGTCGGCCGCAGCGGCCTCCTGCTGCCCCTGCTCATGCTGCTGGTCCTCGCGGTCGCCGGACTACGGCTCCACGCGGGCGCGATCGGCGTCGGCGACCTGGTCGCCGCGTCCCGCTACGCGAGCCTCGCCGTCGGCATCGGCGCCCTGACCGGCGCGCTCGGCGCCCTCGCCCGTAGCCGCGCCGCCGCCCGGAGCCTGGAGCCCCTGCTCACCCTCGCACCGCTGCCGCACCGCGGCCTGGGCCCGGCTCCGGACGCGCCCGGACACCTCGAACTCCGGGACGTCGGCGTGGAACAGGACGGCGGCCCGCTGCTGACCGGCGTCCACCTGACCGTCCCCGGCGGCACCTCCCTGGCGGTCGTCGGGCGCTCCGGCTCCGGCAAGTCGGTGCTGGCCGCGGTCGCCGGGCGGCTCCTAGACCCGGACACCGGCAGCGTGCTGCTGGACGGCGTCCCGATGGACGGCATGGAACCGGCCCGGCTGCGCCGCGAGGTGGCGTACGCCTTCGCCCGCCCGTCCCTGCCCGGCGTCACCGTCGAGGACACGATCGCCTACGGGCCTTGGACCGCGTCGCCCGAAGCCGTACGCGACGCCGCCCGCGCGGCCCGCGCCGACGGATTCCTCGCACTGCTCCCGTACGGCTACGCGACCCCGATCGCCGACGCCCCGCTCTCCGGCGGTGAACGCCAACGCCTCGGCCTGGCACGCGCGTTCGCCCACCCGGGTCGCCTGATGATCCTCGACGACGCGCTGTCCAGCCTCGACACCGTGACCGAGCACCACGTACGCCGCGCGCTCGACGCGCGGGCCGGGCACTGCACCCGGATCATCGTCGCCCACCGGCTGTCCTCGGCCGCGCGGGCGGACCGGGTCGCCTGGCTGGTGGACGGCCGGATCCGCGCGACGGGCCGCCACGACGAACTCTGGGCGGACCCGGACTACCGGGCGGTCTTCCGCACGGACGCCCCCGCCGAGGGCTCTGTTCCCGCCGACCGTACGCCCGTGACACCGACCGCCGTGACACCGACCGCCGTGACACCGACCGCCGTGACACCGACCGCCGTGACACCGACCGCCGTGACACCGGCCGCCGGAGCGGAGGCCCCGTGAAGGCCGACAAGGCACACCCCGGGCGCGATGAGCAGCATGAGGCCCATCCCCGGAGCGACGCGCAGAACGGCGCGCACCACAGCACTCACTCCCGGCGCGACGCGCAGAGCAGGGCCCACCCCCGGCGCGACACGTCGCTGCGTCGGGTCGGCCGCGAGGCGCGCCCCTTCCTGCGGGCGCGGGCCGGCGCGGTCCTGCGGCTGGCCGCCTGGTCCCTGCTGGAGTTCGCCCAGACCTTCCTCGGCGGATTCGGGGTCGCCCGCGCGCTCGACGGCGGCTTCCTCGCCGGACGCCCGCTGACCGGACTCCTCTGGCTGACCGTCGCCGCGCTGGCCGTGCTGCCCTCCGTGCCCGCCGCCCGCGGAGTCTTCGGCCGGCTCGCGGACCTGGTGGAGCCGCTCCGCGACGGACTGGTCCGGCGCGCTGTGTCCCGGGCGCTGTCCGGCGCGCTCGCCCGCTCCGGCGACGTGAGCACCCGGTCCCTGTCGCAGGTCACTCATCAGAGTGAGATCGCCCGCGACGGCTGGGCCGGACTCGTCCTGACGCTACGCTCGTTCGTGTTCACGGCGGCCGGGGCGGTCACCGGCCTGCTGGCCCTCTCGCCCGCCCTCCTCCTGATCGTGCTGCCCCCGCTGGTCCTCGGCTCCGCCCTGTTCCTCGGCACCCTGCCGCCGATGGCCGCCCGCCAGCGCGACTACCTCGCCGCCGACGAGGCGTACGCCGCCCACGCGGGCCTGCTCGCCGCCTCCGTACGCGACATCGCCGCCGCCGGGGCCGCCGAGCGGGCGGTGGCCGAGTCCCGGACCCTTACCGGGGCGCAGCTCGCCGCCTCCCGTTCGCTGGCCCGCTGGTCGGGCGTGCGGGTGCTGGCCCTCGCCGTCTGTGGCCGGTTTCCGCCGCTCCTGCTGCTCCTGGGCGCGCCCTGGCTGCTGCGGAACGGGCTCACCCCGGGCGCGCTGGTCGGCGCCCTGACCTACCTCACCCAGGCGCTCGCCCCCGCCGTCCAGGCGCTGATGACCATGCTGGGCACCGCCGGGGGCCGGCTCGTCGTGGTCCTGGACCGGTTCACGGACGCGCCACCGCCGCCTCCCGAGGACCCGCCGCCCGCCCGGGAGGCAGCCCCGCCGCCGCGCGGGATCCCGGTCGCCGAGCTCCACGAGGTCAGCTTCGCGTACGGGCCCGGCGCCCAGCCCGTCCTGGACCGGCTCTCCCTGACGATCGGGGCGGGGGAGCACCTCGCGGTCGTCGGCCCGAGCGGTAGCGGCAAGTCGACCCTGGCCGCCGTCCTCGCCGGGACCGAGCGGCCCACCGGGGGCGCGGTGCGGTGGCGGGGGCGGCCGGTGCGCCCGGCCGACGCCACCTCCGTACGCGTCCTGCTGCCCCAGCACGCCTACGTGTTCAGCGGCTCGCTGCGGGACAACCTCCGCTACCTGCGCCCCGACGTCCGCGACCGGGAGATCGCGGTCATGGCGGACGCGCTCGGCCTGGACGCGCTGCTCTCCCGCCTCGGCTCCCTCGACGCGGCCGTCGAACCGGACCGGCTCTCCCAGGGCGAACGCCAGTTGGTCGCCCTGGGCCGGGCCTACCTCGCCGCCCCGCCGCTGCTGATCCTCGACGAGGCCACCAGCCGCCTCGACCCGGCCGCCGAGACCCGCGCCGAGCTGGCGTTCGGGGCCCTGCCGGGCGCGCTCGTCGTCGTCGCCCACCGGCTCAGCTCGGCCCGCCGCGCCGGGCGGACCCTGGTCATGGACGGCCCCCGCACCCAGTGCGGCACCCACGGTGAACTCCTGGGCTCCTGCGCCCTCTACCGGGACCTGGCCGGCCTCTGGGAGCCGGAGGACGAGGGAGAGAAGGGGCGGCGGCGCGGCATCAGATCCACCCCGCCTCCTTCGCCCGTCTGATCGCGTCCAGCCGGTTGCGCGCCCCGGCCTTCCGTATGGCGGCGGCCAGATAGTTGCGGACCGTCCCCGGCGTCAGGTGCAGCCGACCGGCAATCCCGGCCACGGTGTCACCCCCTTCGGCCATCGAAAGCACACTCAATTCCCGTGGCGATAACGGCATGTCGGCCACCTGGAGGAGGCTGAAGGCCAGCGACTCGTCGATATGCCGTCCCCCGTCCGCCAGTTTGTGCATCACCTCGGACAGGTCGTCCACCGGGCGGTACTTGTCGATGTACCCGAGCGCTCCCGCCTCGTACGCCCGCCGCAGGCCGCTCGGCCGGTCGCTGCGGGTGAGCACGGCGAGCGGACACGGTCCGCCGTGCGGCGCGGTCATCGTCTTCATCTCGTCGAGGACGTCCAGTGCGCCCGGACAGTCGAGGTCGGTGAGGAGCACGTCGGGACCCGGCCCGCTCAGCGCGGTGCGTATCGCGCCGTGTTCTGCGGTGCGGACCTCTATCCCCCGCCCCGTGCCGAGGAGTGACGCCAGCGACGCGCGCCACAACGGCACGGTGTGGACCAGCAGCACGGTTGTCATCAGTCTGCCCTCAGCTTTTCTCTTCCCGGCCCGCCCGACGCGGAATGCGACGGGCTGTACGCATCCGGTGACGGGTATCCAGTTGAGCGCATGGGCATTCGCGTACGCCGACAAACGGGCCGAATACCGCCCCCGTTGGGCGCGGAAGGGGGCGTCCGGATGCAAAACGGGAGCGCACATCGCTCACGGACCCATCCGTCTCGTCACCGCACGGGCAACGGGCAGCGCAAGGGGCGGCGGCAGGGCGGAATTCTGCGGCATTCCCGCCGGAGGGCCGAGTTCAGTTCAGCAGGGCGCGCGCGGCGTGGGCCTTGCGCCGGATGTTCTCGGCCGTCGTCGGCTCGATGCCGTCGAGGATCTCCGCATATTCCTCCATCTCCGCCGCACCGCGCAGGAATTCACCGCGCTGGACGAGGAGTTGGGCGCGCTCGAAGCGGAGCCTGGCCGGATGCGAGGGCAGGAGCAGCGACAGCTCCACCGCCCACAGGGCCACGTCCGTGCGCTCGGGACGGGCCGCCGCCCAGGCCCGGACGTTGTTCAGGATCCGCAGCACGATCTCCAGCGGCCGCGCGGGCGTCATCATCGACGGTTCGAGCGCCGCCCCGGTGACCCCCGTGACCAGCAGCTCCGCGTCCTGGCCGGTCAGCGGCGCGCCCCCGGCGAACGGATCGGCCAGCACCGGGTGCTCCCGATCGCCGAAACCGACCACGAAGTGACCGGGCAGCGCCACCCCGTACACCGGTGCGCCCGCCCTCCTGGCGACCTCGATCCAGACGACCGACAACAGGATCGGCAGGCCCCGGCGGCGACGCAGCACCTGCTGGAGGAGTGAGGAGTCCAGCCGCTGGTAGTCGACGGAGGAGCCGGCGAAGCCGCAGCGCTCGCCGAGCAGTTCGGCGAGCGCCGAGGCCCAGGCGGCGGGGGAGCGGGAGCCGTGCGGCAGCAGTCCCGCCAGCCGGTCCAGCTCGATCTGCGCGGCGTCCATGCCGTACGGGTCGGGGGCGGCCTCCCCCGGAGTCACCGGGCGGACCTCGGCCGGGCCCACCGGTCCGGCCTCCGCGCCCAGCAGCAGGCAGAGGAGGGCGAGGTCCGGCCGCTGGGACCGGGCCTCCTCGGCGAACTGCCTCCGCCGCTCTGCCGTTCCGGAATCCAGCGCGCTCATATGCGAACCATGTCCCTGTCCCCGCTCATGTGCGTCGATCCGCCGGAGGGCCCGGCGCGGGGCCACCGGGGCCCGTCACGCCGAGCGGTAGTGGTGGTAGCTGTGGTGGGTCGCGAAGCCCATGCCGTCGTACAGCGCCCGCGCCCCCTCATTGTCCTCCTCGACCTGGAGCCAGGCCGCCGAAGCGCCCTCCTCCAGTGCCCGGCGCGCCAGCGCCGCCATCACCGTGCCGGCGAGACCGCGCCGCCGCAGCTCCGGAGCGACCTCGACGGCCATGAACCCCGCCCACCGCCCGTCCACGACACACCGCCCGATCGCGGCCGGCGGGGCGGCCGACGCGGCGTCCGGATCCGCGTCGGGGGCCCCCGTGACCGCCGGCACCGTGGCGAACCAGACCGAAGGACCGCTGCCCAGCACCCGCCGTACATGGGGGCCGGGGGTGGAGAAGCGCTGGTAGCGGGCGAGCCAGGCCGCGTCCGGTTCGCGGGTCAGCCGGACCGCCCGCACCTCCGCCTGAAGGTCACCGACCGGCGCCAGCGCGGCGATCCGCACCTGCGCCGAGACCTCGCGCCGCCAGCCGTACCGCTCCAACTCCGCGCACAGCGGCTCCTGCGTGCCCTCGGCCCCGGTCGCCGTCTGGACGTACGCGGGCAGGCCCCGCTCCTCGTACCAGTCCCGCACCCGGCCGAGCGCCTCGCCGACCGGCAGGCCCGGATCGCCGAGCGGCAGCGCGGAGTTGGCACGCCGGGTGAAGCCCCCGGCGGCGCGCAGCCGCCAGTCGCCCAGTGCCTCGCTCTCCACGGGTTGCCAGGCGCGCGCGGTGACGGAGGCCAGCTCCCCGAAGGAGGCGGCTGGGCCCCGCCGACGGGCCGGTGCGGCAGGCACGACCTTGCCCGCGACCAAGGAGGATTCCACGATGTGGACGGATTCCCCGCTCTTTCGTGTGATCGAGAGCACACCGTTGTTCCACGATGTGAGCACCCCGACCGCGTCGGTGAACTCCGCGCCCGTGCCCCCCTCGTCCGTCCGGCGTCGAACGGACACACGTTTGCCCACGTCAGCGGGTGTGATGCGGACTTCCAGCCGTCCGCCGATGGTGAATTCCACAGCTCTGTCCGCCCCTCCTGTTCGGATCGTGCCCGAGAACGGAGATACTAGAGGCGGGCATCGACGACGCCGCGCTCCCGCGCGAGAGCCAACGCCCTACCGAGGAGGAACGACAGCGTGACCTACGTCATCGCGCAGCCTTGTGTCGACGTGAAGGACAAGGCCTGCATCGAAGAGTGCCCCGTCGACTGCATCTACGAGGGTCAGCGGTCCTTGTACATCCACCCGGACGAGTGTGTCGACTGTGGAGCCTGTGAGCCGGTCTGCCCGGTCGAGGCGATCTTCTACGAGGACGACACTCCGGAGGAGTGGAAGGACTACTACAAGGCGAACGTCGAGTTCTTCGACGACCTCGGCTCGCCGGGCGGTGCTTCCAAGCTCGGTCTCATCGAGCGCGACCACGCGTTCATCGCCGGACTGCCGCCGCAGAACCAGTAAGCGGCGGCACCACGCGCGCGGCCCGGTCCCGTACGGCTTGTCACCGTGCGGGGCCGAGGCGTTTCCCCGTACCACCGGGGGCCGTCACCGGGTTCCGGCACCGCCGGGCCCGTCACCCCGCGTCCGTTCCGCCGCCCGTACGAGAACACCCGAGAAAGCAGAGCGCCGTGTCCGCAGTCTCCTCCCGCCTCCCGGTCTTCCCCTGGGACAGGCTCGCGCCCTACAAGTCGACGGCCCAGGCCCACAGGGGCGGCATCGTGGACCTGTCCGTCGGCACCCCGGTCGACCCCGTCCCCGAGCTGATCCGGCGCGCGCTGGTCGACGCCGCGGACAGCCCCGGCTATCCGACGGTGTGGGGCACCGAGGCCCTGCGGGACGCCCTCACCGGCTGGGTGGAGCGCCGCCTCGGCGCGGTCGGCGTGACCCACGCCAACGTGCTGCCGGTCGTCGGATCCAAGGAGTTGGTGGCCTGGCTGCCGACGCAGCTCGGGCTCGGAGCGGGCGACAAGGTGGCCTACCCCCGGCTCGCCTACCCGACGTACGAGGTCGGCGCCCGGCTCTGCGGAGCGGAGCCCGTCGTCTACGACGACCCGACGGAGCTGGACCCGGCGGGGCTGAAGCTGCTCTGGCTCAACTCGCCCTCCAACCCGACCGGCAAGGTGCTGTCCAAGGACGAGCTGACCCGGATCGTCGCCTGGGCGCGCGAGCACGGCGTGCTGGTCTTCAGCGACGAGTGCTACCTGGAGCTGGGCTGGGACGCCGAGCCGGTGTCGGTGCTGCACCCGGACGTCTGCGGCGGCCACTACGACGGCATCGTCGCCGTCCACTCGCTCTCCAAGCGCTCCAACCTGGCCGGATACCGGGCCGCCTTCATCGCGGGCGACGCGGCCGTCCTGGGCGAGCTGCTGCTCATCCGCAAGCACGGCGGGATGATGACGCCCGCCCCCGTCCAGGCCGCGGCCGTCGCCGCGCTCGGCGACGACGTGCACGTGTCCGAGCAGCGCGCCCGCTACGCGGACCGGCGCCTCGCCCTGCGCGCGGCGCTGGAGGCGCACGGCTTCCGGATCGAGCACAGCGAGGCGAGCCTCTACCTGTGGGCGACCCGCGACGAGCCGTGCTGGGAGACCGTGGCGTACCTCGCGGAGCTGGGCATCCTGGTGGCGCCGGGTGACTTCTACGGCCCGGCGGGCGCGCGTTTCGTCCGGGTGGCGTTCACCGCGACCGACGAGCGGGTGGCGGCGGCGGTCAAGCGCCTGTCCTGATCCGCCGGACACGCCCCGAGCCGTCGCCGCACGGGACGCAACGCGCCGAGGGCCTCGGGAGTGCGCACTCCCGAGGCCCTCGGCGCGTATGCCGGTGCTGCGGTGGATCAGCCGCCGATCGGCAGACCGCCCAGCGGGAGCCCGCCCTTGGTCAGCGCGTCGGTGGGCAGGCCGCCGCCGAGCGCGTCCGTGGGCAGGCCGCCGCCGGCGGCCCCGGCCACGCCGCCCACGGCCTGGCCCACGTTGCCCGCGGCCTGGCCGGCGGTCTCCTGGGCGGCCGGGATGGCCACCCCGGCGGACGTGCCGACGGTCTTGCCCGCGGCAGGGAGCGCCGTGCCGACGAGCCGGCCGCCGGTGTCGCCGGCCGCCTGGGTGCCCTGCTGCACGGCGCTGTCCACGGTGTCGCCGAGACCGGCGCCGTCCAGCGCGGTCAGGCCGCCCAGGTCCGGGGTCGCCGGGAGATCTGCGGCGCTCGCGGCGCCGGCCGCACCGACCACGGGGGCTGCGCCTGCGGCGATCAGCAGCGCGGCACGAGCGATCCGACGGGTCAGGGGGAGGGACATGATGCTCCTTCAGCGGGTTGTGCACGAATCTGTCTGTCCGGTGATCGGACGCACTGACAACCGCTTCGGGGGAGGGGGAGGTTGCGGTGGGCGAAGGTAAAGAGTGAGTAATGCGTCCGATTATCCGCAGCGGAAGAACCCGGGCAAACGATCCATACCGGCATCCGGCGATGAACCGTCACTTCCCTTGCGCGGCAAGGGAATCGGAGCAGGTCTACGAGGTGCCGAGGGATCATGCGGAAAGCGTCCGGGGCCAGGCCCCCAGGGTCCGTACGGGTGACGGGGCGTACTACTGAACGACCTGGATCCTGACCGCCGTCGTGCCCGTTTCCTTGTCCTTCGCGCGTTCCGTCCGCCAGCCCGAACCGGCGTCCCAGACCCGGTCCCCGTAGCTCACGCGCTCGATCCGCAGGGCCTCGGACTGCGCCACGGCCCAGTGCGCCAGCTCCCAGCCGCGTTGCGCGGACCTGTTCTCCGACCGCGCCGCGGCCGCCGGGACCGGCACCGAGACGGACGACGCCGCGGACGCGCCCGCGGCCACCGCGCCCGGCAGCACGTCCTTGCCGAAGGCGCGCACCAGCTCGGCCCGCACCTGTGCGGCGTCCCCCGGACCGTCCGCCGTGGCCGTCGACGGGGTGCAGTTCAGCGAGGCCGGCCTGCGCCCGGTCAGCGCGGCGGCCAGCAGCGCGGCGTCCGGCTCGTGCTTCGCGTACGCCTGCGGGAACCCGCTCCGCTGCACCCGCTGCGCGGCCACGGTCAGCGGCAGCCGCGAGTAGCCCGGAACCTCGGCGAGATGGTCGTAGAACTCACCGGAGGAGTAGACCGGGTCCATGAGCTGCGCGGGCGTGCCCCAGCCCTGCGACGGGCGCTGCTGGAACAGCCCCAGCGAGTCCCGGTCCCCGTAGTCGATGTTGCGGAGCGTGGACTCCTGGAGCGCGGTGGCCAGGGCGATCGTCACCGCCCGCTCGGGCATCCCCCGGGTCGTGCCGACCGCGGAGATCGTCGCCGCGTTCACCGCCTGGGCCAGGCTCATCTCGTACGTGTGGGTACGCGATGTATCGCCGTCCCCGTCGGAGGCCCGAACGACGCAGCGGGGCGGGTTCTTCGAGCCTGACGAGTCGTACTGCACGGCCACATAACCGCCCAGGGCCCCGAGCACGGCGAAGGCCGCCGCGAATCGGATGAGGCGGCTGCGGCGGGCGGGGCTGGCTGTCCGGGGCACGAGCCCACCGTACTGGAGGGCCCGGCCGGGGCCGATACCCAAGTCCCTTAGGGTCGGGCCCATGGCCGACAACACCCTTGACCTCACCCTGGACGGACCGGCGCTCACCGCCCGGCTCGTCGACTTCCCTTCGGTCAGCGGAGAGGAGAAGGCCCTCGCCGACGCGATCGAATCGGCCCTGCGCGCCCTGCCCCACCTCACCGTCGACCGCCACGGCAACAACGTCGTCGCCCGGACGAACCTGGGCCGCGCCGAGCGCGTCGTCCTGGCCGGGCACATCGACACCGTGCCGATCGCCGACAACCTCCCCTCCCGCCTCGACGAGAACGGGATCCTCTGGGGCTGCGGGACCACCGACATGAAGTCCGGCGTCGCCGTCCAGCTCCGGATCGCCGCGACGGTCCCCGAGCCCAACCGGGACCTGACCTTCATCTTCTACGACAACGAAGAGGTCGCCGCGCACCTCAACGGCCTCGGCCACATCGCCGACGCCCACCCCGACTGGCTCGCCGGAGACTTCGCCGTCCTGCTGGAGCCCTCCGACGGCGAGGTCGAGGGCGGCTGCCAGGGCACGCTCCGGGTCCACCTGCGGACGACGGGGGAGCGGGCCCACTCCGCGCGCAGCTGGATGGGCCACAACGCCGTCCACGCCGCCGCCCCGATCCTCGCGAAGCTCGCCGCGTACCAGCCCCGCCGCCCGGTCATCGACGGCCTCGAATACCACGAGGGCCTCAACGCCGTCGGCATCGAGGGCGGCGTCGCCACCAACGTCATCCCGGACGCCTGCACCGTCGTCGTCAACTACCGCTACGCCCCCGACCGCACCGAGGAGGAGGCCATCGCCCACGTCCGCGAGGTCTTCGCCGACTGCGGCGTGGCCGAGATCGTCGTCGACGACCACTCCGGCGCCGCCATGCCCGGCCTCTCCCACCCCGCCGCCCAGGCGTTCATGACCGCCGTCGGCGGCACCGCCCGGCCCAAGTTCGGCTGGACCGACGTCTCCCGCTTCGGCTCGCTCGGCGTCCCCGCGGTGAACTACGGCCCCGGTGACGCGATGTACGCCCACAAGCGCGACGAGCACGTGGCGGTCGCGAAGATCACCCACTGCGAGGACCGGCTGCGCTCCTGGCTGACCGGCTGACCGGCGGACGCACGGCATTCCCCCGCTCGTAACCTCCGCCGATCTACGCTGGCCGTACGCAGTACGACACGACCCAGCGCGACGCGGGTCGGTGGAGGGAGCGGAACATGGGCAACGCCGAAGACGCACGGATCCCTGAGGGTGCGGAGGTTCCCGAGGGCGCGGTCGGCCCCGAGGAACAGTGGCTGGGCCCGGTCCTGCGCCGCAGGGAGCAGGTCCAGCCCGGCACGACCGATCAGCGGCTGCTGGACTCCGAGGGCGACTCCGAGTGGGTGCACACCGACCCCTGGCGGGTGATGCGCATCCAGTCGGAGTTCGTCGAGGGCTTCGGCGCGCTCGCCGAACTGCCGAGCGCGATCAGCGTCTTCGGCTCGGCCCGCACCCCGGACGGATCGCCGGAGTACGAGGCCGGCGTCCGGATCGGCAAGGCACTGGTCGACGCGGGCTTCGCGGTGATCACGGGCGGCGGTCCGGGCGCGATGGAGGCGGCCAACAAGGGCGCCCGGGAGGCGAAGGGCGTCTCGGTCGGCCTGGGCATCGAGCTGCCCTTCGAATCGGGCCTCAACCCGCACGTCGACATCGGCGTCAACTTCCGCTACTTCTTCGTCCGCAAGACGATGTTCGTGAAGTACGCCCAGGGCTTCGTGGTCCTGCCCGGCGGCCTCGGCACCCTGGACGAACTCTTCGAGGCGCTGACCCTCGTCCAGACCGGCAAGGTCACCCGCTTCCCGATCGTCCTGTTCGGCACGGCCTACTGGGGCGGCCTGATCGACTGGCTCCGCGACACGGTGGTGGCCCAGGGCAAGGCCTCGGAGAAGGACCTGCTGCTCTTCCACGTGACGGACGACGTGGAGGAGGCGGTGACGCTGGTCACGAAGGAGGTCGGCCGCTGACTTCGAATCCGCCCGGCCGCTTCGAACCCGCCCGGCCACTTCAAGCCCGTCCGGCGATTGAGGGCGTCCATTCCAGCCTCTCCGGCGCTTGAGGAGCGGGGTCCGGGGGCAGCGCCCCCCGGACCCCGCCCGCCGCGGGCAGGCGACGACCTACGCCAACCCCCTCCGCGCCACGGCAGGCGCACGATGCCCCGCGACGGACGCCACCATGTCCAGGACCTGCCGCGTCTCCGCCACCTCATGCACCCGGTACACCCGCGCCCCCAGCCACGCCGAGACCGCCGTCGTCGCCAGCGTGCCGATGACGCGCTCCTTCACCGGCCGGTCCAGCGTCTCGCCCACGAAGTCCTTGTTGGACAGGGACACCAGCACCGGCCACCCGGTCTCCGCCATCTCCCCGAGCCGCCGCGTCGCCTCCAGCGAGTGCCGGGTGTTCTTCCCGAAGTCGTGACCCGGATCGATCATGATCCCGTCGGGCCGCACCCCGAGCTCCACCGCACGCTCGGCCAGCCCCACCGTCACCCGCAGGATGTCCGCCATCACATCCTCGTACGCGATCCGGTGCGGCCGGGTCCGCGGCTCCGCGCCGCCCGCGTGCGTGCACACGAGGCCCGCCCCGTACCGCGCGGCGATCTCCGCCAGCTTCGGGTCGACCCCGCCCCACGCGTCGTTCAGCAGGTCCGCACCGGCCTCGCAGACCGCCTCGCCCACATCGTGCCGCCAGGTGTCCACGCTGATCACCACGGACGGGTGACGGCGGCGGACCTCGGCGACGAACCCGACCGTGCGGCGCGCCTCCTCCTCGGCGCTCACCTCCTCGCCGGGACCCGCCTTCACCCCGCCGATGTCGATGATCGCGGCGCCCTCGGCCACCGCCTGCTCGACCCGGGCCAGCGCCGGCTCGTCCCCGAACGTGGCGCCCTGGTCGTAGAAGGAGTCGGGGGTCCGGTTCACGATCGCCATGATCACCGGCTCGTGCGGCCCGAATTCCCGCCGCCCCAGCCTGAGTGCACCGCTGCGCATCCCGTCTTTCCTCCTCAGATAGCCCGCCTGCGACCCTAAGGCCTTATCGAGCCGGGCCCCGACTTGTCCGTGCCGCATGGCACGATCGGAGCCGGACGAGGTTTCCGCCCCCGGGGAGATGCGCGTGTTCTGGTTCTTGCTGCTCACGATGGTCGTGGTCGTCACCGCGGTCACCCTCGCGGTGGTCGGAGGCGGTGGGAGCGCGGTGCTCCAGGACGTCCCGCCCGACCGGTTCACCGATCCGCTGCCCGCGACCCGCCCGATCGGCCGGGCGGACATCGAGGCGCTGCGCCTGCCGATGGCCCTCCGCGGCTACCGGATGGCCGACGTCGACGAGGCGCTCTCCCGGCTCGGGGCGGAACTGGCCGAGCGCGACGCCCGGATCGCGGAGCTGGAATCCGCCCTGGCCGGGGTGCAGGCCGCGGCGGTGACGACGGGCACCGATCTGTTCAAGCAGCCCGGCGACCGGCCCGCGGAACCGGGCGGCCACGCGAACAGCCCGGACCGCGCCGAGGAGGACGGGCGATGAGCGGCGCGGCCGTGGCCGCCCCCGACGGCGGGCTGCGCTGCCCGTGGGGCCTGTCCGCCGAGGACTACCTCGACTACCACGACACCGAGTGGGGCCGGACGGTCCACGGGGACGACGCCCTGTTCGAACGGCTCTGCCTGGAGGCCTTCCAGTCCGGGCTCTCCTGGATCACGATCCTGCGCCGCCGCGCGACCTTCCGTACCGCGTTCGAGGGATTCCGGATCGAGGCCGTCGCGAAGTTCACCGACGCCGACCGGGAGCGGCTCCTGGCCGATCCGGGGATCATCCGCAACAAGGCCAAGGTCGACGCGACCCTCGCCAACGCGAAGGTGCTCGCCGACTGGTCGGAAGGGGAGCTGGACGAGCTGATCTGGTCCTACGCCCCCGATCCGGCCGCCCGGCCCGCCCCGCGCAGCCTGTCGGACGTACCGGCGCTCACGCCGGAGTCCACCGCGCTCGCCAAGGCGCTGAAGAAGCGCTCGATCCGCTTCGTGGGCCCCACCACCGCCTACGCGCTGATGCAGGCCTGCGGACTGGTCGACGACCACCTCGCGGACTGCGTGGCGCGCGGCGGCGGGGGCGCACCGCGCTGAGCCGCCGCTACTTTCCGAGGTAGACCGGCTTCTCCTTGGCCAGGAACGCCTCCACCGCGATGGTGTGGTCCTGCGACGCGCCCGCCCGGGTCTGGAGTTCGTCCTCCTTCTCCAGCGCCTCGGCGAGCGTGTGCCCGGCGCCGTACGCCATCGACTCCTTCAGCGCCGCGTACGCCACCGTGGGGCCGTCCGCCAGGGCACGGGCCACCGCCGCCGCCTGCTCGGCCAGCTCGGCCGCGGGGACGACCCGGTTGACGACGCCCAGCTCCAACGCGTCCTGCGCGGAGATCGACCGCGGGAAGAACAGCAGATCGGCGGCGCGGCTCTGCCCGATCAGCCGGGGCAGGGTCCAGGACACGCCCGAGTCGGCGGTGAGTGCGACGCCCGCGAACGAGGTGTTGAAGGAGGCGGTGTCGGCGACCACGCGGTAGTCGGCCGCGAGCGCGAATCCGAACCCGGCCCCGGCCGCGACACCGTTCACCCCGGCGACGACCGGCTTCGCCATCTCGGTGATCGCCCGCACGATCGGGTTGTAGTGCTCCCGCACGGTGCTCAGCGCGTTCCCGCCGCCGGCGTCGCGGGTGGCCGTGAGCGTGGCGACGTGCTCCTTGAGGTCCTGGCCGACGCAGAAGGCGCGCCCGGTGGCCGTGAGCAGCACCGCCCGGACCCCCGCGTCCGCCGACGCCGCCAGCAGCGCGTCCCTCAGCGCGACCTTCGCCGCGGTGTTCATGGCGTTCATCGCGCCGGGTCGGTTGATTGTGATCGTCGCGAGACCTTCGCTCACGTCGTACAGGACGGTGTTCGCCGGCTCGTCGGCCATTCCGGTATCCCCTCGCTGCTCGGGCATCGTTGCCACTGCAGGCAAGCATGGCCGATCCGGAGCTGGGCAGAGATGTGACCTGCGTCTAACAATTGGCTCTCACCTGGGGGTCCGGGGCGGCGCAGTATCGCAGCCGGATCGCCGAATTGAGTGGTTTTGAGAGAGCGCGTTGCGCAAGCGATGCAGACCGATGTTGGTCATCGGGGTCATTGATGCGGGATAATGGCGAAGAAGCAATGTGTTCGATGCCGGTGAGGCAGCGCCTGTCATGGGGCCGCCGGTTGCGATGAGCTGGTTTCAGGAAGGGGAACGAGCATGGCGGCCATGAAGCCGCGGACGGGCGACGGCCCGCTCGAGGTGACAAAGGAGGGGCGGGGCATCGTCATGCGCGTTCCGCTCGAAGGCGGCGGTCGGCTTGTTGTCGAGCTGACTCCGGACGAGGCCGACGCCCTCGGCGACGCGCTGAAGAAGGTCGTCGGCTGACGCGGAACGCCCATCACCTTCACCACTGCCCGGTACGGATCTCCGTACCGGGCAGTGGTGCGTCCTGCTGAGGTTCTACGTGCTCACCCTGGGTCCTGCCGGCTTCAGCCGCGCCGGACCGCGCAGAGCAGGCCGTCGCCGACCGGCAGCAGGGTCGACATCAGCTCCTGGCTCTCGCGCACCGCCCGCAGCAGATCCCGCAGCCGCAGCACCTCGGGCGGCTGGGCCGCGGAGTCGACCGTGCGGCCGTCGGCGAAGACGCCCTCGAAGCAGACCAGCCCGCCGGGCCTCAGCAGGCGCAACGATTCAGCGAGCACATCGAGGCTTTCCAGCCGGTCGCCGTCACAGAAGACGAGGTCGTAGCCGCCGTCCGCGAGCCGGGGCAGGACGTCCAGGGCGCGACCGGGAATGAACCGGGCCCGGTTGGTGGCGAAGCCCGCCTCGCGGAACGCCGCCCGGGCGAACTGCTGACGCTCGGGCTCGGGGTCGACCGTGGTGAGGACTCCGTCCGGCCGCATTCCGTGCAGGAGGTAGATGCCGGACACGCCGGTGCCCGTGCCGATCTCCGCCACCGCTTTGGCGTCGGCGGCGGCTGCCAGCAGGCGCAGCGCGGCGCCGGTGCCCGGTGACACCGAGCGAAGCCCCAGCTCGCAGGCCCGCTCCCGGGCCCCGTGCAGTGCTTCGTCCTCGGCGACAAAGGCGTCGGCGAACGCCCAGCTCGTCTGCCGGTTGGCGGTAATGACCCTCTCCTGTCCCCGTAGTTGGCGCAACGGTGACTGTATCCGCTGGACCCGGGAACCCGCAGATGGGACCGGGCGTTGTGCATGCAGTGGGGAAAGCGCAGCGAGCAGGTCCGCGGATCGGACCGGCGAGCTGCGGGAAAGTCCCGGGTGACGCCCGGCCCCAGCAGGGAAAAAGGCTTATCCGGAGCTAACGGGCGAGGTGGCTATGGTAGGGGCTCCACTGGACACCACCAGAGCCGATAGGGGAGGTGCGGCTGCGCCTGTGGACCGGGGAGGGATGCTGCGGCGTCTCCTCAGGTCGGCCGGTGAGCCGAAATCCGTGACCAACATTGCTGACCGTTCTTCCGAAGACTCCGCACCGACCGCGACCTTCGCCTCTGATGCGGACTCTCAGGCGTGGACCCCGCCCTCATGGGAAGAGATCGTCAGCACGCACAGCGGTCGTGTGTACCGCCTCGCCTACCGGCTGACGGGAAACCAGCACGATGCCGAGGACCTGACCCAGGAGGTCTTCGTCCGGGTGTTCCGCTCGCTGTCGACGTACACGCCCGGCACCTTCGAGGGCTGGCTCCACCGCATCACGACCAATCTCTTCCTGGACATGGTCCGGCGCAAGCAGCGCATCCGCTTCGACTCGCTCGGCGACGACGCGGCCGAGCGGCTGCCGAGCCGTGAGCCGTCCCCGCAGCAGGTCTTCAACGACACCCACTTCGACGCCGACGTGCAGCAGGCGCTGGACACCCTCGCGCCCGAATTCCGTGCGGCCGTGGTCCTCTGCGACATCGAGGGCCTCAGCTACGAGGAGATCGCCGCGACCCTCGGGGTGAAGCTCGGCACCGTCCGCAGCCGTATCCACCGCGGTCGCTCGCACCTGCGCAAGGCACTCAAGCACCGTTCGCCCGAGGCCCGCGCCGAGCAGCGGTCCCTGGCGGACGCGGTCCTGGCAGGGGAGGGCGGAACGGCGTGAGCGGCACAGGACCCACCCCCGCGGAAGCGCATCTGGGGGACCGACTCGCCGCGCTGGTCGACGGCGAGCTGAAACACGACGCCCGCGAGCGGGTCCTGGCCCACCTGGCGACCTGCGCCAAGTGCAAGGCCGAGGCCGACGCCCAGCGCCGCCTCAAGAGCGCTTTCGCCATGTCCTCCTCCCCCTCGCCCTCCGAGGGGTTCCTGGCACGGTTGCAGGGCCTTCCCGGGGGTCCTGGCGGCGACGACGCCGGCTCCGGTGGACCGTTCGGCGGCCGGGGGCCCTTCGCCGAAGAGTTCTTCCCCGGGCTGCGGCCCTCCGGCGGCAGCACCCGCGCCGACACCGCGCCCTCCCCCCTGGACGGCTTCGGCTACCTCCCCGCCGCCCATGGCTCCACCGCCGTGCTGCCCGGCGGCCCCGCCTCCGGTTCGGTCTTCCGCATACACGAGGTGGCCCGCGACGCGGACCGCTCACCCTGGCGCGGACGGCGCTTCGCGTTCGCCGCGGCCAGCGCGGTCTCCCTCGCGGCCATCGCGCTGGGCGGCACCCTGCCGCTGGACTCCGGCCCCGAATCCTCCTTGCGCGCCGAGGGCGCCGGGAACAACGCCACCCCGCTCGACGCCGTGACCCGCGCCGAGAACGGCGCCAAAGCGGTCAGCCGCCGGGGCGGCGGCGCCCTCGCGGTGACCGGCGACGGCCGGGCGGCCGAGCGGTCCGCGCCCGGCACCAACCGGGTGCCCTCGACACTCACCGGTGCGACACCGGTGGTTCCGTCCGTGACCCCTCCGGTGAACCGGCAGGGTCCGCCGACCGCCCCGCCGCTGTTCGGCGTCCAGGCCTCGGGCGGGCACCCCTTCATGCTCCCCGTGCTGAACGTGTCCGTGTCACCACTGATACGCCCGGCGATGTCCGGCACCGGCACCCCGCTGCTGGCGGCGGCGCTCGGCAGCGGTGCGACGCCGAAGCCGGTCCCCTCCTCGGTCCCCCCGGGGGCGGCCCCGGGCTCGCCCGCCAACGATCTGGCGAGCCCGCTTTCCCCCCGGCCCTGACCGGACCCTGCGCGGGCATTCGCAAACCTGGTTGAATTCCGGTGAGGGACGCCTCGGTGGGGCGTACAGAGGCCAGTTGCGGGGAGAGCATGGACGACGGGAAGCCCACCGGGCCGCAGGCGAAGTGGTGGAGCCGCCCCACGGCGGGGCGTGCCGAGCGCACGGAGCCGGACAGCGGGCCGGCCCCGTCGGACACTCCCCCGGCCGGGGACCGCGAGCCGACGGGCCAGGACACGACCCCGGCTCCGGTCGCCGCCCCGGCCACGACCCAACTGCCGGAAACGGCCCAGGCCACGACCCCGGCTCCGGAAACGGCCCCGGCGCCGCCTTCCGCCCTCTCCGGCCGACCGGAGGAGCACGGCGGCCAGGAGATTCCGCGCCCCCGCCCGTCCGGGCCCCCGCTGCACGAGCCCGACGAGTACAGCACCCCGCCCTACGGCGGCCCCGGCCCCTGGGCGCCCGCCCCGCCGGTGCAGCGGCCCACCCCGGCCCACGGCACCTTCGTACCGCCGGGGGCCGGGGCACCGTCCCCGCCACACGCCGCGACGAGGGGCGCCGGAACCCCGCCCCCCGCTCCGGCCCCGGCGCCGCGATCCGCTCCCGCCGACCCCTTCACGCCCCCGGGACCCCACGCACAGCCCCAGGCGCCTGACCAGCACACGGTGGCCCCCGGGGCCCACGCCACCCACGTATCGCAGCCGCCGCACGGAGCCCCCGAGCACCAGGGGCAGCATCCCGCACCGCACCCGCAGGCGCAGCAGCACACGCAGTGGCTCCAGTACGACCCGTGGGGCGCTCCGGGGCAGCCGCTGACCCGCCCGGGTCTGCCCGAGGGCACCGAGCCCGGCCGCAGGAAGAAGCGCCGGGGCGGGGCGTTCATGGGGGTGCTCCTGCTCACCCTGGTCGCCAGCGGCATCGGCGGCGGCGTCGGCGCGTACATCGAGCGCAACGGCGGCCTGACCACCGTCGAGCTGCCGCAGGCGGGCCGCGACACCGGCGGCCGGGCCCCCGACAGCGTCGCGGGCATCGCCGCCAGCGCCCTGCCCAGCGTGGTCACCCTGCATGTCAGCGGCACCGCCGAGTCCGGCACGGGCACCGGCTTCGTCCTCGACGGCCAGGGCCACATCCTCACCAACAACCACGTCGTCGCCCCGGCCGGGACCAGCGGGGACATCACCGTGACGTTCAGCAGCGGCGAGACGGCGTCCGCCGAGCTCGTCGGCAAGGACAGCGGCTACGACCTCGCGGTAGTCAAGGTCCGCGGGGTCTCCGGACTCAAGCCGCTGCCCCTCGGCAACTCCGACAACGTCCAGGTCGGCGACCCGGTGGTGGCCATCGGCGCCCCCTTCGACCTGTCCAACACGGTGACCTCGGGCATCATCAGCGCCAAGCAGCGGCCGATCACCGCGGGCGGCGAGAAGGGCGACGGCAGCGACATCAGCTACGTCGACGCCCTCCAGACCGACGCCCCGATCAACCCGGGCAACTCCGGCGGACCGCTGGTCGACACCCAGGCCCACGTCATCGGCATCAACAGCGCCATCCGCGCCGCCGACAGCGCCAAGGGGCCCGAGGCGGGCGGCCAGTCCGGCTCCATCGGCCTCGGCTTCGCGATACCCATCAACCAGGGCAAGCGCGTCGCCGAGGAGCTGATCCGCACCGGCAAGGCCACCCATCCCGTCATCGGCGTCACGCTGGACATGAAGTACACCGGCGACGGGGCCAAGGTCGGCACGGAGGGCGCCGACGGCGCGCCCGCCGTCGCGAAGGACGGCCCCGCGGCCGAGGCGGGCATCCGGTCCGGCGACGTCATCACCCAGGTCGAGGGCCAGCGGGTGCACAGCGGCGAGGAGCTGATCGTGAAGATCCGGGCCCACCGGCCCGGCGACGAGCTCGACCTCAAGCTGACCCGCGGCGGCGCGGAGCGGACGGTGACCCTGACGCTCGGCTCGGCGAGCGGCACGTGACGTCCACCGCGAGGTACCGCCCGGACACCTTCGACAGGTACCTTTGAGCGGTCCGGGCAGCTGGGAGCCCCGGGCCGCGATCGCACGGAGAACACGCGGAGAACACGAGGAGCAACAAGGTGTTCAATGACATTGGCGCACTGGAGCTGTTGACGCTCGGGGTGCTGGCCGTGCTGGTCTTCGGCCCCGACAAGCTGCCCAAGCTGATCCAGGACGTCACGCGCACCATCCGTAAGATCCGCGAGTTCTCCGACAGCGCCAAGGAAGACATCCGCTCGGAGCTCGGCCCGCAGTTCAAGGACTTCGAGTTCGAGGACCTCAACCCCAAGACGTTCGTCCGCAAGCAGTTGATGGACGGCAATGACGACCTGGGGCTGAAGGAGATCCGCGAGAGCTTCGACCTGCGCAAGGACCTGGCCGACGTCACCGACGCGGTCAACGGGCGCACCTCGGCCGCGTCCGATACCGCCAACAGTGCGGCGAACGGCTCGGCGGGCGCGTCGGCGGACGGCCCGGTGACCAGCCTCACCAAGACCGGCGACACCGCCCCTGACCTGCTGAAGAAGACCCCGCAGCAGACGCAGCCCGAGCGCCCGCCGTTCGATGCGGACGCCACCTGACCCCGGTCAATCCCGACTCGTCCGGACGGTATGGCTATTCTCCATCTGTCCGGTTGCGAGGATGCCCAAGCCCGCGGGGGGCGGGCCGCTCCGGATCATGACTGATCGAGGAGGCGGCCGCGCAGATGGAGACGACGAGTCGGATTGATACGGACGGTGTCCCGGGCACGGCCACGGTGGAGGAGGGGCCGGCGACGCGGCGTGCCGTCGACGGCTACCGGGAAGCGACCTTCCCCTGGTACGGGCTGGACGAGGCGTTCACCGGCCCGCGCTGGCTGATGCAGGTCGGCACCGCCGCGGACGGCACGGTGCAGCACGGCGCGACCGGGCACGGCGACGAGCCGTCGGTGAAGTCGGACGGCTCCACCGACAAGGAGCGGTTCGCCGCGGTGATCACCGTGGCCGCGAGCCCGGTGAGACGCAGCGGTGACGGTACGGGCGTGCTGGACGCCACCACGGTGTCCTCGGCGGCCTGGCTCGCGGGCTCCGGCCTGCTGGCGTACACCTGGCCGCCCCAGATGGACCACACCCTGCGCGACGACTGGCTGGACCAGCAGACCGAGACGGCGTTCACCCTCGCCGACGACCTGGGCAGCGCGCCCTGGACGACGCTCTCCCTCCCGGTGGACGGCGTGCCGGTGGAGTTCCACTACCGCGAGTCGGAGTTCGGCTGGATCCTCGCCGGATCCGCCCACGAGGGCGTGCACATCGGGGCGTACGGGCGGGGGATGAGCGCGTACGGTCTCGGCTTCGCGGCCATCAAGGACATCGGGACCTACGCGTAGGTAGCGACGCGACTCGGCGGGACCTGCGCGCAGCGACGCGACGGGGCGGGCCGGATGACCACCGGCCCGCCCCGTGCCGCCCCGAGGAGCGTCAGAACTTGTTGCGCGGGGTGATCCCCAGCGACATGCCCGACAGACCGCGCTGACGGCCTCCCAGCTTCTGCGCGATCGAGCGCAGCGCGCTGCCGGCCGGGGAGTCGGGGTCGGACAGGACGACCGGCTTGCCCTCGTCGCCGCCCTCGCGCAGCCGTACGTCGATCGGGATCGAGCCGAGCACCGGCACCTCGGCGCCGATCGTCCGGGTCAGCCCCTCGGCGACCCGTGCGCCGCCGCCCGAGCCGAACACGTCGACCATCTCGTCGCAGTGCGGGCACGGCATGCCCGACATGTTCTCCACCACGCCGACGATCTTCTGGTGGGTCTGCACGGCGATCGAGCCGGCCCGCTCGGCCACCTCGGCCGCCGCCTGCTGCGGAGTCGTGACGACCAGGATCTCCGCGTTCGGCACGAGCTGTGCGACCGAGATCGCGATGTCGCCGGTGCCCGGCGGCAGGTCGAGCAGCAGGACGTCCAGGTCGCCCCAGTACACATCGGCGAGGAACTGCTGGAGCGCCCGGTGCAGCATCGGACCGCGCCAGACCACGGGCTCGTTGCCCGGGGTGAACATGCCGATGGAGATGACCTTCACACCGTGTGCGGACGGCGGCATGATCATGTTCTCGACCTGGGTGGGCTTGCCGTCCGCACCGAGCATCCGGGGCACGCTGTGCCCGTAGATGTCCGCGTCCACGACGCCGACCTTCAGTCCGTCGGCCGCCATCGCCGCGGCGAGGTTCACCGTCACCGAGGACTTGCCGACGCCGCCCTTGCCGGAGGCGACCGCGTACACCCGGGTCAGCGAGCCGGGCTGGGCGAAGGGCACCTCCCGCTCGGCGGTGCCGCCGCGCAGCGAGCTCGCCAGGTCCTTGCGCTGTTCGTCGCTCATGACGTCGAGGGTCACCTCGACCCGCGAGACGCCCTCGACCCGGGCGACCGCCTCGGTCACGTTCCGGGTGATCGTCTCGCGCATAGGACAGCCGGAGACCGTGAGATACACCGTGACAGCGACTACACCGTCAGGATCGATCTCGACCGATTTCACCATGCCCAGCTCGGTGATCGGGCGGTGGATCTCCGGGTCGTTCACTGTCGCCAGTGCCTCAAGCACCGCGTCTTCCGTAGCCATACGGACGATGTTACGGCGCGGAGGGCTACGGGCGGGTAGCCCTTCAGCGGTCGCCTTCGTCACTCTCGGCCGGGGACAGCACCTGCCGGTCCTCCATGTCCCTCACCATGTCCTGGAGTTCCGAGCGGATCCAGTCCCGGGTGGCGACCTCGCCCAGGCCCATGCGCAGGGCCGCGATCTCCCGCGTCAGGTATTCGGTGTCGGCGATGGAGCGCTCGTTCTGCTTGCGGTCCTGCTCGTGCGTGACCCGGTCGCGGTCGTCCTGCCGGTTCTGCGCGAGGAGGATCAGCGGCGCGGCGTAGGAGGCCTGGAGCGACAGCATCAGCGTGAGGAAGATGAACGGGTACTGGTCGAAGCGCAGGTCCCTCGGCGCGAAGATGTTCCACAGCACCCAGATGATGATGATCAGCGTCATCCAGACGATGAACCGCCCGGTCCCCAGGAACCGCGCGATCCGCTCCGAGAACCGGCCGAACGCCTCCGGGTCGTACTCCGGCAGCAGCCGCCGGCGCGGGTCCTTCGGCTGGTCCAGCCGGGTACGCGGGGGCCGCACCAGGCCCGAGGCGCCGGTCGACACCGCCTTCGCCCGCTCATCGCCCGCCATGGCCGATCCCCTCCTCCCCGTGCAGATCCGTCTCGCGCCAGTCGTCCGGCAGCAGGTGGTCCAGGACGTCGTCCACGGTCACCGCGCCCAGCAGCGAACCGGTCTCGTCCACGACGGGCACCGAGACCATGTTGTACGCGGCGAGGTAGCTGGTGACCGTCGGCAGCGGGGTGTCCGGCGACAGCGGCACCAGGTCGCTGTCGACGATCGAGCTGACCAGGGTGAACGGCGGGTCGCGCAGCAGCCGCTGGAAGTGCACCGTGCCCAGGTACTTCCCGGTCGGGGTGTCGTCGGGCGAGCGGCACACGTACACCTGCGCGGCGAGCGCCGGGGACAGGTCCGCCTGCCGCACCCGGGCCAGCGCGTCGGCCACCGTGGCGTCGGGCAGCAGCACGATCGGCTCGGTCGTCATCAGACCGCCCGCCGTCCGCTCCTCGTACGACATCAGACGGCGGACGTCGGCGGCGTCGTCCGGCCGCATCAGCGCCAGCAGCCGCTCCTTGTCCTCCTCCGGCAGCTCGGAGAGCAGGTCCGCCGCGTCGTCGGGGTCCATCGCCTCCAGGACGTCGGCGGCCCGCTCCTCGGCGAGCTTGCCGATGATCTCCACCTGGTCGTCCTCGGGCAGCTCCTCCAGCACGTCGGCGAGGCGGTCGTCGTCCAGGGCGGCGGCGACCTCCGCCCGGCGTTTCGGCGAGAGGTGGTGCAGGGCGTTCGCCACGTCGGTGGGCCGCAGCCGCTCGAACGTGGCGACCAGGCTCTCCGCGCCCTGGCCGTGCTCGTCCAGCGAGAAGCCGCTGACCGCCGACCACTCCACCGTCAGGGTCTCGCCCTTGCGGCGCAGCGCCCCGCCGCGCCCCTTGCGGACGAAGTACTTGTCGATCTCCCAGTCGCGGCGGGCCGGCAGCTGCTGGATGGCCACGTCCAGGACGGTGACCTCCTCACCTTCCTCGCCATGGCCCTCCACCAGCCGCACCCGCCGGTCCAGGAACTCGCCGAGGACGAGACGTTCGGTGGGCCGCTGTTCGAAGCGCCGCATGTTGACGACGCCGGTGGTGATGACCTGGCCGGACTCGACGCCCGTCACCCGGGTCATCGGCAGGAAGATCCGCCGGCGGCTGATCACCTCGACCACCAGGCCCAGGATGCGCGGCGGACGGCCGCCGACCCGCAGCATCGCCACCAGATCGCGGACCCGGCCGACCTGGTCCCCGTTCGGGTCGAAAACGGGTACGCCGGACAGGTGCGAGACGAAGACCCTGGGGGTGACTGCCGCCATCCTCGGCCTCCTTCGTCCGTCCGTGTCCACCGTGCCGTCACGTTCCGCGGGACGGTCCCCGCCCGTCCGTCCCGGTCCGACGCCGCCGACCAGCGGATTTCGCCGGTACGCCGGGATCAGGCTAGCCCTTAACCCCGCTCCGCGCCCCGGCGGACCCGTCCGCACGGCTGGCTGCCGGACGGTGCGCGCCGCCCGGGTACGCTGCCGTCTGCCACCCCCGATCGCCGTTGAGAGGCAGTGCGCCCGTGACCTCCTTTCCCCCGGCCGTGCGGAACCATCGCCGGACCGCCCTCGCTCTCGTGCTGTGCGGGGGGCTCACCGCGGCCCTGGCCGCCTGCGGCACGGAGGAGGACCCGGACAAGGGGACCAACGGCGTCGCCAAACTCTCCGCCGCCGAGATCGACGAGAAGGCCAGAGCGGCGGCCGGAGCGGCGAGCGCCGTACGCCTGTCGGGCACGCTCGTCAGCAAGGGCGGCACCTACCGGCTGGAGATGAGGCTCAACGCCGAGGGCGGCATGGGCTCGGTGACCTCCAAGCAGCAGAGCTTCGCCCTGCTGCGGGTCGACGACGAGCTCTACCTGAAGGCGCCCGCCGCGTTCTGGACCCACGAGGAGAGCGGCGGCGGCGAGGGCGGGTCCTCCGACGTGGCGGCCGCCGACAAGCTGGGCGGCAAGTACGTGAAGGTCCCCGAGGACGACCCGAGCTACCGCCAGCTGCGCGGCTTCACCGACAAGAAGGTCCTGCTCGACGGGCTCCTCGCGCTGAACGGAAAGGTCAACAAGGGCGGCCGGGACACGGTCGCCGGGCAGCGCACCATCCAGATCCTGGGCGGCAAGGGCGAGGGCGGGGCGTTCGACGTATCGCTGGAGGACCAGCCGTATCCGATTCGGGTGGCCCGGGGCGGTGGCGGGGGCACGGTCACGCTGGCCGACTGGGGGCAGGCCTTCCCCCTGGAGGCGCCCGAGGAGGACGACACCGTCGACTACGGCGGCCAGCTCCCCAAGTCCTCCGGCTGAGGCGGCACGGACCACAGGGCCCTGGCTCAGCGCTTCCCGCGCCGCTTCAGCAGCAGCCGGGGGAGCGCCGCCGGAGCCGGCCGCCGGGTGGTGGCCCCGGTCGGCAGCGGGACGGCCGCCAGCGAGCTGTCCGGCAGCGCGGTGCTGACGGCGTCGGGCGTCAGCCGCACCACGGTGCACTCGCGTGCCCACCGCTCCGTCATCGACTCGGCGTCCGGCGCGTTCAGCCGCTTGCCCTTCAGCTCGGCGACCGCCGCCTCCCACTCCTCGGAGCGCGGCGGGAGGAAACGCACCGCCGCGCTCCAGGCGACGATCCGGCCGCCCTTGTCCTTGCTGCGTACGGTCACCTCGGCGCGGCCGCCGTCGGCCAGGCCCTCGGGCAGCGGCTGCTCGCCGGGACCGCCGCCGACCAGGTGCGCCGCCCCGTCGTGCCAGACGTGCCAGACGGCACGGGCTGGCCCGTCGCCCCGCACCCAGAGGAGACCGGACTTCTTCGTGGCCTCCTCGACGAGGGCCCTCTCCAGCAGGGCGGCGGCGGTATCGGTCGCGGCGGCGTCAGTCATGGGCGCGAGCTTAGACCGACCGGCGATCGGCGGGCACTCAGAGCCAGCCGTTGCGCTTGAGGATGCGGTGGATGGAGAAACAGACGACCCCGATGACGCCCAGCACCAGCGGATAGCCGTACTTCCACTGGAGCTCGGGCATGTGGTCGAAGTTCATGCCGTAGACGCCGCAGATCATCGTCGGCACGGCGATGATCGCCGCCCAGGAGGTGATCTTGCGCATGTCCTCGTTCTGCGTGACGGTCGCCTGGGCCAGATTGGCCTGGAGGATCGAGTTCAGCAGTTCGTCGAAGCCGAGGACCTCCTCCTGGACCCGGGCGAGGTGGTCGGCGACGTCGCGGAAGTACTTCTGGATGTCGGGGTCGATCAGCCGCATCGGGCGCTCGCTCAGCAGCTGCATCGGCCGCAGCAGCGGCGAGACGGCCCGCTTGAACTCCAGCACCTCGCGCTTGAGCTGGTAGATCCGGCCCGCGTCCGAACCGCGCGGGCTGCCCTTGGCCGGGGTGGAGAAGACATCGATCTCCACCTCGTCGATGTCGTCCTGCACCGCCTCGGCCACCGCGATGTACCCGTCGACCACATGGTCGGCGATGGCGTGCAGCACGGCGGAGGGGCCCTTGGCGAGCAGCTCCGGATCGTCCTGGAGACGGTGGCGCAGGGCGCGCAGGGAGCCCTGGCCGCCGTGCCGGACGGTGATGACAAAGTCCCGGCCGGTGAAGCACATCACCTCGCCGGTCTCCACGACCTCGCTGGTCGCGGTCAGTTCGGCGTGCTCCACGTAGTGGATCGTCTTGAAGACGGTGAACAGCGTGTCGTCGTAGCGCTCCAGCTTGGGCCGCTGGTGGGCGTGGACGGCGTCCTCGACGGCCAGCGGGTGCAGCCCGAACTCCCTTGCGATGCCCGCGAATTCGGCCTCGGTCGGCTCATGCAGACCGATCCACGCGAAGCCGCCCTCCTCCCGCACCTGGAGCATCGCCTCGTGCGGCGTCGGGCTCGCGGGCGTCGCCATCCGGCGGCCGTCGCGGTAGACGGCGCAGTCGACGACGGCGCTGGAGGCGGACGGGTCGCGCGTGGAGTCGTACGCGCTGTAGGGGGCGCTGTTCTTACGGAGGGACGGGCGCAGGGACGGGCGCACGGCGGCGCGCAGGTCACGGATCATCGACATGGCTGGCTCCTTCACGGAGGGCCGTCGGCGAGGGCGTGGAACAGCCCGGAACGAGGACGTGTGCTCACGTCCGCAAAGCGGGCGGCACCGCGCGGGCGCGATGACGGCGTTCGCTACAGACAGGCAAAAACGAAAGGCTCTTCCGTCGCGCGAACTGCTGTCGAGGGGTCATCCGGATACGACGGAGATGTCGGCACCGGGCGACCGACGAGGCGTCGGATCAACGGGAAATACGAAGCGCGGAAGAGCGGTTGGTACTGCACGGTCGACTTGGATCCATGGCAGTCCCCACCTCCTCCGGCCGGTCCCCCGTGGGGGACGACGTGTCGTCGGGACGAAGAAGAGCGACGCTTCTGCGTGCTGTCCCGACCGGCGGCCAGGCTATCAGCCGCCCAAGGCCCAATCCCGTACTTTGCCCATTCCCTACGCGATCTATGCTCGCGGCATGGCAGAAATTCTCGCTCTGGTCGAGGCCCGGCTCGTCTCCGCCCTCGGGGAACCGGACGCCCGCGCCGACGTGACGTTCCTGGGCACCGACCGCATCGAGGTGCTGCGCTTCCTCGACGGCGACGTGGTGCGCTACGCGACGCTCGGCATGTCCGGTCAGCCGATGGCCGACCCCACCTCCCCGCTCGCCGACCCGGTGAAGGGCCCCCGCGCCGAGCTGATCCTCTCCGTACGGGGCGGACTCGCCGACACCGACCAGGTGCTGCGCCCGCTCGCCGTGCTGGCCGCGTCCCCTCAGGTCGAGGGGTTGATCGTGGCCGCCGGCGCCTCGCTGGACCTGGGGGAGCCGCTGTGGACCGGGGCGCCGTTCACCTCGGTGCTGGTCGCGGAGTCCGGCGGTCTGGTGGAGGACCTGGAGCTGGACGAGCCGATGGACCCGGTGCGCTTCCTGCCGCTGCTGCCGATGACGCACAACGAGGCCGCCTGGAAGCGGGTGCGCGGCGCGCAGGAGCTCCAGGAGCGGTGGCTGACGCACGGTACGGACCTGCGCGACCCGCTGCGCACGTCCGTACCGCTGGACTGACCCGCCCCGAGCGGTCAGTCGGCGAAGACCGCCACGCCGTCCTCCCGCGCGTGGACCGGCTCCAGCTCCTCGGCCTCGTGGGTCAGTGCCGTACGACGTACGCCCACGACGGCCGCTCCGACGAGGGCGGCGAGCGCGGCCACCACGAACGGGATGTGGACGTCGGTCCACTCCTCGATCTTCGGGGCGAGGAAGGGCGCGGCCGCCGCCGCGAACCAGCGGACGAAGTTGTATCCGGCGCTCGCCACCGGGCGCGGCGCGTCCGAGACCCCGAGGGCCAGCTCGGTGAAGACGGTGTTGTTCATGCCGATGAACGCGCCGGAGACGATCGTGGCGACGACGGCCGTGCCGTGGCTGCCGTACCCGAGGACCAGCAGGTCGACCGCGAGCAGCACCAGGGAGGCCCCCAGCACCTTGAGCGAGCCGAAGCGGCGCTGGAGACGCGGGGCGACCAGCACGGAGAAGACGGCCAGCAGCAGGCCCCAGGCGAAGAAGACCGCGCCGGACTTGTACGGGGTCATGTCCAGCACGAACGGTGTGAAGGCCAGGATCGTGAAGAACGCGTAGTTGTAGAAGAACGCGGATGCCGCGACCGAGGCCAGTCCGCCGTGCCCCAGCGCCTTCACCGGGTCGAGCAGTGAGGTCTTGCGCGCGGGCTTCGGCTGCTCCTTGAGGAACGCGGCGATGCAGAGGAAGCCGATCGCCATCAGCGCCGCCGTGCCGAAGAAGGGATAGCGCCAGCTGGCGTCCCCGAGCAGCGCGCCGAGCAGCGGTCCGCACGCCATGCCGAGGCCGAGCGCCGACTCGTACAGCAGGATCGCCGCCGCGCTGCCGCCCGCCGCCGCCCCGACGATCACCGCGAGGGCGGTGGAGACGAACAGGGCGTTGCCCAGGCCCCAGCCGGCCCGGAAGCCGACCAGTTCGGCGACGGAGGACGAGGTGCCGGAGAGCGCGGCGAAGACGATCACGAGGGCGAGGCCGGCCAGCAGGGTCCTGCGGCCGCCGATGCGGCTGGAGACGAAGCCGGTGACCAGCATGGCGAAGGCGGTGATCAGGAAGTACGAGGTGAACAGCAGCGACACCTGGCTCGCCGAGGCGTTGAGCCCCTGGGCGATGGACGGCAGGATCGGGTCCACCAGGCCGATGCCCATGAAGGCCACCACCGAGGCGCCCGCCGTGGCCCAGACGGCCTTCGGCTGCCGCAGGATGCTGCCTCCCGTCGCTCCTTCGTCGAACGGATCCTCTCCCTGCATGGGTTCTCTCCTTCTCCTCCGGCCCCTCCGGAGTTCTTCCGCTCCGGATCGATGCGTTATGCACAGAATAAGTTAGACAAGCTAATAAGTGCAAGCTACATCTATTCTCCCCGGTCAGGGCCACGCTGCGGACGGGTGATCGTCCTTGACGCGAGGACCGGCGGGGAGGACGGTTGGTCCCTATGAGGGGCGAACCCAGTTGCCCGAAGTGCGGTGGCCGGGTCAGGGCGCCCGGTCTCTTCGCCGACGCCTGGCAGTGCTCGGTGCACGGTCAGGTCCATCCGATGCAGCCGGTCATCCCGCCGAGCGTCGAAGGTCTCGGCGTCGTGGTGCACCGCGCTCAGGTCCCCGTCTGGATGCCCTGGCCGCTCCCCGTGGGCTGGCTGTTCACCGGGGTCGCCAGCGCGGGCGACGACCGCAGCGGCGGCCGAGCGAGCGCCGTGGCCTGCTCCGGGCCCGGACCGCTGGGCGGGATGGGTGAGCTGCTGCTGGTCGCCGAGGAGTTGGGCGTCGGGCTCGGCGCCCGGTACGCGGGAATCGACGGCCCGGACCCCGGCCTCCACCTGGACGTCGACTCCGCCCCCGACGCCAAGGTCCACGCCGCCGGCCGCCCCACCCCCCTCTGGCACGTCAGGAACGCTCCGCCGGACCGCGCCGTCTTCGCGGGCGAGGCGCGCGGGCTGTGGCTCTGGGCGATCCTGTGGCCCGAGCAGTCGGGGCTGCTGATGTACGACGAGCTGGTGCTGACCGACCTGCGGGACGCCGGGGGAGAGGTGGACCTCGTCCCCTGCGGTGCGCTCACCCCTCGCCTGCTCACCGCTCCCGAGGCGCCGCCCCGGCAGTCGACGGGCGAGCAGTAGGGGCCGCGGGCCCGGCCGGCGGCGGGCGCGGCCCCGGCGCGGGCCCGTGAGCGGCCGGACTTCCGGCGCGCGGCGGTTATCCTTGAGCGGTCCCCCGTCCGCTCGCGAGCCACCGGAGTCAAGCGTCGTGCGCATCGACCTGCACACCCACTCCACCGCGTCGGACGGCACGGACACCCCCGCCGAGTTGGTCGCGAACGCCGCCGCAGCGGGCCTGGACGTCGTCGCGCTCACCGACCACGACACCGTGGGCGGCCACAAGCAGGCCATCGACGCGCTGCCCGAGGGGCTCACCCTCGTCACCGGCGCCGAACTCTCCTGCCGCGTCGACGGCGTGGGCATGCACATGCTGGCCTACCTCTTCGACCCCGCCGACGCCGAGCTGGAGCGCGCGCGGGAACTCGTCCGCGACGACCGGGTGCCGCGTGCCCGGGAGATGGTCCGCAAGCTGCGCGCCCTCGACGTCCCCATCACCTGGGAGCAGGTGGCCCGCATCGCCGGGGACGGTTCGGTCGGCCGCCCGCACGTCGCCGCCGCCCTCGTCGAACTCGGCGTCGTGCCCACCGTCTCCGACGCCTTCACGTCCGACTGGCTCGGCAACGGCGGCCGCGCGTACGCCGAGAAGCACGAGTTCGACCCCTTCGAGGCGGTCCGCCTGGTGAAGGCGGCGGGCGGGGTCACCGTCTTCGCCCACCCGGCCGCCGTGAAACGCGGCGCGGTGGTCCCCGAGTCCACCATCGCCGCGCTCGCCGACGCCGGCCTCGACGGCGTCGAGGTCGACCACATGGACCACGACGAGCCCACCCGCGCCCGGCTCCGCGGTCTCGCCCGTGAACTGGGTCTGCTCACGACCGGCTCCAGCGACTACCACGGCAGCCGGAAGCTCGTCGAGCTCGGCGCGTGCACCACCGACCCCGAGATCTACGGTGAGATCACCCGCCGCGCCACGGGAGCCTTCCCGGTGCCGGGCGCCGGCGGAGCCGGTCCCCGCTAGACGGCGTCCGGCGGATCACGGCCGGACAGTTCCTGGGCCCCGCCCACTTCCACCGCACCACCTTCCGCACTCCCCGCGCGCCCCTGTGCGTACCGCCGCGTGCCCGACACGGCGGCCGCCGCCCGGGCCCCGCGCCACCTCCGTACCGCCCGCTCTTCTCTCGCAAGGCTCACTGTGTTCGACGTCGCTGTCTTCGGATCCCTCTTTCTCACCCTATTTGTGATCATGGACCCGCCCGGGATCACGCCGATCTTCCTCGCCCTCACCGCGGGCCGTCCCGCCAAGGTGCAGCGGAAAATGGCGCTCCAGGCGGTCATGGTCGCGTTCGGCGTGATCGCCGTCTTCGGTCTGCTCGGTCAGCAGATCCTCGACTATCTGCATGTCTCCGTGCCCGCCCTGATGATCGCGGGCGGACTCCTGCTGCTGCTGATCGCGCTCGACCTGCTGACCGGCAAGACGGACGAGCCGACGCAGACCAAGGACGTCAACGTGGCGCTCGTACCGCTGGGCATGCCGCTGCTGGCCGGGCCCGGCGCGATCGTCTCGGTCATTCTCGCGGTGCAGCACGCCGACGGCGTGGGCGGCCAGCTCTCGGTGTGGTCCGCGATCGTCGCCATGCACGTGGTGCTCTGGCTGGCCATGCGCTACTCGCTGGTCATCATCCGCGTGATCAAGGACGGCGGCGTGGTGCTGGTGACCCGGCTCGCGGGCATGATGCTCTCCGCCATCGCCGTCCAGCAGATCATCAACGGCGTCACCCAGGTCATCCAGAACTCCTGAACCCGCCCCGCGCACCACAGCGCCCCCGCACGGACGTTCCGTGCGGGGGCGCTTCGTCTTTAGCGGCGCAATGCGGTGAGGCGCGGGGCCTCGACAGGCGTCATGAGCCCAGATGCGTTACGAAGCCGAGCTGTCGGCCGGTCGGATGTAGATGCGCTGGCCCATCGCTGCGGCCTGCTGCACGATCCGGTTGACGGAGGCGGCGTCCACGACGGTGCTGTCCACGGCGGTACCGTCGACGTCGTCGAGTCGCATGATCTCGAAGCGCATAGGGCTTCCCTTCGTCTGATCCTCCTGCTGGAGAACTGCTGGCGCCGGTGGGGCGTCCCACCGGCAAGGCTAGGAACGCGAGGTTTCCCTCGCGTTCCACATGGGTGACAACGGCTTGCCCCCTGCAAACATTCCCTACGCTAAGGAAATTTTTTGGATGTCTAAGTACCCTTCGGTAGCCACGCCACCACAGACCATGAGGTTCGCATGAACGAAGCGGACTCGCAGTCCAGCGGCGAAGCCGCCCTCGGCGCCCGCCTGGACCGCACCAACGAGCTGCTCCAGCGAATGCTCATCGAGGTCTCCAAGACCCCGTCGACGCACGCCATCTTCGTGGACGCCGGCTATGTGTACGCCGCGGCCGGGCTGCTCGTCACCGGCACGGAGGACCGGCGCTCCTTCGACCTCGACGCCGAAGGGCTGATCGAGGCCTTCATCGACAAGGCCCGCACGATCTTCGCGGACAGCAGGCTGCTGCGCGTCTACTGGTACGACGGGGCCCGCCGTCGCATCCACACCACCGAGCAGCAGGCCATCGCCGAACTCCCCGACGTCAAGGTGCGGCTCGGCAACCTCAACGCCAACAACCAGCAGAAGGGCGTCGACTCGCTCATCCGCACCGACCTCGAATCCCTCGCCCGGCACCGCGCCATCAGCGACGCGGCGCTCGTCGGCGGCGACGAGGACCTGGTCTCGGCGGTCGAGGCCGCCCAGGGCTACGGCGCGCGCGTGCACCTCTGGGGCATCGAAGCCGCCGAAGGACGCAACCAGGCCGAACCCCTGCTCTGGGAGGTCGACAGCCAGCGCACCTTCGAACTCGACTTCTGCCGCCCCTACGTCACACGGCGGCCCGTCACCACGTACGAGGACGACAGCCCGACCCCGTCCCGGGAGGACGTCCGCTTCGTCGGCGCGCAGATCGCCGCCGCCTGGCTCGCCGCCCGGGGCCGGGAGTCCCTCGCCGACCTGCTGCCCGGCCACCCCTATCTGCCGGGCTCCGTCGACCAGGACCTGCTGGTGGAGGCGGAACGCCTGCTCCAGCACTCGCTGCGCGGCCACGCGCACCTGCGACGGGCGCTTCGCGACGGCTTCTGGCAGCACCTGCAGTCGCAGTACTGACGGAAGCGGGGCCGGTGGCGGCGTGCCGGGCGGCCGGCGGGGGGTGCCGCGGGGCGCCGTCGGCGCGTCAGGCCGCCGGCAGGCCGTCCCAGAAGGCGGCCAGCGCCTTTGCGGTCTGCTGCGGGCGGGCGGTGTTGGGGGAGTGCTCGGCACCGGCGATCGTGGTGCGGCGGGCGCCGAGACGCCGCGCCATGGAGTCGAACAGCTCCACCGGCCAGACGTCGTCGCGCTCCCCGGACAGGACGTGGACGGGCAGCCCGACGGCGGCCAGCTCGTCCACCCGGTCCGGTTCGGCTGCCAGCTGGGCCCCGGTGGCGATCAACTGGGCCGGGTGGTGGGCGAGCCAGCGGTGCCGCATGTCCGCACCGTCGCCGGTGTCCGCGTCCTGCGGAGGGTCCAGCGCCCGCATCGCCTCCCACACCTCTTCCATGGACAGCGCGGACAGCGCGTCGCCCAGCATCTTCACCTTGTCCCGCTGGGCCGCCACGACCTCCGCCGGACCCGAGGACATCAACGTCAGCGAGCGGAACGGGGTGGCGTCCAGCAGCACGGCGGCGCGGGCGATCTGACCGCCGAGCGAGTGCCCGAGCAGGTGCAGCCCGCCGCCCCCACCGCCCAGGGCCGCCGCCTGGGCCAGTACGTCCCGCGCCAACTCGCCCTGGGCGTACGTCTCCTGACGGTCCGTGCCCTTCGATTCGTACTGCCCCCGGCCGTCCACGGCGACCACCCGGTAGCCCGCCGCGCACAGCGGTTCCAGCAGCGCGATGAAGTCCTCCTTGCTGCCGGTGTATCCGGGCAGCAGCAGGGCGGTGGCCCGTGCCGGGGTACGCGGCACGGCGTCCAGGACGGCGAAGTCGCCGCGCTCGGTCGCCAGGACACGGGCGTGGGCACAGGGCGGCGGGGCGAAGGTGGGCGGGCGGCTCATACGGCGAGGCTATCGCCGCCGCACCCCTCCGCGCGTCACGGGGCGGCCCATCCGGCGACACGCGCGTCCCCGGGCAGCGAACGGCCCCGGCCCCCGCGTGTGCGGGGGCCGGGGCCGTAGGTGGTGCTGTGTCGCCGGGAGCGTCAGCTCTCGGTCGTCGTCGCCGGTGCCTTGCCCGCCGGGCGGGTGGCGCGACGGCGGCGCGGCTTCGTCTCGGCGGCGGCCTCGCTCACCACGGCCTCGGCCTCGGAGACCACGGCGGCCTCCTGGGTCGCGGTCGAGGTGACACTGCGGGTGGCGCGGCGGCGGCGGGGCTTGGCGTCCGCCTCGGCGGCCGGGGCCTCGACGGCGGGCTGCTCGGCGGCGACCGCCTTCGCGGTGGCCTTCGACGCGACCTTCGCGGTGACCTTCTCCGTGGTCGCCGCGAGCTCCGCCGTCTCCGCCTTGGCCCGGGACTTCGTCGTCCTGGTCGCCCGGGCCTTAGGCTCGGCCGATGCCTTCGGCTCCGACTTGGCCTTCGTCGTGGCGCGGGCCGGACGACGACGCGTCTTCACGTCGGGCTCCGGCTCGGCGGCCGGGGCGATCTGGAAGTCGACCTCGTCGGCCGGCTTCACGACCCGGGTGCGGCGGCGCGGCTTGAGCGCCTTCGGCTCGGCGACCGGCTCCGCGACGCCCGCGGCGACGGCCACGGTCTGGAACTCGGCCGGGGCCGGTGCGGCCGGAGCCGCGGCGACGGGCGGAGCCGTCTCCTCGGCCACCGGCTTCACGGCGGCGCGGCTGCGACGGCGGCGCGGCTTGGTCTCCGCCGCGGCCTCCGCGACCGGCTCGGCCACGGGTGCGGCCACCGGTGCGGCCTCGATCACGGGCGCGGCCTCGGCCACCGGAGCGGGAACCACCGGAGCCTCGGCGACCGCCACGGCCGCCTCGGCGACGGCCTCGGGGGCGCTGACGCGGGTACGGCGGCGACGGCGCGGCGTGCGCGGCCCGTCGTCGGACGCCCCGTCACCGGCCGGTGCGACCGCTGCGACCGGGGAGGTCTCCTTCGCGGGTGCGGGCACCGTCGCGGCGCCCTCCTCCGCCGCTGAGCCGCCACGGGTACGGCGACGCTGACGCGGCGTACGGGTGCGGGGCTCGCGCTCCTCACGGGCGGGGGCCGGTGCGGCGGCCTTGCGGCCGCGGCCGCCGGTCTCGCCGAGGTCCTCGACCTCCTCCGCGCGCAGACCGGCACGGGTCCGCTCGGCGCGCGGCAGCACACCCTTGGTGCCCGCCGGGATGCCGAGCTCCTCGAAGAGGTGCGGCGAGGTGGAGTACGTCTCGGGCGGGTCCGGGAACTTCAGGTCCAGGGCCTTGTTGATCAGCTGCCAGCGCGGGATGTCGTCCCAGTCGACCAGCGTGATCGCGATGCCCTTGGCGCCCGCGCGGCCGGTGCGGCCGATGCGGTGGAGGTAGGTCTTCTCGTCCTCCGGCGACTGGTAGTTGATGACGTGGGTCACACCCTCGACATCGATACCGCGCGCGGCGACGTCGGTGCAGACCAGCACGTCGACCTTGCCGTTGCGGAAGGCGCGCAGCGCCTGCTCGCGGGCGCCCTGGCCGAGGTCGCCGTGGACCGCGCCGGAGGCGAAGCCGCGCTTCTCCAGCTGCTCGGCGATGTCGGCGGCCGTCCGCTTCGTACGGCAGAAGATCATCGCGAGCCCGCGGCCGTCGGCCTGGAGGATGCGGGAGAGCATCTCCGGCTTGTCCATGTTGTGGGCGCGGTAGACGTGCTGGACCGTGTTCTTGACGGTCGTGCCCTCGTCGTCGGGCGACGTGGCGTTGATGTGCGTCGGCTGCGACATGTAGCGGCGCGCGAGGCTGATGACGGCGCCGGGCATGGTGGCCGAGAACAGCATCGTCTGGCGCTTGGGCGGCAGCATCGTGATGATGCGCTCGACGTCGGGCAGGAAGCCCAGGTCCAGCATCTCGTCGGCCTCGTCGAGGACGAGCCCGCGGATGTGGGAGAGGTCGAGCTTGCGCTGGCCCGCCAGGTCCAGGAGACGGCCCGGGGTGCCGACGATCACGTCGACGCCCTTCTTGAGGGCCTCGACCTGGGGCTCGTACGCCCGGCCGCCGTAGATCGCGAGAACGCGGACGTTACGGACCTTGCCGGCCGTGAGCAGGTCGTTGGTGACCTGCTGGCACAGCTCGCGGGTGGGGACGACCACGAGCGCCTGCGGCGCGTCGGTCAGCTGCTCGGGCTTCGCGCGGCCCGCCTCGACGTCGGCGGGGACGGTCACGCGCTCCAGGAGCGGGAGGCCGAAGCCGAGCGTCTTGCCGGTGCCGGTCTTGGCCTGGCCGATGACATCGGAGCCGGAGAGGGCTACGGGGAGCGTCATCTCCTGGATGGGGAAGGGGGACGTGATGCCGACAGCCTCGAGGGCTTCGGCCGTCTCGGAAAGAATACCGAGGTCGCGGAACGTAGTCAGGGTGCTGCCTCTTCTGTGAGACGCGGTCCGAGGCGAACGCTGGGGGTCGTACCGTGCCGGGGTTGGTCATCCGGCCGTGGATGGGCCGGGTGGCGCGGGACCACTGCCGTCGCTCGAGCGCTCGTGCCGCTGAGGGGGCCCCTCATCTGCAGTCGTACGTGTCGTACGCACCGCGTGGAGGGCTGTCGGGTCGGAGCCGATCGGGCCACCGACCGGGCATCCTCATTCAAGGGCGCGCCTCTGGCACAGCACAGTGCTCAGTAAGCGCAATACCACTGTACCCCGGATTCGCGCATGTGTGTTGGACGAATTCATCGGAACGGTATGAGGTCCCCGGCTGACCAGGCCCTTCCGCCCTGCGCGGAGCGGGCTATCGTTCCGTTCATGGAGACGCCTGACCACGCCACTGAGACCCCTGCCGAAGCTTCCGCGGCCACCGGGATCGCCGCCCAGGACTGGGCCACCGCGGCCGCCGACCCGCAGTACCGCGCCGCGGTCGTGGACCTGCTCGGCGCCCTCGCCTACGGAGAGCTGGCGGCCTTCGAGCGGCTGGCGGAGGACGCGAAGCTCGCGCCGACACTCGGCGACAAGGCGGAGCTGGCGAAGATGGCCGCCGCCGAGTTCCACCACTTCGAGCAGCTGAACCAGCGGCTCACCGCCGTGGACGAGGACCCCACCGCCGCCATGGAGCCGTTCGCCAAGGCGCTCGACGACTTCCACCGCCAGACGGCGCCGTCCGACTGGCTGGAGGGCCTGGTCAAGGCGTACGTGGGCGACTCGATCGCGAGCGACTTCTACCGCGAGGTCGCGGCCCGGCTGGACACCGACACCCGGTCCCTGGTCCTGTCCGTGCTCGACGACACGGGCCACGGGAACTTCGCCGTGGAGAAGGTGCGCGCCGCGATCGAGGCGGACCCGCGGCTCGGCGGCCGGCTCGCGCTGTGGGCGCGGCGGCTGATGGGCGAGGCGCTGTCGCAGGCCCAGCGGGTGGTCGCCGACCGCGACGCCCTCTCGACGATGCTGGTGGGCGGCGTCGCGGACGGCTTCGACCTGGCCGAGGTGGGCCGGATGTTCTCCCGGATCACCGAGGCCCACACCAAGCGGATGGCCGCGCTGGGACTGGCCGCGTAACACCCCGCTACTGGGCCGCCGCCGACCGGGCGAGGCGGCGGCCGCGTGGGCGGATCAGGAGCGACAGCGTCACCGCCCCGACGGACGCGGCTCCGATCAGGGTCGCCAGGGCATGGCCGGTACCCAGCGCGGCATGCGTCAGATACGCGCCGAACAGGGCGCCCAGCGCGCCGGTGGGATAAACCGCACGGCCGGACGGCAGTCGGTCGGCCAGTGATCGGAGCGCAGCCCAGGACAGGGCGAGTCCGAGGACGGCGGCGCCGAAGGATTCCCAGATCACAGAATCACCTCGCGGGGGTGTGCGGGGCGGGCAAATCGGTCGTAGGCGGTACTACCCCCAGCCTGTGGAGAGCAATCCTCCAGTGACCTGTTCCGACCCGTACGGGATCCAGCGCGGGCGGAGACCCGCACACGACACGGGAGCGGGGGGGGGGGGGGGGGGCCCCCCCCCCCCCCCCCCCCCCCCCCCCCGCCCCGGGCGCCCCCCCCCCCCCCCCCCCCCCCCCCCCCGGGGGGGCCCCCGCCGCCCCCCCCCCCCCCCGCCGGCCGCCGGCCCC
>NZ_JBIWLQ010000002.1:0-29525 GCF_044766265.1 Streptomyces sp. NPDC102283
CCGCTACGACAAAACCCGCGAATCCTACGAAGCAGCACTCACCATCGCGTCACTCCTAATGTGGATATGACCCTTTGAAGACACGCCCTAGGGCGTCTCTTTCGGATCATGGTTAGGCGGTATCCCACTCTGCTTGCAGCCAACTGAGTTGCACCCCGCTGAGCGGCGGCTCAAAACCTGCAGGGAACATGAGCGTGAGCGGCTGTGGCCACAGGTATTCAAGCCCGTGCTCCTCACAGTGCAGAGCGATGAGATGCGGCCCCTCCCCGCAAGCCTCGCGCTGGTAGAAGCGGTCATGCGCCTGACAGAAGTAGGAGAACATCGCGCAGTCGTCCTCGTCAGTCGGCTCGTGGAAGCCGGGGTCCCGGACGATCAGTGTCACCGGTTCCTGACGGTTGGACCGGGGAATGGGCCGAGGATCGCACCACAGCAGTCGAGGAGGAAGCACACGATCATTCTGTGCCAAGGGCGGCTTCGAGTCAGCGCGCGGACCAGATGAAGATGCCCGCGAGGTGGAGTGCCGCCTGGTAGATGGTGGTGGTCTTGTCGTATCGGGTGGCCAGACCGCGCCACTGTCTGAGCTTGTCGATGCACCGCCGGGACGAATACGCCTTGGCGGGCAGGACCACCTCCGGCGTGCTCCTGCCCGCCGGCCAATCGTTTGCTCACCGCTACGCGCGCACGGGAAGCGAGTTCGGTGGAGACGGCGCATCGCGGTGCGAACGGCGCAGTGGTGGGCATGCAGCAAGCCCTTCCGGCTTCCGCACGCTCCCGGCGCGTGCCTGTGCGCCACCGGCACAGCGTCCTCTCCTCACCCAGAGATGACATCATGTAATCAAGTGGGCACTCTTTGGAGTCGACGGGGAGTTGAAGGGGTCCTATGAAGTCTCATGGTCGCCGAGCGGCCCAGGTGTACGGACGAATGGCAGCGATGGGGGCCGCCGCAGCCGTCCTCGCCCTGTTGGCCGCCAACGCTGTACCGGCCCACGCTCAGCCGACGGACAGCAGTCGGCACAGCCGAAGCGCTCGGGCTGGACTCTGTTACTACCACACCATCTGCGTCGTCAGCGCGAACAACGTCTACTACCGGGACGCCCCCAACGGGCGTGCGCTCGGGCAGGTGCACCGCGGCCAGGAATTCCACACTCGAGGAGGCGAAGGGTCATGGTTTCGGGGAGACATCGTCGGCGGCCGGGCCAACGTGTGGATCCACGGTGACTATCTGGAAGACCACCTCTGACGGGCAGCACAACAAAACGCAACAGCCCAACCAGGAAGGCACCTCGTGAACACCAAGCGCACCGCCGTGACGACCGCAGCCGTACTGACGCTCCTGGGCACACTCTTCTCCTCACCGGCCACCGCCGCGCCGCCCCAAGGCGACTTCACCGCCACGGGCGTGAAGATCCGGTCCAGTTACAACACCACCTCATCCGTCCGGGGACACGGCAATCCCGGCGACGGATACACCTGGATGGGCGGGCAGAGTAACGCGGAAGCGGTTCGCTGCCCGGACGGCAGCGTCAAGGACCACTGGACGTACGTGCACAACAACCGCACCGGTGTCGAGGGTTACGTCTCCGACTGCTTCATCAGGGAGTTCTGACCGAAGCACCCGAACGAAGCGGGGCGAGGGCCGGGCGGTCACCTAGGTGTGGACCTCGCGGTCGGATCAGCAGCCGCTCTCCTTCCTCTCGCGGACGTACGCCGCCGAACCCGAAACCTGGCATTGGTTCGGGAGTGACCTTGTGACCGGTTTCGAGCCGGTTTCAGATAGGCGCTCGGGCATGTGCAGGTTCTGGCCGCTGACCTGCCCAGCTTTACCACGGAGTTCGGTTCCGGTTGAGCCCTGGAGACGGCCAGGTCGGGCAAGGTCTGTTCATGTCAGCCGATTGGGTCGTGCACGGTGTCGAAGGGCTGTGCCCAGGCCCGCTGGCAGGGCCAGTTGCGCGGCAGGTGACGCGTCGTGCGGAGCGAGCGATCCGGGCCGGAGCATGGACCAGGTGGGCCTGGAGTGTGGCGGTGCTGGCTTTGGCGTGGAACGCGGCGGACAACGCCGATTCGACGCCCTCGTCTCGAAGTCGAATCCCCTGACGCCAACGCGGGCACCTGACCCTGCCCAGGTTCGAGGCAGACAGCGCGGTCCGGTTCCTCGTCGGCATCTCGGCCTGGCGATCATCTCGCTGGCCTGAGGGTCAGCGACAGCAGCGTGCCGTCCTTCAGGTCCGTGGCAGCAGCCATGAAGGCGTTGTCCGCGCCCTCCCGGGCAATTCCCCTCACCGAGGCCAGTCATGTAGTCCGCCGACCGTTCAGCTCTTCCGTCGCCTCCTGCCCCATGGGGCTCCCGTATGACATCGGCGAGGGTTCTCTGCTGGAGGGCCTGCAGCATTCCGGCCGATGGGCCGTTGTCGTTGCAGGCGACAACGGTCCCGCCGGCGACGTGCCTGGACTGGGTCTCCTGATTCTCATCATCCTCGACGTAGTCGGCCCGCACCGCCCGCAGCCGCGCGGGCCGAGGTAGCCAGGCCTGCCCTTGCATCGGAGCGTCGCAGTCAGGGGCAGCCCTGTGGGCTCCGACTGCCTGCTGTTGAAATTGCTGCCGTTCGGAAGATCCCCGATGCATGGCCCGCATCAGCCGCTGGCTTGAACACAACGCCCCCGACTCCTACGGTGGCCGATCGGATCACCGTGTGGGAACCCACCTGGATTTCCGTCATCGCCACGGGGCCGACGGACAGCACCGCGGCCCCCTACCTGGACACGACGACCGGCCGCCTGGGTCGGTGGTTCCGGTACAACGAAGCCCCGCACGAAGAACTCGACACCCTCATCACCTACGGCTGCCGGCAGCCATTGGCGTTTCCGTGCTCGAACTCATAGCTTGTGCGTTCGTGACTGCTGATCCGAAGAAGAGTCCAGATCGAGAAATCCTCGGCCGAGTGTTCAACGAGGTGCCGGAGCTCTACGACCGGGTCCGGCCGGGATATCCCGACGAGTTGTTCGCGGAGCTCTGCGCCGTCACCGGAATGGACGAGCGGTCATCGGTGCTGGAGGTGGGGTGTGGTACCGGTCAGGCGACGCGTTCGCTGGCAGCGCTCGGATGCCCGGTGACCGCCATTGAGCCCGGTGCCGGCATGGCCGCATTCGCCCGCCAGCGTCTCGCCTCTTTCCCCAATGCCCAAGTCGAGGCGTCGACGTTCGAGAAGTGGGACGACCGCGGTCGACGCTTCGATGTTCTCGTGGCTGCATCGTCGTGGCACTGGGTCGACCCGTCGATCGGCTGGCAGCGAGCGCATGACGTGCTCGGTCCCACAGGCTGGATGGTGCTGCTCGGCAACGTCGTTGTCCGCCGACCGGGAGAACCGGAGGTGTACGGCGAAACCGCCGACCTCCACGAGCGATTCTGCCCCGGGAACCCGGACTGGGGTCATCCGCCCCTGGAGGACGACGTGCGCACCCCCGACGAGGGCTGGGGCACGGTCGACGATCCAGGACCGTTGTTCGGCCCAACGATCGTACGCTGGTATCCAACCGTTCAGTGGTTCACCGGAGACGGCTTTGCCGATCACCTTCGCTCGTTGTCGCTGTACCGGAGACTTGATCGCGACGTCCGTGAGCCTTTGCTCGACGCCGTCGCCGAGCGGATCCGCACGAGGATGGGTGACCGAGCATCACGCCGTTACCTGAGCGTCCTCCGTGTCGGACGGCGTGCCCAGTGAGGCCGAGGACCTTCCGCTGAACCAACTCGAAGGTCTCGTAGCTGTGCTGGCCCGTGTCGCGATCTGGCTATATCTGAGCCGGATCAGGACGGAGCATGGAACATCGAACACACGCTTGTCCGAACTAAGCCAGCACGAAAATCGGTTGGGGTTCCAGGCCGCGCCCACCACGGGATGCAGTGGTGGACAAGTTGGACGACCGGGTCCTGCCGGGCGTGTCGCGAGTCGAGGAGAGTCACCCCTCTTGCTTGGTCTGCGCCCTTGCGAGACCTGGCGATGAGGAAGCCGTGGAGGAAGGGCGGACACAGCTCAGCGCTCGCTGAGGTAGGCGGGCTCGGCGGTTGGTAAGTCGGCGGGATCATTGAATGTGCGGGAACGGCGCTACTTGCCCAGTTTCCTGGCCAGGGCGGCACGCCGGGCGAGCATCTCATCCTTGGACGCAGCCATCTCGCGGAGGGCTGCCTTTCGTTCCCGCTGGGCAAGCCGGTCCAGATACAGGTGACCGTAAAGGTGGTCTGTCTCATGTTGCAGGCACCGGGCGAAGTACCCTCTGCCCTCGATCACGAGCGCTTTGCCGTTCTTGTCACGGCCTCGTACGACGGCACGGTCGAGGCGGGGCAGCACCCGATAGGGGCCGGGAACGGACAGACAACCTTCGGGTTCTTCGACCAGCCTGCGCTGCTCGGTCGGCACCTCTTCCAGGACGGGATTGGCGATGTGCCCGACATGACGCACCCCCCAGTCGTCCGTAATGTCCCACACGAACAACTGCAGGTCCACATCGACCTGGTTGGCGGCAAGCCCCGCGCCCTCCGCCACTTGGTTCGTAGCGAACATGTCGTCCACCAGCTGCGACAGTTCCTGCGTACCGAACTGCGTGACCTCCCGGCACGGCCGTCGCAGAATCTCCTCCCCGACGACGGTGATGCGGCGTACCGAACCCCGTTCGACCTCCGGCGCGAGCCGCGGATAGGAATCGACGGGTTCACCCAGCACGCGCACCCGGCGGTCCTGCGAGGTGTCACCGAACCCAACAGCCATGAAACTCCAACGCCTTCCGCACATGCCTCAGTCGGCCAGGGCTGAACGCCCAGCCGGCCCGCGGCCCAGCTTGACCGAATGCTTTGCAAAGTAGCACTCTTTGCAAAATGAGTGATGAAAACCGTCAAGCCGCCTCCACGGACCCACTGCCGCATCGCGCCCGGCAGCAACTCCCCGACCATCCCGTGCGCGTCGCCTTGCTCGACCTGCTCGCCGAGGTCGGCACAGTCACGTCGACCCAGGCCGCCGCCCGCCTTGGCCGCAGTTCAGGGCTCTGCTCCTTTCATCTGCGTCAACTCGCCCGGCACGGCCTCATCGAAGAAGCGCCACACAACGGCGGCCGGGCACGGCCGTGGCAGCTGCGCTGGGCGCCCTCCCATCAGTCCGACCGGGAAGCGCCGGAAGAGTTCGCCGCGCTCGCGCGTGGACTGGAAGATGAGAGCTATCAACATTGGCTGGCTCACCGAGACCAGGCGCCAAGCGAGTGGCAGCACGACGAGTCCTTCAGTGCCGTGGTCCACCTCACTCCAGCGGAAATGACCGAACTCGCCACGTCCATCCGCTGCCTACTGGCCGGCTACCGCGAACGGGACCAACAACCTGCCGCGCGCCCGCCAGGCACCGTGGCCGTAGCTGCGGTCACCCGGCTGTTCCCCCTCCTTGGTCAGTGAGCCGGCCGGCAGCCGTGCGGATGTCGGGCATGCCGATGTGAACGGTGGGCGGCTGGGATACACGCTCTCGCATCGCCTCCAGCTTCTGCGCGGCGGTAGCCATGGTGGTACAGATCGCCGCATACCCCATGGTCGTGTCCAGAGCGGCGTGACAGCAGATCTTCGCGGCGTGCGTGGGGGCAGTCCGGAGCGGATGGCGTCGGTCACGAAGATCCTTCTGAAGTCGTGGGGGCGCCATTCGAGCGGATTGTCGCCACAGCCATCTGGGCGGACTGCGAGGTCGCGACCAGGCACTCGCGGATGTAGCTGCGGGTCAGCGGCCGGTCCTCGGTGCCGTACCTGCGTTGAATCAGGAACGGCATGGGCGGGCTCCAGGTCTGCTCGAACACGTCGTAGGCCGACACCAGGGGCAAGGCGGCGTTCCCGGCCCGGACCCGTCTACGACCTGCTCGACGCTGCGACGGCCTTCGATGCGAAGCGCCCGCAGACGCAACGGCGCACTGGCCGGGAGCACTCCGGTCTCCTTGAGCAGGGCGTAGAACAACGGCCGGCCCGCACTGCCCCGGAAGTGGTGTTCCTCCAGCGAAGCTGTCAGCTCGATGCAGTCGCCGACGATGATGCCCCTGACCAGGCCGCCCCTGTGGATCACGATCCAGGTCAGTTTGTTCAAGGCGTCGGACCCGGCCGCGATCGTCGCGTGCTGAGTCGACTGTTCGAGCCGCCGGAAGGCGTCGGGGTCGCTGGCGGCCCGAGCCTCGGTGAGCATCATCGTCCGGCGTTGCCGCAGCGGCCTCGGGTAGCTGGGGCGGATCGCCGGCCCACCTTCCCCTGCTCGGCCAAGGCTCCGCCAACGCCGGAGAGGTGAGGAGGCGCCCGACGGGCACCGCTCCCCAGAGATTCGGCCCGCCATCGGCATTCTGCGAACATGCCGCAGCGAAACTTGCGGGTCAGGGGACTGTTGTCGACTGGGTCCATCCGAGGGTGGCGACCCCGGTCGTCGTTTCATATGACCGCTTTGACCAGGCGCAACGCGGGTGGCGCGGCCCTTGCACGACCAACGCGTATCCAACGCACCCCGGCTTCGGGCCTCCTCCGAACTTCTGTGGTGCCCAATTTCTGCGGCGGGCACCTTCCCGGCGAGCTCGGTGCACCAGAAGAGTGAATTCCCCCGCCGACCTTATTGCGAGAGGCTGGCAACAGTGCGGGCGTACCCCTTTCGGCCCAGTGGTCAGCGACTGTGTCGACGCGGACTTTTAGGTGTTCGCTTGGCTGAATTGCCGCTCCCACCGGCCTGTTGACCCTTAGTGGGCCGCTCGGCCGCCCTGCTGAGCCGGTCGGGTGTGCAGGGGATGTGGTTTCGGCGTGCTTGTCTACGGCTGCGCAGTTCTTGGGCGCAGGCGGGCCCACGTTTCGAGCCGCCCCGTCGATCGACCCTGCCTGCCAGACCGCTCGGTGCGCAATTTCCCGCCGCGGCGCCGAACGCCATTCCCATCAGCCCACCCCTCGCTTCCGCATGCCCCGACGCATGCCCGGCAGCGGGTCAGCAGACAGAAGAAGTGCCGTGAAGGTTCCCCAAGCCAGGCCCCGTTCGCGACGCGTCCTGGAACACTCCCTGCTCGTGCTCGGTACCACCACGCTGGCCGCGGGACTCGGAGCGATGGCCCTCGCCCCCAGTCTCAGCGCCGCCTCCAGCCACCGCGAGGCGCCCCTGATCGCAGGTGACCCACGGGCGGACAACACCGACGTGTACGCGTTCACCAGCCCCGACAAGGCCGACACCGTCACGGTGGTGGCGAACTCGATCCCGATGGAGGAACCCAACGGCGGACCGAACTTCTACGCGTTCGGCGACGACATGCGCTACAACATCAAGATCGACAACACCGGTGACGGCGTCGCCGATGTCACCTACAGCTGGCGCTTCCGCAGCAGCTACCGCGATGACGCCAACCAGTTCCTCTACAACACCGGCCAGGTCACCTCGCTGAACGACCCGGACCTCAACTTCCGCCAGGTCTACGACCTGGTCGTCACGACCGGAGGAAGGAGCCGGACTCTTCTGTCGGGCGTGCCGGCGGCCCCGTCCAGCACGCGCCAGGCGTCGATGCCCGACTACGCGGCCCTGCGGAAGCAGGCGGCCTTCGGTCTGCCGGGCGGCGGCAAGACGTACACCGGACAGGCCGAGGACCCGTTCTTCGCCGACCTTCGTGTCTTCGACCTCCTCTACGGCGGCGACCTGAGCGAGCGGGGGCAGGACACCCTGGCCGGCTACAACGTCAACACCATCGCCATCCAGGTCCCCAAGAAGCAGCTGGCCCTCAAAGTCAACTCCTTCCGCAATCCGGTGATCGGCGTGTGGTCGACGACCGACCGCGCGGGCGTCACCGCCGCCGACTCCCGCGACAAGAAGGGCAAGGGCGGCGCGAAGCAGTGGAAGCAGGTCTCCCGCCTCGGGAACCCGCTGGTCAACGAGGTCGTCGTCCCGCTGAAGTTCAAGGACGCCTTCAACACCCTCAACCCGAGCCAGGACCGCACCATCCAGCCCGTCGTCGACAGAGTGTACGACCCGATCCTGCCCAAGCTCGTCCATCAGGTCTACGGCGTCCCTGCCCCCGCGACGCCCCGCAACGACCTCGCCGAGATCTACCTGACGGGCATCTGCAAGGTCTGCGGCCCGATCACGGCCGATCTGAACGCACACCGCCTCAACAAGGACGCGGCACTCAGGAAGATCGTCCCGGCGGAGGAGTTGCGCCTCAACATGGCGGTACCGCCCGCCGCCAGGCCCCAGCGCCTCGGAGTTCTGGCGGGTGACCCGGCCGGCTTCCCGAACGGGCGGCGCCTCGCCGACGACGTCGACATCTCGCTCCAGGCCGTCGTGGGCGCCGCCCGGACCGGCGTCCTCGTCCCCGAACTCGCGGACGGCGACAAGGTCGACGCCAACGAGGTCCGGTTCGGCGCCTCGTTCCCGTACGTCGCGCTGCCGCACACCAAGAACGTGAACCGCGGCCCCGGCGCGACCGGCCGCAGTGCCGAGCAGGCCGCTACGGAGAACACCGCCGCGAGCACCGCCATGAAGCCCACCCGGGCGGCGACGCTCGTCGGGGCCGGCGTGCTCCTTCTCGGCGTCGGCGGCTTCCGCCTTCGCCGCCGCGGCAAGGACAGCTGAACCGGCAGGCGACGGACATCTGACGCGGTGCCCGGGCCGAGCCGAAGGACGCCGCCCCGGCCCGGGCACCGCGGCTCCAGCAGCATCGAACATTCGGAGAGAATTCCGTGTACCCGGACCCCACCGAACCCCCGTACCAGCCGCCATCCCCCTCACGCGGCAGCAGGCGGCTGCGGAACATCGTGGTCCCCCTGGCTCTGGGCGTGGCGGTGTTCGCCGTCGGAGCAGTCATGCTGGCGCCCGATCAGACCGCTGTTTCCCGTCCGGCGGGCCAAGGCCGGCCCGGGGCTTCTCCACCGCGTGGGTCGGTCGAGGCGCTCCAGGCCCGGGTGACCCGCCTGCCGAAGGATCCGGGGGGCTGGGCCGCCCTGGGAATGGCCTTGGTCCAGCAGGCCCGCACCACCGCCGACCCCGCCACCTACGACCGGGCCGAGAAGGCGCTGCGTACCTCGTTCACCGTGCAGGCCGAGGGCAACACGGGCGCCGAGATCGGCATGGGCGCCCTGTCCGCGGCACGCCACGACTTCCCCATCGCGTTGCGCTGGGCACGCAAGGCCACGACCAGCGGCCCCTACAGCTCCTCCGCCTACGGCATCCTGGCCGACGCGTACACCCAGTTGGGCCGCTACGAGGACGCCGACGAGGCCGTCCAGAAGATGACGGACCTGCGCCCCGACGCCGCGTCTCTCGCACGCGCCTCCTACCCGTTCGAGCTGAAGGGGGAGACCGACCGGGCCCGCGCCCCTCATGCGCCGGTCCTTGGCGGCAGCGGCCACCCCGGCCGACACCTCGTTCGGCCACAACGTCCTGGCAACGCTGGACCTCCAGGACGCCGACCCACGGGCGGCCCCGGCCCGGGCGCAGACCGGGCTCAGGGCCGCCCCTGGGGATTCGGCTCTTCTGGAGACCCGGGCCCGCGCCCACATGGCCCTGGGCAACACCACCAGGGCCATCGCCGACTACCGGGCGGCCATCGCGATCGCGCCCCTGCCGCACTACCTACTGGGCCTGGGCGAACAGTCCCTGGGCCACCGGGAACAGGCCGAAGCGCAGTACACCCTCCCGCGCGCCCAGGACCGCATCCGAGCACCCGCGGGCGACCCGGCCGACACGGACGCCATCCTCTTCGAAGCCGATCACGGCAATCCGCGACGCGCCGTCACCATGGCCGGACAGAGCCTGCGCGCCCGCCCCTTCGTCGCCGTTCACGACGCGTACGCCTGGGCCCTTCACCGGGCCGACCGGGACGCCGAAGCCCGCGTGCAGGCCGACAGGGTACTGGCCACGGGGACGCGCGGCGCGCTCTTCCACTACCACTGCGCCGCCATCCACCACGCACTGGGCAATACCGGGGCAGCCCGCCGCGATCTGACCCAAGCGCTGCGCGAGCCAGGCTTCCACCCCCTGCACGCCGAGGCCGCCCACGACCTGCTCCAGAGAATCGACACCACACCATGAACCACACCCTGCGCCGAGCCCTCACCACCCTGGCCGCCGCCACACTCGCCGCCGCGGCGAGTGTGGCGTCAGCGCCCGCCGCTACGGCCCATCCTCTGGGCAACTTCAGTGTCAACTACCACACGGGCCTCGTCCTTCGCCCCGACCGGATCGACGCCCAAGTCGTGGTCGACCGGGCGGAGATCGCGGCGCTCCAGGAACGCCCCACCATCGATTCCGACCGCGACGGCGCCGTCAGCGACAGTGAGTCGCGCGTCTACGCCGACAAGGTCTGTTCCGGCCTGAGCGAACAGCTCCGTCTGACCGTGGGAGGTCAGCGAGCGGACTGGGTGCGATCCTCGGCGTCCCTGGTGTACGAGAACGGGGAAGCGGGACTGGAGACCAGCCGCCTCGCCTGCGGCCTGACCGCCCACGCCGATCTCAGCGAGCCCGCCGACCTCCGGGCCGAAACGCATTACGACGCCACGCGCATCGGGTGGCGCGAGATGACCGCCACCGGCCAGGGCATCAGCATCACCCGCGCCGACGTACCGGCGGCCTCCACCACCCGCGAACTGCGCCAGTACCCGCAGGACCCACTCGCGTCCCCGCTCGACCAGCGCACAGCCTCGCTGCGCAGCGAACCCGGGCAGGACACGGGCACCGTACCGGCCGTGGTGGCGGACCTCCCCGGCGCGGGCGTGATCAGCGGGGTGCTCGCCCAGGTGACCGGGGCCTTCGACTCGCTCGTCGGCGCCCGCGAGATCACCCTGCCCGTGGGGCTGCTGGCGCTGTTCCTGGCGCTCGTCCTCGGGGCGTCCCACGCGGCAATGCCCGGCCACGGCAAGACCATCATGGCCGCCTACCTCGCGGGCCGTCGCGGCACCAGGCGGGACGCCCTCACCGTAGGGGCCACCGTCACTCTGACGCACACCGCCGGCGTCCTCGTCCTCGGACTCGCCCTGCCCGTCTCCACCCACCTGGCCGGAGAGACCGTCCTGATGTGGCTCGGAGCCGCCAGCGGGCTCCTCGTCACCGGCATCGGCCTCTGGCTCCTCACGGGAGCCGTCCGGGGCAGGCCGCAACACAACCACCATCACCACGGCCCGGGCCACAGCCACAGCCACAGCCACAGCCACAGCCACAGCGACCATCACCACGGCCACCATCATGATCACGACCACGGGGCCGACAGCCCTCACCACCACGGGCCCGAGCCCGTCACCCCAGTCTCCGCACGCGACAGCGCGACGGCCGGGAAACTCCGGGCGACCTCCTTGGTCGCGACGCTCGCCCCGCCGGACCACGAACACCACCCGGCGGCCGCGTCAACGGCTCCCCGAAACGCTCGGCGTACAAGCCGCTCCGGCCTCATCGGCATGGGTATCGCCGGCGGTCTCGTCCCCAGCCCCTCCGCCCTCGTCGTACTCCTAGGCGCCGTCGCCCTGGGGCGTACGGCCTTCGGCGTGCTCCTCGTCATCGGCTACGGACTCGGCATGGCCGCCACCCTCACGCTCGCCGGACTCCTCCTCGTACGCCTGCGCGAACGCATCGAGAGCCATGACCGGGCCCGGAGCCTCCGCCACAACCCCCTGCTCCGGAAGCTGGCGCGGACAGGGCCCGTCATCACCTCGCTCCTCGTCGTCGCCGTCGGCCTCGGCCTGACCCTGCGGGCAGCGACAGGGAACGGCTAGCTCCCGCGAACTCCCCTGCGGGCAGACGCCACATACCGGGGAGGCCTACCTCGTACGCAGGCGCGAGGAGCCCGCACGACGCTTCTGCGGCGAGTCCAGGAGGTTCCCTCGGTGCACAGCGATCCCCGACCATCCGCGGTCCGGGCACGGAATGCGGCGGATGCGCCACGGGTACGCGTAGGTGGCACGCGGTCACGGCGTGACGGTGATGGCCTCCGCGGCGGCGTGCACGGTGGGGTTCGCGGCGCTGCCCGTGTACGAGGTGTACAGGGCCGGACATCCTCCCGCCTGGCTCACCGGGTTGGATCTCCTCGGCGCGCTCGGCCTTCCGGTCGCGGTGATCCCGCACCACACCAACGCCGAGGGCGGCACGCACGACACCCGATTCTGCTACCTCGGCGAACTCCGTCCCGCCGGACCGGAGCGCGAACTACCCGACGGGAGCACTGCCCTTGAGATCGATGAGCACACGGCTGTCGTCGTGGAACCCGACGCGTCGCCGGCACGTGTGCGTGTGTGGGGACGGGGTGTCATGACGATCCGGCGGCGAGGGTGGAGGGCCGGCGTCCTGGTGCCCGGCGGTACCACGTTGCCCTAGGGCCTGTCTTCAAAGGGTCATATCCACATTAGGAGTGACGCGATGGTGAGTGCTGCTTCGTAGGATTCGCGGGTTTTGTCGTAGCGGGTGGCTATGGCCCGGTACTGCTTTAGCGCGTTGAAGCAGCGCTCGACGACGTTGCGCTGTTTGTAGCGCTCCTTGTCGAAAGCGGGCGGCCTGCCGCCGTTGCTGCCTCGACGGCGGCGGTTCGCCTGCTGGTCCGAGCGTTCCGGGATGGTGTGCGGGATACCGCGTTTCCGCAGGTAGTTGCGTATGCCTCGACTGCTGTATCCCTTGTCGCCCAGGAGATGATCGGGACGGTTGCACGGTCGGCCTGGGCCTGGGCGGCGAACCCTGATCTGCGCGAGGACCTGCTCGAACTGCGTGCAGTCGTTGACGTTGCCGCCGGTGACGACAAAGCCGAGCGGACGGCCGCGGCCGTCGCAGGCGAGGTGAATCTTGGTCGTCAGTCCGCCACGGGATCGTCCGAGGGCGTGAGCGTGTGCCGTTTCTGAAGGGCCTGCCCCTTTCTACGGGCGCCGGCCGCGTGCTGATGAGCGCGGGTGATCGTGGAGTCCACGGAAACCAGCCAGTCGACGTCTCCCGCCGCATCCTTCTGAGCCTGGACGGCCTCAAGCATCCGCGTGAACGTGCCATCGAGCGCCCACCTGCGGAAACGTGTGTACAACGTCCGCCAGGACCCGTACCTCTCCGGCACATCACGCCAGGCCGAACCGGTCCGCAGCTTCCACACGATTCCGTTCAGCACCACCCGGTCGTCCCGCCGGGGCCGCCCCGTTTCCGTCCGCGGAAGCAGCCCCGACAGAACGTCCCACTCTTCATCCGAGAGCTCATGTCGCCGCACCATGCGCCATATGATGCCCCATCAATAGCCTTTGAAGACAGGCCCTAGCGGCGTCCTACGACGGCCGGACACCCGCGGCGCCGACCCACATCCGCATACCCTCCATCTCGCTCGACCAGCCCCTGATCAGCCTGCGCGTCCAACAGGACGGCCGTCTCGGCGTTCCCGACGAACCGGGAAACATAGGGTGGTGCAGCGACGGCCCGGCCCCGGTGACCCGGCGCGACGGTCGTCGTCGGCCACGTCGACTCAGCCACCGGCCCGGGAGCCTTTCACGGACTTTCCACGCTCGACCCGGGCGACGAAGTCACCTCGGTCCAGGACGACCGGTCCACCATCACCTTCATCGTCCGGGCGCTGCGCCAGTAAGGGAAGGACGCCTTCCCCGACAGCCAGGTCCATGCGACCAGCGGACCGCCCGCCCTGCACCTGATCACCTGCTGGAGCACCTACGACCGCGGCCGCAGCGAGTACCGGGACAACCTCGTCGTCTACGCCACCCTCGACAAACGCGGGTGTGCCGGAGGCGTGCCGGAGTGATGTGCCCTCTTCGCCGCCTCGACCGTCTGCTCGCGGGGAGGGTCCGTCGCGGGGCGCCCAGGAGAGTGACGCCCCGCGACAGCTGTCCCCCAAGGGCCTTCCACCGTGGGGAACGGGTGAGGCATCCATCCCCGATGGAAGCCTCGGCGTGTGCGGTGCTTCCTCCGAACAGCCGCTCACATGGGGCATTCGTCACCGCCTGCGCGCCGGATTGGTCGACCCGCGCATTGCACCCGGACGGGCTAAGGGCGGCCCCGGGCTCAAACTTCCTCGCCCTCGGACCAATCCGATATCGCGGCAGCCCCGAATAGCAGACATGACGATCAAGGCGGCACCGGCACCGCGCGAGCATCGCTCTCGGCGCACTGCACGGTCGACCGCGTTGACCATCGTGTCCGTGTCCCGACGCCTGACCTGACGTCAGTGCTCGCCGCGCCCGCACGATGCCTTACGCACACCCCTGACTGACCTCAGCGCAACCGACCGAGCACACAGGAGAATGTCCGTGAACGCCTTCCGCTTCCGCCGCGCCGCCATCGCCGTCACCGCCGCCGCCGTCCTGCCGCTCGCGCTCACCGCCTGCGGTGGGGACGACAGTTCCTCCGACGCGGCCGCCGACAAGGCGAGCAGCTCCGCCCCCGCCGACGAGAAGTCGAGCCCGGCTGCCGACGACACCGCCCCCATGGACGCCCCGTTCGGTCCGGCCTGTGCGTCCGTCCCCGAGGACGGCGCGGGCTCCTTCGACGGCATGGCCCAGGACCCGGTCGCCACCGCCGCCTCCAACAACCAGGCTCTGTCCACCCTGGTCGCGGCGGTCAAGAAGGCCGGTCTCGTCGACACCCTCAACAACGCCCAGAACATCACCGTGTTCGCGCCGACCAACGACGCGTTCGCCAAGATCCCCAAGGCCGATCTCGACAAGGTCCTGGCCGACAAGGAAATGCTCACCAGCATCCTCACGTACCACGTCGTGGGCGAGAAGCTCTCCCCCAAGCAGCTGGAGAGCGGAACCTACGACACCCTCCAGAAGTCCACCCTCGCCACCAAGGGCTCCGGCGAGAACTACACCGTCAACGACACTTCCAAGGTCGTCTGCGGCAACGTCCCCACCGCCAACGCCACCGTCTACATCGTCGACACCGTTCTGATGCCCAAGGCCTGACCACTCCCGCGCCCTGCGCCGAGCCCCGATTCAGCTCCACCGACTCGGGGCTCATCCCCGCACCGACCAGGGCTGACAGCGAGCGGACACCTCCGGCCACAGAACCACCGGTCACAGGTGGACCTGGATCGACGACGCTCCCCCGCGCTGATGCGCGGGGGAGCGTCGTCGATCCAGGCCCACCCGCGTTCAGGGCCGCACGGTGCACAGGGCGAGGAGGCAGAGGTTGAATCCCTGGGTGTTGCTGGGGCCCGGGTGTCCACCGGGCCCGGATTCGCCGACTGTGCACCGGGCCAGCAGGCAGAGGTTCCCGCCCTGTATTCCCCGGTAGAAGGCGAGCGGGCCGGAAGAGGCTCCGCCCTCGCGCGCGATAGGCGTGAGAGGTGCCTGGCGGGGTGCTACCTCGGAGGAGGAGGAGGAGGAGGCGACGGCGGCCGAGGCAGTGGGGGCGGACGCCAGCAGCACAGTGCCGACCAGGGCTCCGACGAGCTGCCACCGCAGAGCGGGAACAGGGATCTTCATCATGTTCTCCCTTTCGAATTCCGGGACGCGGGAACGCAGTGCCCGAACGAACGTCCGGACACTCACCTCTTCGGTGCGGCCTCCTCCACGGATGGGTGTCTGGCGTGAAGCCGCCTGACGATTGGCTGATACGCGCCAGCGAACTGCAAAAGATCGGCTCACCGACGTGTTGTGCGCCACATGAGCAATCCGAGTCTGATGTGACTCCGAACGACTGGTGTGAAGGCCCTGTTGGGGCGCCGTCAGCGCAACGGAGGCTGTCAACGTGCACCGGTCCACAGAAGCGGATGCTTCGCGATCGCGATGCGTACGCGCTCGACTCGAGCCGGCAGCCCTCGCGATCGGCCCCGCCCCGTCCCGCTCCGCCCTGCCGCACATGCGCGCCCCGGCCCATGCCGTCGCAGGTCTCCCCCACCGAGGTGAATTCGCGTGACCGACGCACCGCACACCGAAACCCCGACGGGCACGATGCGCCTGACCGCCGCTCAGCAGGGGGTCTGGTTCGCGCAGCGGCTCGACCCGGCGGATCCGGCGTACAACATCGCGGAGTACGCCGATATCCGGGGCCCGGTGGAGCCTGAGCTGCTGCGGCGCGCGGTCGGCCACACCGCGGCCGAGATGGAGGCGTTGCGCACCACCTTCGGTGAGCGGGGCGGGGTTCCCTTCCAGCGCGTGCAGGAGAACGCGTCCATATCCATGCCGTGGGTGGACCTCTCCGCCGAGGTGGACCCCCACGCGGAGGCTCTGCGGCGGATGCGGCTGTGTCTGGCCGAGCCCGCCGACGTATCGGCGGGGCCACTGGTCCGTGTCACCCTCTACCGGCTCTCTCCTTCGCGCCACCTCTTCCACCAGCAGGTGCACCACCTGGCGCTCGACGGCTACGCGGCAATCCTGGCTCTCTCCCGTATCGCCGAGGTCTACACCGCTCTCGTTCTCGCCCCGGATGTCCTGCCCGAGCTGCGTCCCGCGGGTTCTCTCGCCGCGCTCATCGAGGAGGAGGACGCCTACCTCGCGTCCGAACAGGGCGCCCAGGACGAGAGGTTCTGGGCAGAACACCTCGTCGGCGCCCTCCCGCCCGAGACCCCCGCGCCGTCCGGTACGAGGACGAAGTACGGGACGGCGTCGGTGCGACGGGTGTACAGCCGGGCGGAGACGGCACGGCTGAAGGCCGCCGCCAGGAAGGCCGGAACCGGCTGGCCGACGTTCATCATGGGGGCGCTGGCGCTGTGCCTGCACCGGGAGAAGGGGCTCGGCGAGGTCGTGCTCGGCCTGCCGGTCACCGGACGGCGCACTCCCGCGGCACGGTCGACACCCGCCATGCTCAGCTCGATCCTGCCGATGCGACTCGCCGTCTCCCCCGCCGACCGGGTGGCCGATCTGGCGCGCCGGGCCTCCGTCGAAGCCCGTTCCGTACTCCGTCACCAGCGCCGGCCGGCCGAAGCACTCCGCCACCAGCTGGGGTTGACCGGGACGACGACGCTGACCGGGCCCTCCGTCAATATCCTCGCCTTCGACGACGCCCTGAGATTCGGCCCTCACCCGGCGACCCTGCACAACTTGTCGATCGGCCCGGTGGAGGACCTGGCTGTGGCCGTGCACGCCTCTTTCGGGGACGGTGGAATGCACGTCGATCTGCTGGGCAACGCGGCGCGCTACGGTCAGCAGGACCTCGTGGGGCCGCATGAGCGCCTGTGCCGGGTTCTCGACGCGTTCGTGGCGGACCCGGAGAGGACCGTGGGAGCGGTGAGCCCCGTCGCCGAGGACGAACAGCGGCGGGTGCTCGGCCTCGGCGCCGCTCAGCCGTCGAGAAGTGACGCCCCGGAACCGTCCCCCTTGACCGAGCAGTTCGCCCGGCAGGCGCTAGCCACCCCTCACCACACCGCTGTTGTCTGCGACGGCACGACCCTCACCTTCGAAGAACTAAGCCACCGGGTGAACGGCCTGACGGCCCTGCTCGCCTCGCGGGGCGCCCGCCCCGGCGCCCGAGTCGCGGTAGGACTGCCACGCTCCACGGATCTGGTGGTGGCGATACTCGCCGTGATGCGGACGGGGGCCGCCTATCTGCCGCTCGACCCCTCCTACCCGGCGGACCGGCTCGCCTTCATGATCGACGACTCCCGGCCCGTCGCCCTGGTGGCGACCGCGGCCTCGGCGGGCACGATCGACCCCCGGGGTTCGGTCCCGCGCGTCGCCCCCTCGGCGGCACCGGCCGGCTCCCCGGCCGGTGCCGCCGGAGAGCTGCCCGGACCCGGACCCCAGGATGCCGCGTACGTCATCTACACCTCCGGGTCCACCGGCCGTCCCAAGGGCGTCGTCGTCGAGCACCGTTCCCTGAGCAACCTCCTGGAGCACCACCGCCGGGAGGCCCACACCCTGGCCGAGGAAGCTCTGGGACGACGGCTGCGGGTGGCGCTGTCCGCCGCGACCTCCTTCGACGCGGCCTGGGACCCGGTGCTCTGGATGGTCGCCGGACACGAGTTGCACATCATCGCGGACGACGTCCGCCGCGACCCCCAGGCACTGGTCCGGTACCTCGTCGACCAGCGCATCGACGCGATCGAGACGACCCCCACCTATCTGCGGCAGATGCTGGCGACAGGGCTGCTCACCTCGGAGATCCACCGGCCGCGGGTCATCGCCCTGGGCGGGGAAGCCGTCGACGACGGGCTCTGGGAGGAGCTGGCAGCCGATCCCGACCTGCTGGTGTTCAACTTCTACGGACCCACCGAGACCACCGTCAACGCCGTGACCGCCCGGATCACCGGTGCGTCCCCCGTGATCGGGCGCCCCGTCACCGGGGCCGGGGCCTATGTGCTCGACCCGTCCCTGCACCCGCTGCCCAGAGGGTCGGTGGGCGAGCTGTATCTGTCGGGTGAGGGCGTGGCCCGCGGATACGCGGGCCGTCCGGGGCTCACGGCGGAACGCTTCATGCCGGACCCCTTCGGCCTTCCGGGGGCCCGGATGTACCGCACCGGTGACCTCGCCCGGTGGGGCGAGGACGGTTCGCTGGAGTTCGCCGGACGTAGCGACCGGCAGATCAAGGTGCGCGGTGTGCGGGTCGAGACCGGGGAGATCGAGGCCGCGCTGCGTTCTCTCCCCGGTGTCGAGGACGCCGCTGTCGCCCTGACCACCGCGCAGGACGGTCCCGAGCGGCTGGCCGCGTTCCTGGTGACCGGTGCGGGTGCGCCCGCTCACGCGAAGACGCGCGACGCGGTCGCGGCCCTCCTGCCCGGCCCGCTGGTGCCGACGGCCTGGGCGACGGTGGAGCGTCTGCCTCTCACCCCCAACGGGAAGCTCGATGTGGCGGCTCTGCCCCCGGCTCTGCCGGTCGCGTCCGACGGCGGTGCCCCGCGCACCGCCCTGGAGGCCCGGATGTGCGCGGTCTTCGCCGCGTGCCTGGGGGTGGAGCGGGCGGGCCGGGACGACGACTTCTTCGCGCTGGGCGGCCACTCGTTGCTGGCGATGCGGCTGATCGGCCGGATCCGGGTCGAGTTCGGCGCGGAGGTACCGATCAGCACTCTGTTCTCCACGCCCACACCGGCCGGCCTGGTGGCGACGCTGGGCGATGTCGCCCCGGCCCGGCGTTCGGTGACGGCCCTGGCCCCTCGCCCGCGGCGGCTTCCCCTCTCGTTCGGGCAGCAACGGCTGTGGCTCCTGGAGACGCTGGGCGACGCGGGTGCCTCGTACCATCTGCCGGTCGCGCTGCGCCTGCGCGGCGCGCTGGACCGCGACGCTCTGGAACTGGCCCTCCGCGACGTCGTGGAGCGGCACGAGGCGCTGCGCACGATCGTGGCGGAGACCCCGGAGGGCCCGTGTCAGAACGTCCTGCCGCCCGCGCGGCTGCCGCGCCCGCTTCTTCGGGTCATGGCGGCCGGTGAGCCGTTGGTGCCGGACGGCGCACGCTTCGACCTGGAGCACGAGATCCCTCTGCGCGCCCGATTGTTCCCCCTGGGCGCCGAGGAGAACGTACTGATCGTGACGTTGCACCACATCGCCGCCGACGGATGGTCGATGGGGCCGCTCCTACGGGATCTGTCCACCGCCTACGGCGCGCGCCGCTCGGGGCGGGCACCCGGGTGGGACGAACTGCCGGTGCAGTACGCCGATTTCGCGCTGTGGCAGCGTGACCTGCTCGGAGATCCCGACGCGCCGGACAGTCTCGCGCGCCGCCAGCTCTCCTTCTGGGCGGACTCCCTGGCCGGGCTGCCGGAGGAGTCGTCGTTCCCGACGGACCGGCCGCGCCCGGCCCGTTCCTCCGGGCGGGGTGGGAGCGTCCCCGTACGGATCGGGGCGCGGGACCACCGGACACTGGTCAAGCTGGCCGGGGAGCGCGGCGCGAGCTCCTTCATGGTGCTGCACGCGGCGCTGGCCGCCCTGATGTCGCGCCTGGGCGCGGGCGAGGACATCGCCGTCGGCACCCCGGTGGCAGGCCGTACCGACAACGCGCTCACCGAACTGGTCGGCTTCTTCGTCAACACACTGGTCCTGCGGGCGGACACCTCGGACTCCCCGGCGTTCCGTACGCTCGTGGAGCGGGTGGCCCGTACCGACGTGGCCGCCTACGCCCACCAGGAGCTGCCCTTCGAGCGGGTGGTCGAGGAGCTGGCGCCGACGCGCTCGCTCTCCCGACACCCGCTGTTCCAGGTAATGCTGAGCCTCAACAACACGCCCGCGCCCCGCCCGCATCTCGACGGTCTCACCGTCGGCCACGAGAGGTCCGTGGGGCGGTCGGGCTCCAAGTTCGACCTCAGCTGGGACCTGTCCGAGCACCACGACGGCCAGGGCCGCCCGGACGGGATCACCGGTGAGCTGGAGTACGACGAGGACCTCTTCGACCATACGACGGCGGATCGATTCGCCGAGCACTTCACCCGCCTCCTGAGCGCCCTGCTCTCCGAGCCGGACCGTCCGATGACAGACGTCGGCTTCCTGACTCCGTCGCAGCGCGCGGCGGCAGTGGACGAGCTGCCGCGCACGGCGCGGAAGCCGCTCGCCGCGAGGCCGGGGGCGGGGGCTGCCGCCGACGACGGGACGGTGCTGGACGTCCTGGCGACCCGCGCGGCCGTCCAGCCGGACCGCACCGCGGTCGTGGCCGGCGACAAGCGCCTCAGCTTCGGTGAACTCCGCCTGCTCTCCGACCGCTTGGCCTGCTCGCTCCGGGACCGGGGGGTCGAGGCCGGTGACCGGGTGGCGGTGGCGCTGCCCCGCACCTCCCTCGCCGTCGTGGCGGTGCTGGGCATCCTGCGAGCCGGAGCGGTGTACGTCCCGCTCGACCCGGCGCAGCCCGCGGCCCGCACCTCGCTGATCCTCGACTCCGCCGCCCCGCGCCTGGTACTGGCCACCTCCGCCACCCGGGCGGCTCTCCCGGACACGGCCGACGTCCTCCTGCTCGACGGGGCCGCCGAGCAGGAGAACACCGCTGCGGCGACCATGCCCGTGCCGCCCCGCGGCCGTGACGCCGCGTACGTGCTGTACACCTCCGGATCCACCGGGCTGCCCAAGGGCGTCGTGGTCGAGCACCGGTCCCTGGCAGTGCTGCTCGCCCATCACCGCGACCGGCTGATGAGCCCCGCCGAGGCGGACAACAACGGGCTGCCGCTGCGGGTGGCGCACACGGCCGCGATGACGTTCGACGCCTCCCTCGACCCGCTGCTCTGGATGATCGCGGGCCACGAACTGCACCTCGTGGACGATATGACGCGCCGGGACCCCGAAGCGCTCACCGCCCTCCTCCACGACCGGGCGATCGATGTCGTGGAAACCACCCCCTCGTTCGTGGAACAGCTGCGCTCCTGCGGCCTGTTCGCTCCCGGCCGGTCGCGGCCACGCGTGCTGGCACTGGGCGGGGAGGCCGTACCCGCACCGCTGTGGCGGGAGCTGGCCGCCCTGTCCGACGTGGCGGTGTGGAACCTGTACGGCCCCACGGAGACCACCGTGGACAGCGTGATGGGCCGGGTCCTGCCCGGCGTACGACCTCACCTCGGACATCCGGTGACCGGCGCCCGGGCCCGGGTCCTGGACCGGCGGCTGGAGCCGGTCGCCCCCGGGGTGACGGGAGAGCTGTATCTGTCGGGCCCGGGCGTCGCCCGCGGCTACGACAACCGCTCCGGCGCGACGGCGGAGCGGTTCCTGCCCGATCCGTACGGAGCGCCGGGCTCACGGATGTACCGTACCGGCGACCTCGCGCGCCGGGTCGAAGGACGTCTTGAGTACCTGAGCCGTGCCGACGGGCAGATCAAGATCCGCGGGTTCCGGGTCGAGACCGGCGAGGTCGCATCCGCCCTGGATGCCCACGGCGACATCGCGCAGTCTGCGGTCGCGGTCCGCTCCGGCTCCGGCTCGGCCTCCGGTTCGGGGGAAGCGCACCTGGTCGCCTGGGTCGTGCCCGCCGGTCATCGGGACCTGTCCTCGCGGGAGTTGCGGGCCTTCGTCGCGCAGCGGCTGCCCGCCCACATGGTGCCTTCGCTGATCGTGCCGGTCGCCGCCCTCCCGCTGACCCCGCACGGGAAGGTGGACTTCGCGGCGCTTCCGCTGACCACCGTCGCGGAGAGTGCGGAGAGTACGGACAAGGAGAAGCGGGCCCCGCGGTCCGCCCCGGAGGAGATCCTCTGCGCCCTGTTCGCGGAGAGCCTGGAGCACGAACAGGTCTCCCCTGACGACGACTTCTTCGAGCTGGGGGGACACTCCCTCCTGGCGACCCGGCTGATCGGCCGGATCCGCTCCGCGTTCGGCGTCGAAATCCCGGTACGGGCCCTGTTCGAGTCCACGACCCCCGCCTCGCTCGCCGAGCGGCTGGAGGGAGCGGGCGCGGCGCGGCCCGCGCTGCGGCGGGCGCCCCGCACGGAACGGCCACCGCTGTCCACGGCCCAGGAGCGCCTGTGGTTCCTGCACCAACTGGACCCGGAAACGGCGGCGTACCACATGGCGTTCGCCGTCCGCCTGGACGGCAGCCTGGACCGGCACGCCCTGCGGCGCGCGTTGGGTGATGTGCTGACCCGGCACGAGATCCTGCGCACGGTGGTCGAGCCCGGTGACGGCAGCCCCCGTCAGCATGTGCTCGCGCCCGGTGACGCGCTGCCGGAACTCCCCGTCGTGGCGGTCGAGGAGGCACACCTGGCCGAGGCTCTGCGCGAGGCGGCGGCCGAGCCCTTCGACCTCACGCACGACGTCCCCCTGCGGCCGATCCTGTTCCGGAGCGGTGAGGACCGGCACACCCTGCTGGTCACCGTCCATCACATCGCGGCGGACGGATGGTCCATGGGGCCGCTGGCCCAGGACCTGGCCGGCGCCTACGCGGCGCGGTCCGCCGGGCGAGCACCGAGCTGGGCGCCCCTGCCGGTCCAGTACGCGGACTACACACTCTGGCAGCGTGACCTGCTCGGCAGCTTCGGGGATCCCGTCTCCGCGGCATCGGCCCAGCTCGCCTTCTGGAAGGACCGCCTGGCGGGCGCCCCGGAGGAGACCGCCCTGCCCACCGACCGCCCCCGCCCCGCCTCGCCGACCGGCCGCGGGGGCACGGTCCCGGTACGCGTACCGGAGGAGACCATGGCGGATGTGGCGCGGCTGGCCAGGTCGACGGCGAGCAGCACGTTCATGGTGCTGCACGCCGCCCTGGCGGCGCTGCTGCACCGGATGGGCGCCGGCCGCGACGTCACCATCGGCACCCCGGTGGCCGGGCGGACCGACGAGGCGCTGGACCCTCTGGTCGGCTTCTTCGTCAACACCCTCGCCCTGCGGACGGACCTCGGCGGCGACCCGGACTTCACCGAGCTGCTCTCCCGGGTACGGGAGAGCGACCTGGCCGCCTACGCCCACCAGGAGCTGCCCTTCGAGCGGCTGGTGGAGGCCGTACGCCCGACGCGCTCGCTCTCCCGCCACCCGCTCTTCCAGGTCATGCTGACCCTCAACAACCACCGGCCGCCCCGGCTGGACCTACCGGGTCTGGAAGCCCGGCTGGAGGGGGTCGACACCGGAGGCGCGAAGTTCGATCTCTCCTTCTCCTTCACCGAGCGGACGTCGACGGGGAGCGGCGTGGCCCACCTCGACGGAACGCTGGAGTTCAGCCAGGACCTGTTCGACACGGAGACCGCCGTACGGATCGCCGACCGGTTCACCCTCCTCCTCGCGCACGCGGTGGGCGACCCCACAACGATCGTGGGCGACCTGCCGCTGGCCAGCACCGAAGAACAGCGACGGCTGCTGGACCTGGGCGGTGGCGCCGGTGCGCTCCGTCACCACGCCGCGCCTCCCATCACGGTGCTGGACCGGTTCGCGGCTACGGTGGCCGCGGCGCGCAGCGGTGACATCGCGGTGACCGCCCCGGACGGCAGCCTCTCCTTCACGGAGCTGGACGCCCGTTCCGACCGGATCGCCGCACTGGTCGCCCGGGCCGGTGCGGGCGCCGGCGACCGGGTGGCCGTGCTGCTGCCGCGCAGCACCGACTCGATCGCCGCCCTCCTCGCCGTTCTCAAGGTGGGGGCCGTCCACGTGCCGGTGGACGACTCCCTCCCGCAGGGCCGGATCGACGCGGTGCTGGCCGACGCCCGCCCGCACACCGTGCTCACGGCGGACGCCACCCACACCCGGGCGACGGCCCGATGGCACCGTCTGAACCTGGACTCCCCGGACTCCGCCACCGCGCCCGCACCCCCGCGGGAGCGGACCCGGCCGGGACTCACCGAGCCCGCCTATCTCCTGCACACCTCGGGCTCGACCGGCCGCCCCAAGGGAGTCCTGGTCGGTCACGGCTCCCTCGCCAGGCTGCTGGAACACCACCGCCGTCATCTCTTCGGGCCCTCCGTACGGGCGGCCGGAAAGCCCCGGCTCGACGTCGCGCTGACGGCCGCCCTGTCCTTCGACGCCGCGTGGGACCCGGTGCTCTGGATGCTCGACGGGCACCGGCTGCACGTCCTGGACGATCTGACGCGCCAGGACCCGGAGGCCCTCGTCGAGGCGGTACGCGTCCTGGGCCTCGACGTGCTGGAGTCCACGCCCACGCATGTCCGGCAGTTGCTGAACGCGGGGCTGTTCGCCGGGGTCGGCCGGGCCCCGTCCGTGGTCGTCCTGGGCGGCGAGGACGTCCCGGCCGTCCTCTGGGACGATCTGCGGGCCCGGACCGGCCTGACGGCCTGGAACTTCTACGGGCCCACCGAGGCGACGGTGGACACCCTCACCGCCGAGCTCCGGGCGACCGAACGGCCGGTGCTCGGCGCCCCGGTCGACGGGACGGCCGTACGTCTCCTCGACGACCGGCTGCGACCGGTCCCCGTCGGGGTGACCGGCGACCTCTACCTGGCCGGGGACAGCTTGGCGCTCGGCTACCACGGACAGCCCGCGGGCACCGCGGACCGTTTCGTGCCCGACCCCTACGGCCCCGCGGGAACGCGGATGTACCGCACCGGGGACCGGGCCGTACGGACGCCCGACGACGCTCTGGTGTTCGCCGGGCGCGCCGACGGCCAGGTCAAGGTGCGCGGGTTCCGGGTGGAGCCGGAGGGGATCGCCGCCGTACTGGCGGAGCACACCGACGTCTCCCACGCGGCTGTGGTGGCGCACGGTGAGGGCCCCGGGGGCTCCCGCCTTGCCGCGTACGTGGTGCTCGCCGCACACCCCGCCGTCCCGTCCGCGAGCGGCGCCGTGGACCGCGCCGTGCCCACCGGCCCCGCGCTGTCCGACTCCGAACGGCTCGACGGGGTGCGGGAGCACGCGGCGGCCCGGTTGCCCGGGTACATGGTCCCCTCCGGCTGGGTCGCCGTGGACGGCATCCCCCTGACGCCGAACGGAAAGCTGGACCGGACGGCCCTGCCCGACCTCGCCCCGCACGTGGGGTCCGGGGGCACGGGGCGCAGCCCCCGTAACCCCCGGGAGGACGTGCTGTGCACGCTGTTCGCCGAGGTGCTGGAGCGCGAGCGGGTCCTCATCGACGACGACTTCTTCGCACTCGGCGGTCACTCACTGCTGGCGGCCGGGCTGATCCGCCGCATCCGTGACGCCCTGGGAGTGGACGTCAGCATCCGCAGCCTGTTCGAGGCGCCCACGGTCGCCGCACTCGCACAACGGATCGGCGCCGGGGTCCAGGACAACCCGCTGGCGACGCTGCTGCCCCTGCGGACCCGAGGCAGCCTGCCGCCGCTGTTCTGTGTCCATCCGGCCGGCGGCCTCGCCTGGTCCTACGCGGGGCTGCTCCCCCACCTCGGCAACGACCGGCCGGTCTACGGGCTCCAGACCCCGAACCTGGACGGCACGGAACCCTTCCCGGACAGCATCGAGGCGATGGCCGCCGTGTACGTGGCGGAGCTGCGGGCGGTCCAGCCGCACGGCCCGTACCACCTGTTCGGCTGGTCCTTCGGCGGCAACGTCGTCCAAGAGGTCGCCGTCCAGCTCCAGGAGGCGGGCGAGGAGGTGGCCCTGCTGACGATCCTGGACGCCTTCCCGCTCGCCCCGCTGGACGACCTGGACAGCGCGAGCCGGGACACCGTCTTCCGCGCCCTGCTCTCCAACATGGGAGTCGGTCAGGAGGTCCTCGACGGGGACGGCCCGGTGGAAGCCGCGGCCGTACGGGACCAGTTCCTCGCCGCCGGCAGTCCGCTCGGGTCGCTGGAGCCTGCCACGATCGACGCGATGGTGGACAACTTCGCCGGTCAGGCGCGCCTGATGCGGAAGTACACCCCCCGCGTGTTCCACGGGCCCGTGCTGTTCTTCACCGCCACCGAGGGCCGACCCCGGGACACCTTCGGCCTGTCCTTGTGGGGCCCGTACATCGACGGACCCATCGAGAACCACGACGTGGCGTGCGCGCACGCCCAGATGATGCAGCCCGCCGCGCGGGAGCAGATCGGCACCACCGTCTCGGCCGTGCTCGACGCCGGCCACCGCACCGAACAAGGAGACCCGTCATGACGAATCCCTTCGACGACCCGCAGACCCGGCACCGTGTCCTGGTCAACGACGAGGGACAGCACGCCCTGTGGCCGTCGTTCGCGGCGGTGCCCGCCGGCTGGGACGAGGTGTTCGGCCCGGCGGAACACGCGGCCTGCCTGGAGTACGTGGAGGTCAACTGGACCGACATCACCCCCAGGAGCGCCCGCGTAGGGGTGGCATGACCCTGCTCCCCTGGCCCCCTCTCCCCCACCACGCCGGATCCACGCGCCCGCCCCGCCCCACGCACCACGAGAGGCACCCATGACCGCCCCGCCGACCCGTCCGGCGATACGCGCCGAAGGACTCACCAAACGATTCGGGAAGAAGCAGGCCCTGGCCGGTGTGGACCTCGAAGCGGCCCCCGGCACCGTACTGGGGGTACTCGGCCCGAACGGCGCGGGCAAGACCACCACGGTGCGGGTCCTGTCGACACTGCTGCGACCGGACAGCGGCCGGGCCTGGATGGCCGGTCACGACGTCCTCGCCGACCCCGAGGCCGTACGCCGCGACCTCGGGCTTTCCGGCCAGTACGCCGCGGTCGACGAGAAGCTGACCGGCCGGGAGAACCTGTACCTCGTCGCCCGGCTCTACGGGTTCGGCCGTCATGCCGCCCGCCGCAGGGCCGGACAGCTGCTGAGCGGCTTCGACCTGGAGGACGCCGCGGACCTGCCGAGCGGCACGTACTCGGGAGGAATGCGCCGCCGGCTCGACCTGGCCGGCGCGCTGGTCGCACGGCCCGCCGTGGTGGTCCTGGACGAGCCGACGACCGGCCTCGACCCCCGGGGCCGGGCGGACACCTGGCAGGCGGTCAGGGACCTGGTCTCCGAGGGAACCACGGTGCTGCTCACCACCCAGTACCTGGAGGAGGCGGACCAGTTGGCCGACGCCATCGTCGTCATCGAGGGCGGACACGTGGTCGCCCGCGGTTCGGCCGCCGACCTCAAGGCACGGGTCGGCGGCGAGCGGCTCTCGCTGACCGTCGCCGAACCGCGGCACCGGGTCATCGCGGCCGAGATCCTGGCCACGCTCGGAGAGCACCTCCCCGACCTCGACCCGCGCACCGGCCGCCTGACCGTCGCCACCGATCACGGCGCGCAGAGCCTGGAATACGCCCTGGGCTGCCTGCGGCTGGCCGGCATCGCCGTCCGGGACGTGGAACTGGCACCGCCGACCCTCGACGACGTGTTCCTCTCCCTCACCGGCCGCCCCCTGGAGCCGGGCAGACCTCCGGTCTCCCCGACGGCCTCGACAGGCGTCGCGGCGGCCGGGGGCGATGACCGGTGACCGCGGTCCAACGGCTGAGCCGCGACTCCTCCATCGTGGCCTGGCGCAATCTGCTGAACCTGCGCCGGACACCGGGATCGGTCATCGCGGCCCTGGTGCAGCCGGTGATGTTCGTCCTGCTGCTCGCCTACGTCTTCGGCGGCAGCCTCGGCGGGGCCGAATACCGCACGTTCCTGATGGGCGGCATCTTCGCCCAGGCCGTCACGTTCAACGCGGCGTTCACGGCTCTGGGTCTGGCCAACGACATGGACAAGGGCATCGTCGACCGCTTCCGCTCCCTGCCGATGCCCGCCATGGCGGTGCTGCTGGGCCGGACCCTGTCGGACCTGACGATGAGCACGGTGACCCTGGTCGTCACCTCGCTGTGCGGGCTGCTGGTGGGCTGGCGGATCACCGCGTCGCCTGCCGACGCGCTCCTGGCCTACTTGCTGATCCTTCTCTTCGCCTTCGCGATGTCCTGGGTGGGAGCGGCGATCGGGCTGATGGCCCGCAGTGTCGAGGTCGCGCAGAGCGCAGGGCTGATCTGGCTCTTCCCGGTCACGTTCGTCTCCTCGGCCTTCGTCTCCACGCACACCATGCCCGGCCCGCTGCGGACGATCGCGGAATGGAACCCGGTCTCCGCCACGGCCACCGCCGTCCGACAGCTCTTCGGCAACCCGCCGCCGGCCGGCCTTCCGACGAGCGACACCTGGCCGGTCGTGCACGCGCTCCCCTACGCCGTGGTCTGCGCCTGCCTGATCACGGGCGCGTTCATGCTGCTCGCGCTCAGGAGGTTCCGGCGCATCACTCTCGGATGAGGGACACCCTCCGGCGACGGGGCGAGCCCCCGCCATGGATGTCACGTGGTCCAGGCCCACCCGGCCCTCGTCGAAGCCGCCCGAGGCGACCGGTCGCAGGCCGCGGCGAATCCTCGCGGCCGGGCCCCGCACACAAGCAGGAAGACAGGCCGACCGATGAGAAATCCTCTCGCGGACCAATCCACCGCCCGTCCTGTGGCGCATGCCCATTGCGCGGTTGTCCAGGAAGGAGCGCCGCGCCGTGCGGCACCGTCGACGATGGCTGCCGTACACCGTTCCTCGCGGTGACGGCCTGTGACCGAACCGTGCGACCGCTAACCGGGCCCTGTCCGAATAAGTCTCACGACCACCACATGCCATCTCGTCCATAGAAGCAGACGGCAACCCGGACCGCCTCCTCGGATGCCGGTCCGGTTCGCCGGACGACGAGGGTGCCCTGCCCTCGCGGAACTGTCGGTTTCCGGGAACGCGAAGCGTGACGGTCTCCGCCTGGACCAGGTCTGTCGCGCCGATCACCGGGATCTCTCATCGCCCGGTTTCCGCTGCCGCCGACAAGGTTCACGACCGTCATCTGACATGACCCGCCCGACCCCTCCGGTTGACGCATACCGATATCGGCATATGATTGCCCCATGGCACGAGCAGCGACGACCTCGGATGTCTTCAACGCGATCGCCGAGCCGCAGCGCCGGGAGATCCTGGTGCTGCTGCGGGCGGGTGAGCGGTCGGTGACCGAGTTGGCCCAGGAGCTGGGGATGACCCAGCCGGGGGCGTCCAAACACCTGCGGGTGCTCCGGGAGGTCGGGCTGGTCCGGGACCGCAAGGCAGGCAAGCAGCGCCTGTACGGCCTTGACGCCGGCGGGTTGCGCCCCGTCCACGAGTGGACGGGCGGTTTCGAGCAGTTCTGGAACGAGAGCTTCGACCGCTTGGACGCCTACGTGCAGGACCTGAAGCAGACATGGGAAGCGGAGTAGCTGATGAGCACGACAGGACAGGGAACGCCGGCGCGGGGGGGGGCCCCCCCCCCCCCAAACCCCCAAAACCCCCAAAAAAACCCCCCCCCCCCCCCGGGGTTTGGGGCGGGTAACCCCAGGGGGCCCCCCAAG